>JAZNBB010000093.1:0-57688 GCA_045586845.1 Eubacteriales bacterium
CCTGATATACCTTTTGGCGATCTCCCGTGGCGGCTGCCTCGATGGTCAGCATCTGGGGATAGATGTTCGAGGCGTTCATGGCCGCCAGCTGCAGGGGCAGCTCGCCCGCCGCCGTCGGATGAATGCCCGCACGGTCAACCAGACACGTGACCTCTACGCAGGCCTCGGCCGGCAGATTGGGGATCAGGCCGCGGTTGAGTACGTTGCCGCCGATTTTGTAGGGAGTATCGGTGACGATCGCCTCCATGATGTGCGAGGCATATTCGCGGGAGCGCGTGTGTTCTACTTTGCCGCCTGCGAGAATTTCCTCTTTCTGTTTCGCCCAGCCTGCGATCTGGTTCACGCAGCGGCGCGGATACTCGTCCAACGGAATATTGAACTTTTCGATCAGCTCGGGACGGTTTTCCTTGATGTAGAGATAGTTATATTCTGCGTTATGCTCACTGGATTCGGTGCAGTAGTAGCCAAGCTTGTCAATGTAGTCAAAGCGGACCATATCGTCGTGCTTTTCGTTGGCGTTTTTAGACTTTGCGCGTTCTTTGATCTCGGGGTAGAGGTCGTTGCCGTCCTTGTCCTGAATTTCCAAGAGCCAAGCCATGTGGTTAATGCCTGCGATCTTTTCACGTCTGCCTTCCAGTTTGTCCTGCATACCAAGTCTATGAAGCAATCCTTCGGAGCAGACCTGTACGCTGTGGCAAAGGCCCACCGTTTTGATGTTGGTATATCTCTGCATATAGCCTGCCAGCATTGCCATGGGGTTTGTATAGTTGAGGAACCACGCGTTGGGGCAAACCTCTTCCATATCCGCAGCAAATTCCTTGAGAACCACAATGGTGCGCAGCGCGCGGAAGATACCGCCAATGCCCAGCGTGTCGCCGATGGTCTGGCGCAGCCCGTATTTTTTGGGGATCTCAAAGTCGATGATGGTGCAAGGATCGTAAAGGCCTACCTGAATGGCGTCTACCACAAAATCCGCGTTGCGCAGTGCATCTTTGCGGTTTTCCACACCAAGATACTTGCTGATCTTTGCGCGGTTTTGGTTGATGTTCTCGTTGAGCTTGGTGATAAGCAGGTACGATTCATCGAGCCTGTCTGCGTCAATGTCATAAAGAGCGATTTCCGCATCATGCAGACAAGGGGTGAGCATTGCGTCGCCCAGTACGTTTTTTGCAAAAACGGTACTGCCGGCACCCATAAAGGTAATTTTAGCCATAGTGGATCTCCTTTGCGTTTATTAAGTTACTTTCATTATACCGATTTTTGCGCGAAAAATCAAGTAGGATTTGGAATTTTTTGATTTTTTGTGCCCGGAGTCTTTTCGTGTGCGGAGTTTTGTGATATAATGGTCACAGTTGTGAATTTGGAGTGTTGTGGAATATGAAAAAGCATTTTTTGAAAAATATAAGATGGGGGTTGTTGCCCACTGTGGTTGCATTAGCGTTGCCCACCATGCTTGAGCAGCTGATGCACACGGCGGTACAGTACGTGGATACTGCCATGGTCGGTTCACTTGGCACACAGGCGTCTGCCGCGGTAGGCTCGACAAGCACGGTCGGCTGGCTGGTCGGCAGCTCGCTTTCCGCTTTGGGCGTGGGCTTTTTGTCCTATATTGCGCGCTCAATGGGTGCGGGGGATCAGGATCGTTGCCGCCGCGCATCCTCGCAAGCTGTGCTTGCGGTGCTGGTTTCCGGCGTACTGTTTACGGTCTTGACGCTCTTGCTTGCACCTATCGTACCGGTACTCATGCAGGTCGATCCCGACATCCGCACGACCGCCGCAACGTATTTCTTTATCCTGTATACGCCCATGCTGTTCCGTGCCGCATCTATTATTTTTGGTGCAGTGCTGCGTGGTGCGGGGGATACCAAAACCCCCATGCGCGTGGGAATTTTGGTCAATATCGTCAACGTAGTGCTCAACTTTTTGCTGATCTATCCCACAAGAGCATTTGAACTGCCCTGGCTTGGGAAAGAGGGTGTCGCTTTGTGGATTCCCGGTGCGGGCATGGGCGTTATAGGTGCTGCAATTGCCAGTGCAATTGCTTTTACCGTTGGCGGCATTGCCATTGCATTGGCGATTTGGCGGCATCCGGTCATCTCTCCGCGCGGTCAACGTCTGCGTCCCGATAAGGAGATATTGCGTCCTTGCTTAAAGGTGGCTATGCCGAATATGGCGCAACGCTTTGCCACATCGCTTGGTTACGTGGTGTTTGCCTCTATGATCAATTCTCTTGGCGACGTTTCCACCGCTGCGCACGGCTTTGCCAATACCGTTGAGTCGGCGTTTTATATCCCCGGCTACGGAATGCAGGCAGCCGCTGCTACGCTGGCGGGCAACTGCGTGGGTGCGAAGGATAAAGAAAAATTAAAGGATCTTGGCAGGCTGATGCTTGTTTGCGAGGTGCTGCTCATGGTCCTTTCGGGCGCTCTTTTGTTCATGCTTGCGGAGCCCATGATGCGCATTTTCTCGTCCGACCCGGAGGTCATTACGCTGGGCAAGACCGTTTTACGCATGGTGGCGCTGTCCGAGCCGTTCTACGGCGTGACCATCATCACCGAGGGCATGATGCAGGGCGTGGGAAATACCAAAATCCCGTTCATATATAACGTCATCGGTATGTGGGGCATACGCATTTTGGGCACGTTTTTGTGCCTGATGCTTTTGCCTGCGCCCACGCTTGTCGCCGCATGGGCGTGCATGATCGCGCACAATATCGCGCTGTTCTTTATGTTCTCGATCTACTTCAAAAAGGGAAAGTGGAGCCCGTTGCACAGAGAATAGACTCAACCGAAATTCAATCTTCACACTCAACCGAAATTATCATTGACAAATATACAATAATATGATAAAATAATATCAAATAGGCGTTTTTTCGGAGGATATTTGTGATCACGTATGAATCTTTGAAGCATAACGAGGAGATCCGCACCTACATTACACGTGCAGACGAATCTCTGCGTGCGCTGGGGTATACCGAGCACAGCTTTGCACACGTCACGCGTGTGTCCGAAGTTGCTGCGAATATACTGATCGAGCTCGGATATGACGCACATACGGTCGAGTTGACGCGCATTGCGGGATATCTGCACGATATCGGCAACTTAGTCAACCGCGTGGACCACTCGCAGAGCGGTGCTGTCATGGCGTTCCGAATTTTGGACCGTATGGGTATGCCGCCCGAGGATATTGCCACTGTTGTCACCGCCATCGGAAACCACGATGAGGGTACGGGCGTACCGGTCAACGGCGTATCTGCCGCACTGATACTGGCAGACAAATCCGATGTGCGCCGCAGCCGCGTGCGAAACGAGGATTTTGCTACCTTTGATATTCACGACCGCGTGAATTACTCGGTGACGGCATCAAGGCTGGTGCTGGATTGCGAAAAAAGCACGGTCACGCTGACGCTGGATATCGATACCGAGGTCGCGTCGGTCATGTCGTATTTTGAAATATTCCTTGGCAGAATGGTTATGTGCCGCAAGGCTGCGGACAAGCTTGGTCTGCAATTCAAGTTAAACATCAATGGACAAATGTTGATCTGATCAAAAGGATCGGAAAGGAAAACTGAAATGCAAAACTTTTTGAACAATTTCCACGCAGTTATCACGCATGATAGCGTTGACATCTTTATGGTGCTCAATCTGCTTTTGGGCCTTGCGTTGTTCTTGTTCGGTATGGACGTTATGGGTGACGCGCTCAAAAAGAGTGCGGGCAACAGACTCAAGATCATTCTCGGAAAGCTGACCTCAAATAAGCTTAGGGGCTTTTTGTTGGGTCTTGGTGTAACAGCCATCATTCAGTCCTCCTCGGCTACCACGGTCATGGTGGTAGGCTTTGTCAACTCTGCAACCATGACACTGGCACAGGCAGTTGGCGTGATCTTAGGTGCAAACGTGGGTACGGCAGTTACCGCGTGGCTGACCGCTATGACCGGCATGGAGGTTGCAGGTGCTGAGGGCGCGATGAGCATTTTGCAGTATTTCAAGCCCGATTTCTGGATGCCCATCCTTGCCATCATCGGTATTGTGTTCGTTATGATGGCAAAGAAAAACAGATATAAGCAGGTCGGCTTTATTTTGCTCGGCTTTGGCGTACTGATGACCGGTATGAACATCATGTCGGATGCGGTTTCCGTCTTTAAGACTATTCCCGAGTTTGGCAATCTGCTTGTGATGTTTGAAAATCCCTTCCTCGGCATCCTGGCAGGTACCGTATTGACCGCTATCGTGCAGTCATCCTCTGCGTCGGTCGGTATTTTGCAGGCGTTGACCGCGTCGGGCGCAATCTCGTACGGTATTGCCATTCCGATCGTCATGGGTCAGAATATCGGTACCTGTGTGACCGCTATGCTTTCGTCCATGGGTTCGTCCAAGAACGGTAAGCGCGCAGCTCTGGTACATCTTTACTTCAACATCATTTCTGTGGCTGTGGTGCTCAGCGGCTACTATATTCTGGATGCGATCATTGGATTTGGGCTGAACAGCGTCACTGCGAACATGTGGGATATCGCTATTATCCATACGGTATTCAAGATCATTGCAGTCGTTCTGATGTTCCCGTTCACCAAGCTGCTCGAAAAGCTGGCATTTGTGTCGGTACCCGAAAAGTCCAAGAAAAAGAAGGACGAGGACGGCATAGTATTGGACGAGAGATTGTTTATCACGCCTGCGGTTGCTGTTGAACAGGCTGAGGTTGCAGCGCGTAAAATGGCGGTGGTGTCCTGCGAGGCACTTGACCGCTCGTTGATGCTGCTGAGTAATTACGATTCCAAATCTGCAGACCTCGTACGTCAATACGAGGACGACGTAGATAAAATGGAGGATAAGATCGGCTCGTATCTGGTCAAGTTGGCTGCGAAGAACAGCTCGGGAGAAGGATCCCGTGAGATCACAAAGTTGCTTCACCTGATCGGCGATTTTGAGCGTATTTCCGACCACGCGGTCAATATCGCTGAGTCGGCTGAGGAGATGCGGGATAAGCAGATCAATTTCTCGCCTGCTGCGCAAAAGGAGATCAATACCATGGTCGCTGCCGTGCGTGAGGTTCTCTGGAATGCACGCGAGGGCTTTGTCAACGACGACTTTGACATGGCTGCTTCGGTCGAGCCTCTGGAAGAGGTGATTGACGATCTGCGCGATGCCATTAAACTGCATCACATCGTGCGCTTGCAGAACAACGAGTGCACCATGGAAATGGGCTTCATCCTGTCCGACCTGTTGACCAACTGCGAGAGAGTTGCAGACCACTGCTCCAATATCGCAGGCTGTATGCTGGAGCTTTCGCAGGATAAGGCACTGGATATGCATAAATATCTGTACGTTGTCAAGCACGGCAACCCCGAATTTGACCGCAGATTCCAAGAATACAAGGACAAATATCCCATTGAGGATTGAATTTGTTGATTATATGATAAAAAGAGTGGGAAAACTGTTCTGCTGTGTCAGGGCGGTTTTCTCGCGCTTTGTTATGGTGAATTTATGAAAAACCTGAAAAGAACAAAACAGTATAAGCAAACCAAGGAACGCTTTGCCGAGGTTTCGCGCCGCCTTGCTGCGCAATATCCCGGTGCGGAATGTGCGCTGGAATGGCGCACCGACGCCGCAGATCCGGCAGACGATGGCTGGCGGCTTCTGATCATGGGCAGACTTTCGGCGCAGTGCACCGATGCAAGGGTGAATATTGTGTGCCGTGAGTTGTTTGCGACATATCCAAGTGCGCAGGCGGTGGCGGATGCACCGATCGAGGAACTGGAACGATTGGTGCACTCCTGCGGATTTTACCGCGCCAAGGCGCAAAATATCAAGGATTGTTGTAAGATTATGGTTGAGCAGCACGGTGGCAGAGTACCTGCGGACCGAGAGGTGTTGCTGACCTTTCCCGGCGTGGGGCGCAAGATCGCCAATCTTTTGCTGGGGGATATTTATCACATTCCCGGAATCGTGGCGGACACGCATCTGATCTGCATAGGCGGCAGACTTGGTGCATATCCTACTACGCTGAAAGACCCACATAGGGTAGAGAAAATCTTGGACTTGTATGTGGAGCCCGAGGAGCAAAGCGACTTTTGTCATCGGGCTGTGCAGTTTGGCAGAGATTATTGCACGGCAAGATCGCCGCGTTGCGGAGCTTGCCCCTTGGCTGACATCTGCCCTTACACAAAAGAGAGGGGGAATACATAAAACATGGAAACGCAATTCAAGACCTATGGCAAGGCGGCACGTCTGTGGCGATTCTTGCGCAAGAGCCGATTTTGGTTTGCGCTGGGCATTGCCTGCGCCTTTGCCATGACGGTTTTAGAGATGATCGCACCGCAGATCGTCAACTTTACGGTAGATAATTTGCTTTCCGGTGAACCGTGGGAGCTTCCTGCGTTGCTGGCGCAATATATCGATGCGTCCGAGGTGGTTGCATACCTGCAGGATAAGTTGTGGCTGATCGCCATTGCGGTCATTGTCACGGGAGGTGCGTCTGTCGCTTGCCGATTTGGGAATATGTATTTTAACAATAAGGGCGGCGAGAGTATGGTCAAGACCATCCGCGACGATCTGTTCTCTCATATCGGCCGCCTGCCGCAGAGCTTTTATGCGCAGAACAAGACGGGCGATCTGATCCAGCGCTCAACTTCGGATGTTGAAATGGTCAAAAATTTTGTGGCGGAGCAGCTCATTCCGCTTTTCCGCGTAATCATTTTGCTGACCGTGTCGCTGACCGTCATGTTTATCATGAACTACAAGCTGGCGCTTGTCTCCTTTGCATTCGTACCCATCGTGCTGACCTATTCGCTGGTCTTTCGCCACCATATCAGCAAGCATTTCGAGGCTTGCGATGTGTGCGAGGGTGAGCTTTCATCCATCACGCAGGAAAACCTGACGGGTGTGCGCGTAGTGCGTGCGTTTGGAAGAGAAAAGAGTGAGATCGAGAAATTTGACAAGAAAAACAAAGAGTTTGGCGATAGAAACGTCAGATTGACTTGGCTTTTTACTTGGTTTTGGATCATTGGTGACTTTTTCTCGGGTATGCAGGTGCTGGCAGTGCTGTGTGTGGGTACGTATTTATGTGTTAATCATGGCATGGAGCTTGGTGATTTACTCGCATTCGTAACCTATAATGCCATGATGCTGTGGCCGGTGCGTTCCCTTGGACGTATCGTGTCTGAAATGAGTAAGGCGGGCGTGGCGCTGGGCAGAATCAATCACATTCTGAATACTGAGCCTGAAATGCAAGCCCTGCAGCCTGCAGAGCCCGACTTTAAGGGCGATATCGTGTTTGATGGTGTCAATTTTGCTTACGAAAAGAACGGTGCGCAGATCTTGCACGATATTTCGTTCACAGTCAAGGGCGGCAGTGTGGTCGGAATTATGGGTGGTACGGGCTCGGGAAAGAGCACCTTGATGAGTTTGCTTGACCGTCTGTACGAGCTTGAGGACGGAAATATTACCATTGGCGGTGTGCCGGTAGGTCAGATCAGCCGCGAACAGCTGCACCGCCGCATCGGCTACGTCCTGCAGGATACGTATCTGTTTTCCGGTACGATTGCCGAGAACGTTTGTATGGGTACCGAAGCGGTGGATATGGACGCGGTCAGGCATGCATCCGAGGTTGCTTGCTTTGACAGTGCGGTGAGTGAGTTCAAGGACGGGTACGAGACCTTTGTGGGCGAGCGTGGTGTGACACTTTCGGGCGGTCAGAAGCAGCGCTGCTCGATTGCCAGAATGTTAGCAACCAAACCCGATATCATGATATTTGACGATTCTCTGTCCGCTGTGGACAGCGAGACGGATGCAGCCATTCGCCGCGCGCTGCGCCGCGAGTTTGAGGGCTGCACGGTCATTCTGATCTCGCACCGCGTTACCACGCTCTCTCACGCTGACCAAATCGTGGTATTGGATGAGGGACGCGTTGCCGAAATGGGCACGCATGCCGAGCTTGTGGCACGGGGCGGCATTTACAGCCGCGTGTGCAGTATGCAGGGGCGTGACGATTGTATTGCAAACGCCGAGGAGGTGACGGCATGAAGAGCAATACGCAAAAATCAAAACGAAAAGGATTGCCGTACCCTAAGGTGATTGCCTTCTTCAAGCCCTATCTTTGGGTGTTTGGCGTCATGCTGCTTTTGGGCATTTTAAGCGGAGTGGTGGATATTTGTCTGCCTCTGTTTCAGGAATATGCCATTGCCAATTTTATTCTGCCGGATACACTGGACGGCTTGGGTATCTTCTTCCTTTGTTACGCGGGCTTTTTGCTGACACGTATCGTGGCAGACTTTATTTCGTCTTACCAAACGGGCAGAATCGAGGTGCTGATCGCAAGAGATATGCGTTCTGTGTGCTTCAAGCACCTGCAGTCGCTATCCTTCTCCTTTTTTAACCAGAACAGCGTAGGATATTTACATTCGCGTATCATGAGCGACACCAGCCGCATCGGCGGCGTGGTGGCGTGGGATTTCATGAGCGGCGTGTGGAATTTGTCGTATCTGGTCGGTGCAGCCGTGATCATGTTTATCAAGGACTGGAAGTTGGCGCTTTGCGTCATGGTCATCGTGCCCGTGATTGCTTTGAGTGCTGCGTTGTTTGAGCGCAGATTGCGCACGCTCAACAGCGAGGTCAGAGAGCTCAATTCTCAGATCTCGGGCAAGTTCAACGAAAGCATTACCGGCTCTCGCACGGTTCGTGTGCTTGGTGCAGAAGAGAAAATGCGTAAGAGTTTTTTTGCGCTGACCGGCAAGATGAACCGCACAGCGGTACTGACCGCGCGCGTGCGTGCAAGCTTTATCTGCCTGATCGCCTTTTCTACCTCTATGGCGTTGGCACTGGTGCTTTGGCGCGGGGGCTTGATCGCACAGGAGGATGTGAAGTATTTAGGTAAGCTTTCGGTATTCATGACCTATGCTATGAATATGATGGAGCAGGTGCAATGGGTAGTCAATGCCATGGCGGACATGATTTTCGTCCGCGTCAACATGGAGCGTGTGTCCAAGATTTTGGAAACCGAGTCGGATGTACCGGACAGTCCCGAGGTCGTGAAGAAGTACGGTGACACGTTTAACCCCAAAAGAGAGAATTGGGAGCCCTTGCACGGTGATATTACCTTTGAGGACGTGTCGTTTATGTACCCGGACGGTAACGAATGGGTGTTGGAGCACTTTGATCTGCACGTGCCCAAGGGCACGAACGTAGCGATCGTGGGAGAGACGGGCGCGGGAAAATCCACGCTGGTCAACCTTGTCTGCCGCTTTTACGACCCCACTAAGGGGCGTGTGCTGATCGATGGCAGAGATGCAAGAGAGAGAAGCCAGCTTTGGCTGCATTCTTCGCTTGGCTACGTGCTGCAAACGCCGCATCTGTTTTCGGGCAGTATTGCTGAGAATTTGCGCTACGGCAATCCGAACGCAACTGAGGAGGAGATGGAGACGGCGCTGCGCGAGATCGATGCATGGCGTGTCGTTGAGCGCATGGGCAAGGGATTGGAAAGTGACGTGGGCGAGGGCGGAGACCTGCTTTCAACAGGTGAAAAGCAGCTTTTGTCGTTTGCGCGCGTCATGCTTGCAAATCCGTCTATATTGGTGCTGGACGAGGCAACCTCGTCGGTGGACAGCCATACCGAGCAGCTGATTCAAGCCGCAACCGAGCGCGTCAGCGAGGGGAGAACCTGCTTTATGATCGCGCATCGTCTGTCCACCATCAGAAAGGCGGACATTATCTTAGCGGTCAAGGATGGCAAGATCATCGAGCACGGCAACCACGCCGAGCTGATGGCGGCAAAGGGATATTATTACCGCCTGTATACCCGTCAGTATGAGGACGAGCAGACCGCTATCGTGCTGGATAAGAAAGAATAAAAACAATATTTACATGAAAACCCCTTTGGTATCAAACGGTACCAAAGGGGTATTTTTGATCGCCCGTGCCTGCGGTAGCTAATATTATGAAAAAGAGCCCCCTTGTCGGGGGACTCTTAAACCTAATATTCCATATTCTTGAGATACAGCTCCGCCTCCATGCAGGTCTCGCCGTTCTGATTGATCAGGCGGAACCAATAGCCGTTCTCAGTCTCGGCACGGTAAACGGTCAGAACATCACCGTAAGCCGCCTCGTGCAGGTAAGAGAGTGAAAAGCCGCTGACAAACTTGCCAAGCATATCCGGCACGTAATCGCACAGCATATCAGGGTATTTGGTGTTGTTCATGTGCATGTTGTAGTCAAGGTCGGAGTAGCGGATCTCGCGTTTGCCCACCTCTTGCATTTGCACAGCGGAGGAGATGCGCACGCGACGTGGCAGCTCGCTTTTATCAATCGGATCATCCGCGGGGAACAGTGCCGCAGCGGGGAAGTCCTCGGATTTGATAAAGGTGCGGTCCTTGAGGTTGACCAAAGCCCATTCAGACGATGCACGGGCGTAGGTTTTTCCCTCGTATTCGATCTCGAAGCAACGGTTGAAGGAATAGGAGCGCGAGGGCGGACACCAAGTGTTGACCCAGATGCGGATGTAAGGGGGCAGCGGCGCGTCGATGCTGACTTGAATACGGCTCATGATAAAGCCGATGCCGTCACGCTGATGAATCTCATCCAGGTCAAGATCAATGGCGCGGCACTGCCTGTTGGCACATTCCTGCATATACATCAGCACCTGCGAGGGGCGGATGATCAGATCGGGGTCGCAGTCGTGCCATTTGGTTAAAAAGTGTTCGGTATGTTTCATAAATTCCTCCCAAAAAGGAGCTGTCAAAAGGCCTGACAGCTCCAAAGTGGATGATTAAAGGGTGTTCGAGGAGCCCAGCACGTTCTTGATCTTGTGCTGAACCATCTTCTTGACCTCGGAACGAGCTACGGTCAGGTAGCCGCGGGGGTCAAATACGTCGGGCTGCTCAAAGAGTACGCGGCGGATGCCTGCGGTCATAGCAAGGCGGATATCCGAGTCGATGTTGATCTTGCAAACCGCCATGGAAGCAGCCTGGCGCAGCATTTCTTCGGGAATGCCGATCGCGTCGGGCAGCTTACCACCCAGTGCGTTGATCTCGCGCACGTACTCCTGGGGAACGGAGGAAGCGCCGTGCAGCACGATGGGGAACTCGGGGAGTCTCTTGGAGATCTCCTCCAGCACATCAAATGCGAGTTGAGGCTTGGTACCGGGCTTGAACTTATATGCGCCGTGGCTGGTGCCAATGGCGATAGCCAGAGAGTCAACGCCGGTGCGGGTCACAAATTCTTCAACTTCGTCGGGGTTGGTAAACATTGCGTCCTCGGCAGACACCTTGACGTCGTCCTCAATGCCTGCCAGCTTGCCAAGCTCACCCTCTACCACAACACCGTGTGCGTGTGCGTATTCGACCACCTTGCGGGTCAGGGCAATATTGTCCTCAAAGGAGTGGTGGGAGCCGTCGATCATAACCGAGGTGAAGCCGCCGTCAATGCAAGACTTGCAGATCTCAAAATCCGCGCCGTGGTCAAGGTGCAGCGCAATATCCACGCCGGTATCACGGATCGCTGCCTGTGCAAGACCCATCAGATATTCATGCTTTGCGTACTTACGTGCGCCTGCGGATACCTGCAGGATAACAGGGGACTTTTCTTCTGCCGCGGCCTCAGTGATCGCCTGAATGATCTCCATGTTGTTGATGTTGAAAGCACCGATCGCGTAGCCGCCTTGGTAAGCCTTCTTGAACATTTCCGTTGTTGTTACAAGTGCCATATTGGGAATTCCTCCGAAAAATTTTCTACAGTCATTCTATCACAAAAAGCTGATAAAATCAATAGAAAACGCACATTTTCACAAAAAAATTAACCCAAAATCTCGTTTTTCCCGTCGGTGGACGCTACCGCGGCACCGTTTTGCGATCCAAGCCCGAAGCTGATGGCGATCGCGTTATCCACGCGTTGCATGGCGTCGTCGTCCAAATGCCCCATTTTCTCCTTCAGGCGGCGTTTGTCAAGCGTACGGATCTGCTCAAGCAGGATGACAGAGTCTTTGGCAAGCCCCGCTTTGTCTGCGAAAATATCAATGTGTGTGGGCAGGCGGGTCTTGCTCATGCGCGAGGTAATGGCAGCAGCAATAACGGTGGGACTGTATCGGTTACCAACGTCGTTTTGTATGATCAGCACGGGGCGCAGCCCACCTTGCTCAGAGCCCACGACGGGCGAAAGATCAGCGTAATAAATATCACCGCGTTTAACGGTTATCATGGTATTGCCTCCCTTGTATGTTTGTGTATCTTTATTGTTGCCGCGGCGCGGGCGTTTTAATCACGCGTCGGGCAAGGCTTTTTATATTGCAGTATATACAAGGATGTGACAGGATGCGACAAAGGGGAGGTGCTCCGAGCGGAGCACCTCCCCAACTCTATTCGCTTTTGGCGAGATCTATTGTCTTCGACAGAGATATTTGGAGTATGTGCTATTTGCGGTTTTCCTGCTGATTTTGCGCCCGATCTATCGGTTCTTTTTTCAAAAGCGCGACGAAAGTGCTTGAAATTGCTCTTTGGCTGTGATATAATAATGACAGAAATTCTTTGGAGGCACAATATGCGTAAAACCAAGATCATATGTACCATTGGTCCCGCTACCCAGAGCGAGGATGTGCTGCGCGGACTTTGTAAGGCGGGCATGAACGTCGCACGTCTCAATTTTTCCCATAATACACACGAGGATCACCAAAAGAGAATAGACAGCATTAAAAAGGTCAGAGCAGAACTGGATATGCCTATCGCTATTATGCTTGACACAAAGGGCCCCGAATACCGCATCAAGACTTTTGAATCGGGCAAGGTCATGCTGGAGGAAGGACAGGTATTCACCTTCACTGCCGATGACGTGGTAGGCAATGAGAGCATAGTGTCTGTCAGCTATTCCGAGCTTGCGCACGAGCTGGTTCCCGGTGATACCATTCTGCTCAACAACGGACTGCTTATCTTCCGGGTGGAGGAGATCGAGGGCAAAATGATCCGCTGCCGCGTGGTATGCGGCGGTGAGTTATCCGATCGAAAGAGCATGAGCTTTCCCGGCAAGGTCATGAAGCAGAAGTACCTTTCCGATCAGGACAAGGCGGATATTGCGTTTGGCGTACAGAACGGTGTGGATTTCATCGCCTGCTCATTCGTTTCCTGCAAGCAGGATCTGATCGATGTGCGCACCTATCTTGCAGAGATCGGCGGTGAGGGTGTGGATCTGATCGCCAAGATCGAAAACCAATCGGGGTACGATCATATCGAGGAGATTTGCGAAGTCTGCGACGGTATCATGGTCGCACGCGGTGATATGGGCGTGGAGGTGCCGTTTGAGCAGTTGCCCGCCATGCAGAAAACGCTGATCACCAAGTGCAGAATGCTTGGCAAACGCGTGATCACCGCAACCGAGATGCTTGAGAGCATGATATACAATCCCAGACCCACAAGAGCCGAGATTTCAGATGTGGCAAACGCGGTTTATGACGGCACCAGTGCGATTATGCTGTCGGGTGAGACTGCCATGGGCAAGTACCCCGTGCAGACCGTACAGGTTATGGCAAAGATTGCCGAGACCACCGAAAACAACATTGATTATACCGATATCTTTTATGGCACCGAGTTCAAGATCAAGAACACGGTGGACGCCATCTCACACGCAACCTGTGCGGTTGCTATCGATATAGGCGCAAAGGCAATCGTGGCGTGCTCCCTGTCGGGTATGACCGCACGCATGGTATCACGCTTCCGCTGCCCGGTGGATATCATCGGGCTTACCACTGATGAGACTACCTATCGCAAGCTGGCGCTTTCTTGGGGCGTGACTCCCGCGCTGTGCGAAAAGTATCCTTCGACCGACGTGCTGTTCTACACGGCGACCAAAATGGCACCCAAGCTGCTGCCTATGGCTAAGGGTGACAGCATCGTCATCACGGGCGGAGATACCACGGGAGTATCGGGCAAGACCAGCTTGATCAAAGTGGAGCAGATCTGACAGACTTTTTGATAAAGGACAACGAAACGGAGGAAAGGGTATGTTCAAGCGATTGTTGTGTGCAGCTGTGGCAAGCTTTCTGCTTTGTGCCTGCGCTGTGATAGGTGTCGGTGCAGCCGAAAAGAATATGCTGAAAAACGGTAACTTTGAGAGAAAAATGAGTAATTGGCAGACATGGAGCAATGATCCCTCCAATTGTACGGCGGAATATGCCAAGGGTGAGGGCACGGACGGTTCGGGTGCTTTGTGTATGACCAACCAAACGCCCATGGCAAACAGTGCGTTTCAGTATGCCAAAATGGAATACGGTAAGACGTACATCATGCAGGCAGACGTCAGATATGAAAACGTATCTCCGGACGGTGCCGGCGTAGTGTTGGGCATGACTATGTACGACTCTGCTGCCAACAACATTGGAGAGGCGGTGTCCTCCTCGCATTACGGCACAAGTGACGGCTGGATCAGGCTGAGCTTTGTATTCACTGTCACTAATGAAAATGCCGTGACGGTCAATGCCGGTCCCAGACTGTGGTTCAGTACGGGAAAAGTGTGGGTGGATAACGTTACACTGACCGAAATGATCAATGTCGGCGCAGAGGCGTCTTCGGACACATACGAATTGACGGTTTCGGATACACCCAACGCGTTTCCCACGGTCGGACTTGGTTGCGAGTGGGATCCCAAGCTGTTGTTGCCCGTTAACAAGGAACGCGGTGTGACCGAGGAGGATCTGGAGCTGATCAAACAGCGTATGCAGGAGATGAACTTGCAGACTGTACGCATGATGATCATGCCCGAATGGTTTGAGCCTGTCAATGATAACAGCGATCCTCACAGTGCGGATTTTGCCGATTTCCGCTGGGACAGCGAGGAGGGCAAGTGCACGCTTGCGTATCTGCGCGTTTGCCATGAGCTTGGCATAGATGTGATGCTGACCTGGTGGGGGGCTGCCGCGGGCGATTGGCTGTCCTATGCCGATTGCGGTGACTGGCTGAGTGCGCCCAACGATCTGGACGAAATGGCAGAGAATATCGTGACAGTGCTGCGTTATATCAAGGAGCAGAAGGGATATGACTGCGTAAAGGGCTTAATTTTACAAAATGAGCCAAGCTATTCGTTCAAGGTATCGGGCGGTGTGGTGGATTTTGACCGCTACGTGCAGTATTATAAGACCGTGGATGCGTATATGACCGAGGCAGGGTTGCAGGATATCATGCTGATCGGAGCAGATGATGCGCAAAGCCTTGGCTGGTATTGTCGATCGTATGATGCGCTGCGCGACGTGTGCGATGCGTTTGATTCTCACACCTATTCCTGGAGCTACGATATGCCTTATTTGGACGATATGATCGAGGAATTTGTACACGGCAGAACCGATTATTCCGCCGACAAGCCTTTTCTGTTCGGCGAGTTTGGCGATGGAAGTGCGCAGGGAGCCTACGCGGCTGCTTCGACCGAAACCTACGGACGCGGCTTATTTGTAGCGTCTATGGCAGTCAATTCGCTGGGGGCGGGGGCAGCAGGGCTTTCCTACTGGCCTTTGCACGATGTATATTACTACTATAACGAAACGGGCGGAGATAATTACGGTCTGATGAGCATGGGCTTGATCGGTTACAAGACAGATGGTTCATGGAGCTACAGACCCACCTATTATGCTTGGGGATTACTTTGCAATTATATTCCCAAGGGATCCGAGATCTACCCTGTTATGGGAGAGGATGCAAATCTGATCGACGCTTTGTGTGTCAAAACACCTGAAGGTGCATGGACACTGATTGCACTTAACCGTTCCGCTGCCGAGCAGACGGTTCACCTTGCAACCGATCTGTTTGATGCCGAGCTGTGTTCCTATCTGTTCTGCGAGGGTAAGCTGCCCACCGACGGGTCAATGATTGGTTCGGACGGTACAGTGTCGCCCGTGGACGGCAAGTACACCGTGACTTTGCCGCCATATAGCTTCAGAGTGCTTTCCAACGTGGATACCGTTGCAAAGACTCCCGATGAGCAGCAAACGCAGGACGAGCAGAGAGAGGGCAGCTGCAAGTCGTCAGTCCCGTTGGCGGCGGTCGTTACTGCTGCAACGGCAGCAGTGGCGTTGCGAAAAAAAACGGATAAAGAATAACCTGAAATCAACAAAGGGCTGTCAATGCGACAGCCCTTTGTTGCGTTATCTTGCTAAAATGAAAATGATCCAGGTGAAAAGGAAGGATACGAAGATCAGTCCCAGCGTAACGAGCATGGGTACAAACATGAGCTTGACGGCGGCAAAGTAGGTGCGCATCTGCTCACGCAGCGTGCCCTTTGCGCCCTTTTGGCGCGGCTTTTGACCGGGGCGGCGGTTGGCATCCTCAAACGGCTGCATATCCACCACGGTCGAGCCGTCGTCAATATACTTGACCTTTTCTTTTTTTTGCTTTTTCTGCTTGTCTGCCATGGTTTATTCCTCTGCGTACATATGGCAGGCGGTAAAGTGTCCCGGTTCTATCTCGCGGTAGGTGGGAGTTATATGTTTGCAAATCTCTTTGGCGTAGGGGCAACGCGTGTGGAAGCGACAGCCCTTGGGGGGATTTGCAGGTGAGGGGATGTCACCCTTCAGCACCATGCGGTGCATTTTGGCATCGGGATCGGGATTGGGGATGGCGGAGAATAATGCCTGCGTGTAAGGGTGCAGGGGATTGCCAAAAATGTCCTTCTTTGCGCCAAATTCGACCATCGAGCCAAGGTACATGACACCGATCTTATCCGAGATAAACTTGACCACCGAGAGGTCGTGCGAGATAAAGAGGTAGGTCAGGTTCATGGTCTTTTGCAGATCTTTTAAAAGGTTGATGATCTGTGCCTGAATGGACACGTCCAGCGCAGACACGGGCTCGTCGCAAATGACCAGCTTGGGCTTGACCGAAAGCGCACGCGCAATGCAGATACGCTGACGCTGACCGCCCGAAAATTCGTGGGGGTAGCGCTCGTAGTAATAGTCGCGCAGACCGCACTTTTCCATCAGGTCCAGCACGTACCCCTTGATCTCCTTCTCGGGTACGATCTTGTGCACGCGCACGGGCTCGGACAGAATGTCGCCCACCGTACTTCTGGGGGGCAGGGAGGAGTAGGGATCCTGGAAAATGATCTGCATCTCGGTACGCAGCTTGCGCATCTTTTGTGAGGAATAATCGGTGATGTCCTTGCCGTCAAAGATGATCCTGCCGCCACTTGAGGGGTGCAGCTTGAGCACGGTTCTGCCCATGGTGGTCTTGCCGCAGCCCGATTCGCCCACGATGCCCAGCGTTTCGCCGGGGCAAAGCTCAAAGGAAACGTCATCTACCGCAATCAGCTCCTGCTGCACCTTACCCGTCAGCGATTTCTTGATGGGGAAGGCTTTGCGCAGGTGTCTGACCTCGAGCAGTGCGTTTGGATTGGGGGCTTTTTCTGCGTCCGCCGCTATGGCAGCCGCCTTAGCTTCGGCAAGCTTGGCAGCTTCCGCCGCATCGTCGTAGGAGCACTCGGTCTCGGGTGTGCTTTCCCAGCGCGCCAGCGCGGATTCAAATGAGATATCAGCCATTGACCGTTTCCTCCTTACTGTAAAGATGGCAGGATACGTAGTGCGTGGGGCTGACTTGGATCATGCTCGGGTAATCACCGTTGCACTTATCGCAGCACCGGTCGCAACGCTCCTTGAAGTAGCAATGTGTGGGCATATTGACGGGGTTGGGCACGTTGCCCGGAATGTTGAACAGCATATCGCAATCGCTTTGCATGGTGGGCTTGGATTTCTGAAGTCCTATGGTGTAGGGGTGCAGGGGGTTTTTGAAGATCTCGTGCACCGTACCCATCTCGATCACCTTGCCCGCGTACATGACCACCACAAAGTCTGCCATTTCGGCAATCACGCCCAGGTCATGTGTGATCAGCATGATCGAGCCGTTGATCTTGTCCTTAAGATCGCGCAGCAGATCGAGGATCTGCGCCTGAATGGTTACATCCAGCGCGGTAGTGGGCTCGTCCGCAATGATCAGGCGGGGATTGCATACCAGAGCCATGGAGATCATAACGCGCTGGCGCATACCGCCCGAAAGCTCGTGGGGATAGGAGTTATACACGCGCTCGGGGGCTGCGATGCCTACTAATTTGAGCATTTCCAAGGAGCGTGCCTGTGCTTCTTCGGCGGTTGCCTCGGGTCGGTGAATGTAGGTCACCTCGTCGAGCTGGTCGCCGATGGTGAAGATGGGGTTGAGCGAAGTCATGGGCTCCTGGAAGATCATGGCGATCTCCTTACCGCGAATGCGGTGGATCTCAGACATGGGCATCTGCGCAATGTCGTAGGTCTTGTCCTCGGCTGCGAAACGGATCGCGCCCGAGTAGATCTGGCCTGTCGGGCCCTGCAAAAGCCGCATGATCGACATACTGGTCACGCTCTTGCCGCAGCCCGATTCGCCCACGATACCCACGGTTTTGTTTTTGGGAATGTTAAAAGAAACACCGTTGACTGCTTTGACAATACCCTGATCGGTAAAGAAGTAGGTGTGCAGATCGTCGATCTCAAGGATGTTGCCTTCGTCCTTCATTTCGCAAAGGAATTCCTCTTCCTTTGCTCTGCGGTGCTTTTTGGCTTCCAGAGCCATCATGATCTTCTTGTTCTGCTTGGCAATGGCACGGATCTCGCGCCCCGAGAGGTAGGAGGATTTTTTATTCTGTTTCATGTTCGTAATCCTTTCCTTATCTTCTCATTTTGGGGTCAAGCGCATCGCGCAGACCGTCGCCCACAAAGTTAAAGCCCAGCACTGCCATAATGATGCAAAGACCGGGAGGGCCCCAGATGTTGAAATAGTTTTGCAGAATAGTGGTATCTTTTGCGGCGTTGATCATGGTGCCCCATGCGGCAAACTGTTCGGGTGCGCCAAGTCCTAAGTAAGTCAGCGATGCCTCGTACAGGATCATGGAGCCCAGACTGAGCGTCATGGAGACGATCAACTGCGGAAGTACGCCGGGGATCAGGTGCTTGAAGATCTTGCGTGCGGTGGAGTAGCCCATAGCCTCGGCTGCCACCATGTATTCCTGCTCACGCAGGGAGAGGATCTGACCGCGCACCAGTCTTGCTGTGCCCGACCAGGAGATCAAGGCAAGGAAGCCCATCAGGTAATAGATACGGTGCTGGGGTTCAATTGTCAGCGGAAAATCGGGCGTTTTGCTCCACGCGTCAAGTACCGTACCCACGACCAGCATGATCGGAATACCGGGCAAGCACATCAGAATATCGCAAACGCGCATGATGACGTTATCCACGATGCCGCCGAAGTAGCCTGCAATACCGCCGAATACCACGCCGATGGCAGCGATGACGAATACGGTCAAAAAGCTGATGGTCAGCGAAATTCTGCCGCCATACATCAGTCTTGCCAGCACGTCCTTGCCGGTTTGATCGGTGCCCAGCGGGTGCTTCCAGGAGGGCTTGGCAAGCGAGTTGGTGGTCTCATGCGTTTCTTCGAGCTGATAGTAGGAGTGCGTCACACCATTCTCGTCCTCGTAGGTGATCAGCGTCTGCACGTATTCGGTCTTGCCCGAGTAGTCCACCTCTGTCTGTCCCCAAGCAGTATAGAACAGGGGACCGATCCAGCAAAAAACAAACAGGAACACGATCAGCACAAGACCCAGCACGCTGAGCTTGGATCGGAAAAAGCGGCGCACGACCATACGTCCCGGGGACATCAGTCGCACGTTTTTGTCCAGCGGCTCCTCGGTTTTCGGAGAGCTTTTTACTTTGATTTCAGTATCATTCATAAGCTGCCTCCTTTAACCAAGCTTGACTCTGGGGTCAACCACGGCGTACATGATATCCGCAAGCAATACGCCCACGATGCTCAGCACAGCCAAAAACAGGTTGTAGCCCATGATGAAGGGAATGTCGGCAACAAGCGTTGCCTGATATGCCATGTTACCGATACCGGGCAGGTCAAATACCTGCTCGGTGATGATCGCGCCCGAGAACAGCGAGGGAAGAAGTCCTGCAAGAGACGTGACCAACGGGATCAGGGTATTGCGGAACGCGTGCTTGTAAATGACCTTGGACTCATGTAAGCCTTTGGCACGCGCGGTGCGGATGTAGTCGGAGTTCAGAACTTCCAGCATATTGGTTCTGGTCATTCTCATTCTGCCGCCAATGCTCAAAACCACCACGGTCAGCACGGGAATGACGAGGTATGAAACGTAGTCAAGGATCAGGTAAACGCCTGTGTAGTCCATGGATGCCGAGCCAAGACCCGACGATGGGAACCACCCAAGCTGCATGGCAAGCATATTTTTGAGTATCTGCCCGAAGAAGAAGGAGGGCAGCGAGATACCGATCATGACCAGTACGGTGACGAAATAGTCGCGGAAGGAATATTGATGAGTTGCAGCCGTAATGCCGAGAGGAATGGCGATCATGAACTCAAACACGGTCGCAATGGCAGCCACCGCAAAGGAGACCCACATATTCTTGGCAATGACGTCAGCTACGGGTTGCTGGAACTTGAAGCTGTTGCCAAAGTCCAGGCGCAGTGTGGCGCGCAGCCAGGTAAAGTATCCGCGGATAATGCCGCCGAGAGTACCGTCGGTACCGTAGCCGTATTCGCTCATCAGCGCCTGTACCGTCTCCTCGCTGACCGCTTCGCCCTTGGTCTCAATGGCAGCGATCTGCTGTGTAACGTAGTCCATGGGCATGAGTTGGATCAGCGTGAAGATGATCAGCGAAACGCAAAAAAGGATCAGGACCGAAAGCGCAAGGCGTTTAATAATATATTTTAGCATATTCTTTGGCCGCCTTTCTTACTGTGCAAATTCGATCTCCCAGATTTTCTCTAAGGGAGAGGTGTAGGGGTTGATCTCTGCGGGCAGGGTGGAGGAGTCAATGACACGTGCATTGTAGGCGTACAGGGTCTTTCTCTGATAAAGCGGCAATTCAATTGCCAGATCCAGCACGTAACCCATCGCCTCCTTGTAAAGTGCGGCACGCTCCTCCTGATCGGTGATCTCACGCGCCTGGTCGATGACCTCGCTGAGCATATCCAGAATAGCGTTTTCCTCGGGGTACGCGGCGGGAGAGCCAAGAATCTCGCGGTAGCCCCAAGCCAGTGTGCTGGTTGCGGTCGAGTTCTTGTGATAGACCTGATACATATCGGGGTCTACCGTGGTGCCCCAAGCTGCAGCCCATACGGACAGAGAGCCTGTGGAAAGCTTGGTCAGTGCCTGTGTGTCGGGTACGATCTCAATATCCCAACCACATTCATTGAGCAGCGCCTGCGCACTTTCAAATACCTTATAGGCAGGGTGATCGGTCAGATCCGCGCCTGCAATGGTGAAAGTAATGGAAAGCTGATTGTCCCCCTCGGAAACGCCTGCTGCTGCCATGTAGTCCAGGATGGTCTGCTTGGCATTCTCGCGGTTGAAGTTGAGCGAGGGATATTCGTGACCGTTGTCCAGGCTGGGGTTACCGTTTTCCATGGGATATGCCCAGCTGACCGTGGACATGGGCCAGTAAATCGTGCTTGCTGTGCCCGTGCTGTAGTATTCCAACGCAAGGCCGGTATCCATAGCGCACATAATAGCTTTGCGCAGGTTGATATCGGGTACCTTGCCTGCATTGATGCCGATGTAACCGTAGCCCAACTGATCGGTATATGTGCTTTCAATGCCCTTTGCGCTGAGATTGTGGATGCGCTCAATGTTCTCTTGTGTGTACTGGGGGGTAACAAAGTGCACCTCTCCCTTTTCCAGGGAATCCAGCGCGTTGGTGGCACTGACTACCTGATAGCGCAACTTTTCGATCTTGGGCGTGCCCATCATAAAGTTTTCGTTTGCTTTGAAGTAAACGATATTGTTGACGTAAAAGTCCGCGCCTTGGGGGTTGTCTTGGTTATTTCGGTTGGTTGCCTTATAAGGACCTGCGCCCATGGGGACCTTGGTTACCTCGCTTGCGCGGATGGTGTTTGCCATAAAGTCAAACGAGCCGTACTCAACGCCGAACTGATTGTTCGGGATATCCACGGTGTAGCCCTGCGCGTAGTAGTGCTGAGGAGCGACCGAGAACGCAAAGTTCCAGATCGCCTTGGGGTCAACTCCGTTGATGGTGATCTGCAGCACGTCGTATTCGTCACGGTTGACGGGTGTGCCGTCTGCGTTGTGCTCGTGTGCTACGGTATAAAAGCCGCCTAATGCCTCGACCTCATGGATGTCGGTGGTATGCCCCAGAGATACAATGCCGGAAATGTTGGGAACCAGCAGAGAGCCGTCCGCCGACATATTCTCGCGCAGAATGACGGTAGTTGCCTGTGCACTGTACTCGGTCAGCAGTGTGGTGGCGGTTGCCCAGTACTGCAGAATGATGTGCAGCTCCTGGTCGATCTTCTGGTTATAAACGTAGTTGATGGCGGCTTCGCGGGAGTTGACCACGTCGGACGAGTAGTTACGGGTGACCTTTTTGATCTTGGTTTTGATATCTTTATTGGTCACGGGGTCTTTTTCATATTCAATGGTCACAAAGCCCTCGGCAAACATGAAGGATGTGATCTCATCAAATTCGCCTGTTTCCTTGTAAGGGGTCTCGGTATATGCTTCTGCTGCGGAGGTGTAGTCGCTTTCCAGCTCCTTTTTGAACTCGGAGAGGGTCAGCTCGTAGTCCGCAAGCAGATTGTCGGTGGTTACCTTGGAGTGATCGCTCGAAATGGCTTCCTTGTATCCCTTGGAAAGGCCCGCAGCTCCGATCGCAGCAACCATCTTGTCATAATCTGCGCTGTAAGAGCCTGCGGTGTCGGTCTTGCCTACCTGCTTGTACAGGTTGATCAGCTCATTGATGCGGTTCCTTGCGCGAGTGTTTGCCAATTCTGCAATGATCTCGCTTGTGTCGTCCGAGCCCGAGCCGCGGGTCTGCGTTCTGTAGTCCTGAAGCCCCACGATATCGGTGGAGTACATGGTGGAAGAGCCGGTGTAGACAGGGTCGAGATAAACGTACATATTGAAAATGACGTCCTCAATGGTCAAGGGCTCGCCGTCCGAGAAGGTAATACCGTTTTTGATGACAAAGGTGTAGGTGGTAGTGTCCGAAAAATCATCGTATTCCACGGCGTAGTCAAGGGCGACGACCGCCTCTTCAGGACCGCACGCTACCGTGACCTGACCGTTTTCATAGCCTGTTGTCAGCATGGCGATCTGCGTCATGGCAACGATGGTTGCGTCGGGAGCCGTGGTGGAGTAGAAGGGGTTGAAAACGCCGTCCAGCGCGTCGGTCATCACAACCAGCGCATCAGGTTTTGCTTTTCGCTGGCCGCAGCCGCCCAGCACGCTGAGCGTGCCGAGCAGCATCATGGCAGCAAGGAGCACGGAAAGGATCTTCTTATTCATTTTTTCATATCCTCCTTATGCATCAGTTGTGTTCACGGACTGTCAGGGTGACCTCGCCCGTTTCTTTGTTGACGTTCAAAATGACGCTGTTCTTATTATCGCCGGTTGCCTCAACCTTGATGTTATCAAGGCCGATACCGACGTCTGTGCCCGCACCTGCGAGCATACCGTAGGTTGCTACGTCCACGCCGTCAAGGAACAGCGAGGGATCGATGAGCAGCTTACCGCTGATCGTGACGTTTTCAAGCGTTGCCTGATCTGAGATCGTACCTGCAAGCAGGCCGATGGTCGAGCCCTGAATGCGCGAGCCGGTCGCGGTATATGTCACGTTCTCAAAGTGCAGATCGGTAATGCTTGCGCCGGCACCGATAAAGCCGAACAAGCCACCCTGCTGTGCCCCTGTGGGCTGCAGTACGGTAATGTTGGAAAGGGTATGACCGTTACCGATGATCTTACCCGTGAACTGGGTCTGACCCTTATAGAAGTTGGCAGGCCAGATCGCACCCTTCTGGGAGAAGTCGAGGTCTGCTTCAATGATGTAATTGCCGTCGGCTCTTGCGTGCTTGTAGAACTGCTTGACAGAGCTGATCTTGAACCACTGACCCTCCCACAGATCTACGTAAATATCTACTGCGGGGGTGTTGATGGTTCCGTTTTCATAGTTGATATCGATCTTGATCGGGTCGGTCAGGGGCATGGTCTGCTCCTTATCCGCATAGATGGCGTTGGGCGTGCCGTTCAGCTTGGGGAAGGCACCGCCAAGGGATACAGCGCCGTTCTTCCAGGTAGGAACGGTCAGCTTGGAGCCCGTAAAGGTCTGAATGAATGCGGGATCGCCGTTTTGATCAAGATTGTTGAGATTGTACAGGTTGAACTGTACACCGGGAACCCATGCTGCGTACAGCGTCAGTACCGCGTCTGCACCGGACTCGACCGTCGCGGGATCGACCGATACTGTGCCGCTTGCAAAATCCCATCTGCCGGAATAAACCCAGCCCTGCGCTCTGCCCGAGATCTCGGTCAGCTCCCCGTATTCGTCAAGGGGTCTGCCTTGCTCGTCTACTCTGAGCTGACGGTCGGTGTACCAGCCTGCCAGGGTGTAACCGGGATTATCCACCACGTAAGCCTGTGCACCGCGGTTCTTGTCCTGCGGGTCAAGCAGCGGAATTTGGATCTTGCCGTCCTCGCCGACCGCGTAATCGTCCAACGAGAAGACGTCCACGACCGTGATATCGCGGTTTGCAAAGCGGCCGTCGCCTGCATCAAAGCGCACGCTGACCGAATATCCCTGCTTGTCAAATTGCTTGTAGGGGTCCTTCCACTGTGAGCCTGTTGAGCCAAACAGAGTGATCATCATAAGCACGATGGCTGCACCGATGGCAATGATCGCAACAGCGGTAAAGATCTTGTCCAGCGGCAGTGTTGCAAAGGCTTTTCCGAGCTTACCCTCTTTGTGCATACCGCGAGGCTTATGGGGCTTATTGAGTTTGATCGGCTTTTCTGCTTTGGCGCGAAGCTTGGCAGCTTTTTCTGCCTTACGTGCAGCAACGTATTCAGGGGTGTAGAGCTTGTGTGCAAGTACAAAGCTGATGATAGCAAGCGCAAATGAGAGTGCACCCACGATCGCCAAAGCAATCGAGAGAACCAGGGTGATCGAGACGCTCTTGGGAGGCTGTACCTCGGGCTGCTCGGGATTGTTGTTACCTGCCATGGCTTCCAGATCGGCAATTCTACGCTCTGCCTGGGTCAGCTTTTCGAAATTGGTGACAAGTGCCTGCTGCTCCTTGGTGGAAATCTTATCATAAGCGGCTCTTGCTGCTTCGACCAAGGGCTTGTCGTCAAGCGTGAGCGGGTCGGGAATGGCGTTGATGGCGGCAATGGCTGCCAGCGTAATGTCGTCTGCTGCTGCGCTACCGTCAATGAAGGTATCAAAGTACTGCGCAAAGATAAAGGAGTCGTAATGGTTGCCGTTGACGGGTCTGACCATGGTGATGGGGGTTTCAACGTGACCAACGTAGTCGATAAAGTTTGCGCCGTAGTAGGTGGAGTAGTAGGTTTCTGCAGCGTTCCACATATAGTAGGGAACGATACCGATACCGGGCTTGATCAACTCGGAGCCGTCTGAGTTGTAGAAGGTATAGTCGCCCGTGGCGGGAATGTTGTCGTAGCTGTCATGGTATGCAGCATCGAATTCCTCTTCCAGAATGGGCGCGTTGAACGAGGTGAGGGTGACCAGTCGCAGATCGTCACATGCGTAGAATGCCTTATGGCCGATGGCGCGCAGCGTGTAGGGGAGCAGCACCTGCTTTACGGGGGAGCCCGCAAATGCCATGGCGGCGATACGCACCGTGTCATCGGCGACCTGTACCTGCGCAGAGTTGCCCGTATAGGTGATCAACTCAAAACCGTTGGGTACGACGCGGTAGAGGTGTCCGTCAATGACGCGCACATTTTCTGAAAGGTCAAAGGTATAGATTACGGTTTCGTAGTCCTTACCGTTGAAATTTGTGGTAGTGGTAGAGGAGAAGCTGTCCAGGCGGCAGAATGCAAACGGGTTGTCGCCAAGGTCGGTCAAAGCCGTGCCCAGCTTGAGAGTAAAGTCTGCCATCTGCTCCTTGTAGAAGGCATGTGTGCCGATATAGGACGCACCGGACAGATCTGCGCCGGGCAGGATCGAGTATGCAAATGCGTAGTCGCCCACGTAAGAGACGTTTTGCATACCGTTTACGGCAGAGAGCGCCTTGTCATATGCAAATGCGCCTTCCTCTAAGCGCACATCCTGCGCACCGAAGGTTACCGTACGCAGCTGCTCACAGTAAGCAAAGGCGTAAGTGCCAAGCTTTTGTGCGTTTGACAGATCAATTTCGGAAAGGTCTGTGGTGTAGAAGGCGTTGCTGCCGATCTCGTAGAGTGCATCAAGGTTGATGTCGGAAAGGTTACGGCAGTACATGAATGCCATGTCGGGCACGACGGTCAAGCCGGAGCCAAGCGTTACCTTTTCAAGGTCTTGGCAGTAAGCGAATGCCTGATTGCCAAGAGAGGTCAGCGCATCAAGGCTGATCTTTTTCAGGGCGGGAGCGAAGTATCTGTAAACAGGCTCTCCGTTTTCGTCTATTACAGGTGCGGTGAATGCCTCGTCATAGCAATCGTTGTAAACGTCACCCGAGAAGGCGTGCGCACCGATCGAGGTGACCTGTGAAAGGTCAATGTCGGTCAGCGAGGCAGCGTTGAAGAAGGCATAGTCGCCAATGATTGCGCCCTTGCCAAGCGTTACACGCGGCAGATTGACCGCGCCGTAGAATGCACGGTTGCCGATCTCGACGTTATCGCCAATGGTCAACGAGGTCAGAGGAGATTTGAAGGATACATAGTAGACGGTGGTAAAGACGTCATTGGGGAGCGTTTCTCCCTTGACCTCCATGTTGGTATAGGAGTTCAGATAGAAGGAATCGTCGCCAAGGCGTACATGATTGCCAACCGTTACGCTTGCAAGGCTTTGGCACTCTGCAAACGCGCCTCTGCCTACAGTAATACCGTCGGGTAAGGTCACGCTTGTCAGCTTACTGCCGCTGAATGCGTACGCACCGATCTGATCCAGGTGGTCAAACGAAGGAGCCGTCTTGAGTGCGGTTCTTGCAAAGGCATAGTCGCCGATCTGCGTCAGGTTGCCAAGCGTCACACTTGCCAGCTTGGTGCAGTCTGCAAAGGCGTAAGCTTCCAGTTGTGTGACAGAGGGCAATACCACCGCAGTGACGTTGGCGTTGCCCGAGAATGCGCCCGTGCCGATCAAGGTCACATTCAGATCGGGAGCAAACGTACCCGAGGTTGCGGGAGCAACCAAAATCAGCGTTTTGCCGTCCGCGCTGACAATGTAAGGCAGATCGGTACCGCCACGGAAGCGGGTGTTGTTGGTATCTACGGTAATGGATGCCAGCTTGGTGCCGCCAAAGGCGTTCTCTCCGATCACGGCAACGTCCTTACCTAAGGTAACCTTTTCAAGGTTCTTTGCGCCGCGGAAAGCACCTGTGGGAATAACGGCGGAGTTCAGGGAAACCTCTTTTAAGGCTTCACAGCCGGTAAAGGCGTACTTGCCAAGCTTATAGATGGGAGCTTTGATGGTCAGTGTGCGCAGCGAGGAGTTGTTTGCAAAGGCGTGTGCACCGATCGACTGAATGTTCTCTGCGATGGTTACGCTTGAGAGCGATCGGTTGCCTGCAAAAGCGTAGTCCGCGATCGCAACTGCGCTGTTCAGCTTGATCGAACCGCTCAATGCACAATCCTGGAATGCGCTTTCGTTGATAAACTTGACGTTTTCCAGACCCACTACGGTTTTCAGAGATTTACATCCGTAGAATGCACCCCAGTCAATGCGGATCAGCGTGGAGGGAAGCACCACGCGCTCCAGCGCCGTCAGATTTGCAAAGGCATAGGCGGAAATGGTCTCCACACCTTCGGGGATGATTACCTCCTTGATGGTGTTATCACCAATAAACCAAGCCTTGGAGCTTTCGGGGTCCTCGTCGGTGACCTCGGAGGGGTCTTTGTCAATGTATTCGTAGTTGGAGAAGGCGAACTGTCCGATTTGCGTCAGCCCAAGGCTTGCCGGGATCTCGACCGTACCGCCCAGACCAAAGTAGTTTTGCAGCATGGGCCCCTGGGTCACGTAAGGATCCTTGACCTCAATGCTGATCGATTTGGAATAGTAGGTGGATTTGCCGTCCATGATCACGCTTGCGGTAATGGATGCAAAGCCCTCCTTTTGTGCCACGATAGTGCCGGTTTTTTCGTCCACCGTTACGATATCGGGGTTGGAGGATTCAAATACCACCTTGGTGTCTTCCGGGAAGTATGCGTTGAGCTTATAGCGTACAGTGACCGACTCACTGGGGTACATTTCCAGCGCGTAGTAGGACGAGCCAAATTTGGAGTCGTCTCCCGTCACGCCCAGATCGCGGTCGGAGGAATTGGCAAAATAGAACGCTTTGTCGACAAAGTAGCCGGTCAGCTCAAACAGGTCGGTCACGGGCTTGTCGTATTTGACGTAGCCGGGGTCATCCTCGGAAAGGACTCTGACCAAGAAAGCATAGTGATCTTTTGCGGACGGCTTATCGGGATCGGCAATGTACACGTACGTCAGCGTGCCGGGTGTGATTGGAATGAGTGTGTTGCCGATGATCGAAACATTCTCGGAAGAGGAGTAGTAGTCAAGCAGCTCTGCCCAAGAGGTATCGGGATACAGTACGGGATTGAGCTCATACGTCTGATAGGGAGAAAGCGTGAGCACGGGCAGCGTGTAGGTCTGTGCACCGACAGTCACGGTTTCGGTAGGCGCATCCGACAATTCGGGCAGGTAAAAGTCCACGTACTCGTCAGGCAGACCGATCTCGTAGGTTGCCTCGTTCATGGCGTAGTCATAGCAGGTCAGCGCAAAGGTGTTCTTGTGTGCCGCGCCGTTCTTGACGTCTTCAATGTAATCGGTCAGCTCCACGATCACTTCGGTGGTGGAGTTGTATTCCGAGTTGATGGCTGTCACGTACTTACCAAAGGGCTTGAATACGTATCCGCTTTCCTCCAATGCCACGTAGCCTGCCTGCATTGCCATGGAATAGTGGTTGTCGTACATCTTGACCTTTGCGTACAGACGGTTGATCTTTTCCGCCTTGTCGTATTCCGTGTAAAATTCGCAATCGGTTACGGCGGGGGCTTCAAAGTCGGTGTAGAGCGGGAAGGTCATGGTGTTGCGCAGGTTGGTATCTGCGCCGCCGTCGCCGTAGTCGAGCAGACCCCGGATGGTGACGGTGTATTTGGTATTGTTCTTGAGTTTCTGTTCGATGGCGGAAAATCCTACGTCCAGGTTTGCGGGGTAGATCGAAGCGCCGCCGTCCGAATAAGCCTTTCGGATCCAATTCTCAGTGCGTTCAAATACGATTTCGCCCGTGGCATCATCGGTAATGGTGATGTTGATCTCTTTTGCACCGCGCAGCATACCCATCCACATGTATTCCAGCGAGTTGATCGCGCCCTCCTGATTGGAAAGGGAAATGTACTCGCGGTTTGCCGAGATCATCTTGGAGGCGGGATCCTGAATGAAGTAGAAGGAGCCGAGATAGCTGACGTAGTCGCCGTACAGCTTACCGATGGGACGGGATGCGTATGCATCGGGCATGGTCTTGTCTTCAAAATCGACAGAGTCATCCAGCTCGTCCTTGTTGGTCTCAAAATATTCAATGTCGAACATGGGAGCCTGCGTCCAGTCGCCGTAGAAGGCAAGGAAGGGGCAGCCCAAATCGATCACGCTTTCGCCCTGTGCGTGCAGACGCACAAAGCCTTCA
Source organism: Eubacteriales bacterium (assembly GCA_045586845.1). Lineage (GTDB taxonomy): Bacteria > Bacillota > Clostridia > Oscillospirales > CAG-272 > SVQP01. Next base: position 29,639 of record JAZNBB010000093.1, read on the forward strand.
ACGTACATACCGTTCTCAAAGGAATCGTTCAAGTATTTTTTGTCGGCATCGCTCAGTGTCAGCGTCAGCTCCACATCCGCGGTCGCACCTGCGGCGACTGTGACGGTTTTGTCATTCTGTGTGCCGTTTTTGACGCTTGTGACAGATACGTCAACGCCCTCAAGCAGATACCCTTCTTCGGTCACAACGGTCTTGCCGTCTACCGTTTTGGTCTCGCTGACACCTTCGGTCATTACGGTTGCGGAAATATTGTAGGTTAAGGCAGTATCACCAAAGTTGACGATTGAGAATTTCAGTACGTAGACGCCCGTCTTTTCGGGGTCGTCACCAAGCTCGATCTTTGTTTTATCCATGACCGATCCGTCAATGCGGTCATAGGTTTGAATGTATGCAGTGGTTTGAGCACATTCGCTCAGATTTGCAAGACCCGCGCCCTGCTTTCTGACCGAGTAGGGAAGTCCGTTCTTGCCCAGCACCACGTCAGACGTGGACATGAGCAGCTGATTGATCAGTGCGGCAACCTCTACGTCGGTGTCGGCAAGGTGAGAAAGATTTTCCTTGACGTACTGACGAAGGAGTGCCACTACGCCCGACATATTGGGACATGCCATGGAGGTGCCGGAAATACGGTCGTAGTCCTGACCGGGTACTGCCGAGAGGATCGAGCCGCCGTGTGCGGTGATCTCGGGCTTGATCTCCAGATCGGGGGTGGGGCCCCAGGAGGAGAAGCCGGACATGAAGGGACCGGAGGTCTGTGCACGGCTGAACACGATCTTTCCCTTGCCGGCAGCTGCCAGCATTTCGCCGTCGTCCTGACTGATCGAGCAGGAGGGGATGGTCGCATCGCCCACGTTCATGCGGATCTCGCCTGACACGTTATTGTAAATGATCACGGCAGCAGCACCCTTTTGCTGTGCCACGTTGACCTTTTCCTCAAAGGTGGTTGCGCCTCTGGCAACCAGTGCTACCTTGCCTGTAATATCAATGCCGGTATAGTCGGCAGATCTGCCCGCACCGGGGATAACTACGTATTCAAGCTCCAGGGAGGTCTGTCCTTCTCCCAGCACGTCGTCGACCAAGTGCTTTTCCTTGCCGGCTCTGTTGGTCGAGTCGGAGAAGTAGATGATCTTGCCGTTATATGTCATGTAAGGGGTCTTTGCGCCTTCGATCGAAGCCACGCAAAGTGCGCCTGCATAAGTAGAGGGAGAGCCGACGGTTGCCGAGTCGGGGTTGGAGGTCAGTCCCAGGTTGCCGTTCTTCTCCGAACCGTAGGTCGAGTTGTAGCTGTTGGAGGCAGCGACTACCAGGCTGATGCCCGCCTCGCGGATATGATCATATACACCTGCGATCTGTTCCTTATCGTTTTCGGTGGAGAATCCGCAAGAAGTACCGATCGAGAGGTTGATGACATCAACGCCCAGGACCACGCAGTCCTCTAAAGCACCCAGGATCCAAGAGGTGCGCGCACTGGTCTCGGTATCTGAAAAGATCTTCATGGAAACCAGCTGTGCGTTGGGAGCAACACCCGTGATGGTGTCGTCACGGCCTGCAATGATACCGGAAACGTGCGTACCGTGGTCGGATTGAATGGGGTAAACGTCCGAGTCTCGATCAGCATAGTCAAAGCTGAAGGGGACCTTTTCGCTGATGTATACGTCGGAAGCCGTCAGTCCCGACACGATGCCCGAAGCCTCTGTCTTGCCAACCAATCCCTCTACGTCCGAGAAGGTCATGCCCAGCTTGTCTCTGTCGGCGGTAAAGTTGCCTACCGAGAAGGCGGTGTGATAGTAGTCAAGACCGGTGTCAAGCACGGCGACCACCATGCCTGTACCGTCGTATGCAAAGTCGGAGCTGTCGAAAATACCGGTATCATAAACGTCCACCGTATTTTCTACCAACTTGGTCTCTGCGGGCAGATACACCTCGCCCACGATCACAGTCGCTTTTTCTGCCAACAACTCGTCGGCGCGGTCAAGATCGCCCGCCTTGATAGTGATCTCAAAGCCGGAGAGTACCGTATCGTAGCACAGACCTGTATCATAGTCAAGCCCTGCGGCATTCAGATGCGCCAAAAGCTCGTCGCGCTTGTCTGCAATGCGTTGCTTGATGGCAAGTCCGTCCTCGCTTTTTGCGTATTCGGCAAGCGACAGATCGGTGTCTGCCTCTTTGTATGCCTCCATCACGCCGGGGAGATCGGTTCTGATGATCAGAGAGATGATGTCGGTGTCCTTGACGCTGCTTGGCAGCTTGTGCACGACCTTGCCGTCCAGGATGCTTTCGATGTTGGTCTGCACATCGCCGTCAAAAAGACCGATATAGTCGGTTTTCTCGGCACCCGCAAAGGAGGTCGAGGACATGGTCAGCAGCGTAGCCAGCACGGTCAATACAGCGATCAGACACGTGATCACTCTTACGGTTGTTTTGCTGTTCATTGGTGTGTTTTGCCTTTCGTGATTTTTCTTTCTGCTCAATAGCTTCATAGAGGTAAAAATGTCGATAATACAACCTTTATTATATCACACTTTGTACGCGAACGCAAGGGAGAAGCACACATTCATCTTTGGGCACATAGCATAAAATACTTACGATTCAAGTAAAGAGCGCGTGGAAATTCTACAAAAATATGTATACGCGTGCGCAAAGGCGGTAAAGCCCTTGATTTCTTTTCTGCTTTGTGATAAAATAATACAGAACATTACTATTTTACACTCGGGTGGCTTTCAAAAGCGCGTATACCCGGGAGGACATCTGGCAAACAACATACCAATCGATAGGAGATAGCAACATGAAACACATGAAAAAAGTGACAGCACTTTTGCTTGCACTGCTTATGATGCTGACCGTCGTGCTGACGGGCTGTGTCAAGACGCCCGATGGCGGCGAGGAGCAGAGCACCCAGGGTGCCGAGCAGACCACGCAAGGCGGCGAGGAGTCGACCACGGGCGAAGAAACCAATGGTGATAAGCAGACCTACACGGTCGAGGTCAAGTCGATCGGCGGCATGGCGCTCGAGGGTGTAACCGTCATGGTTTACACCGATACAACGCTTGAGGATCTGGTCAACTTTGGCACCACCGATGCGTCCGGAAAAGCAGAGATCGAAATGCCTGTCAAGGACGGCTACGTCGCGGTTCTTTCGGGACTTCCCGCAGGCTATGAGGTCGATCCCTATTACGAATTTGTAGGCAACAGCGTCAGTGTCTACGCTGTCTCCCGCGTTATTGCGGATACCAATATCCAAGGCGTATCCTACAAGATCGGCGATGTCATTCGTGACTTTACGGTTGTGGACAGCGACGGCACGTCTCACACCCTGTCCGAGATTCTGAAGGAGAAGGAATTGGTAGTGCTCAATTTCTGGTACACCACCTGCTCTTGGTGTGTGGAGGAGTTTCCCTATATGGAGACTGCTTATCAGAACTACAATGACAAGGTTGAGATTCTGGCACTTGACCCGTACAGTACCGACAGTGAGAGCGCAATAGCTGATTTTAAGACCCAAATGGGACTGTCCTTCCCCATGATCAAGGACTATAATGCACTGTATTTAACTTTTGATGAGACTGTTAGAGCGATGACGGGATCTACAGCGTTCACGTTTCCTACGTCGGTGTTTATTGACCGTTATGGTGTGATCTGCCTGATTGAGACAGGTGCGATGCTCAGTGATCAGCCCTTTACCGTTGCCTTTGACCACTTCACCGGTGACGATTACGTACAGGGGCTTTACGAAAGCGTAGAAAGCCTTGTCCCCGAGGTAGAGGTCAACGTTTCCATGCCCGATTCTTCCGAGATTGCCGCTGCCGTTAACGGCGAGGGCTTCAACTGCACATACCGCGCAGAGGAGGATGAACAATACAAGGACATCACCTGGCCCTTCGTGCTTGGCGAAAAGGACGGATACTCCTGCATCAAGCCCGCAAACTCGGGTGTGGCAAACTCCTTTTCGATCATTTATATGGACGTTGAGCTCAAGGCGGGCGAAGCGCTTTGCTTTGATTTCTTCTCGTCCAGCGAAGCGTATTGCGATGTGCTGTACACCATCGTGGACGGCGAGGATGTCAACAGCATTTCGGGCGAGATGGGCTGGAGAAGCTGCTATCCTTACGTTGCTACCAAGGACGGCACCTATGAGATCGCGCTGACCTACGTCAAGGATGGTGACGGCGACGTGGGCGAGGATACCGTCTATATCACCAATTTGCGTATCGTGGATATGGCAAACATTACCGAGCCTACCTATATCCCGCGCTTTGCCGCAACCGACCGTTCAGAGATCGGCTTCGGCTATAACAACTATGTGGACGTTGTGTTCAACGAGCAGGACGGCTACTATCATGTCGGCACGGCTGACGGTCCCTTGCTGCTGGCAGATCTGATGGGATATACTCAGTTCAGCCGGGAGTCTGTCTACGATATGGCATACAACGGCAAGCTGGGCGAGGGCTATTACGATGAGATCGTGGATTATTTCTCTTATGCCTCCAATTCGCAGCTGGCAGGTGTAGTCACGGTCAATGCAGAGCTTGCAGAGATCTTGCAGCACGTGGCGGAAACCATGGGCGCAGAGGGCCATGATAAGGAGTGGCTGCAGATGTGCATGTACTACGATGCATACGGCCCTGCGGGTCAGCTGGAGGACCCCATCAAGGGTCTTGCGCCTTTCAGCGCGTACAAGGCAGAACTTGGCGACAACAACTATTTCGTATATAACCGCGTCATCATGCCCAGAGGCTTGATTGCAGAGTTTATTCCTTCTGTTTCGGGTGTATACCGCATCACCTCCTTTGCAGATCAGCAGGTTGATGGCTGGCTGTTTGACGAGAATCGCAACGAGCTGTTAGTGTATGAACATTGCGAGAGAATGTATACCGACCTTAGCAACGTTTCCATGGTATTCTTCATGGAAGCGGGCACGCCCTACTATATCGATATTGCGTATTGGGACGTTTACGGCATGGGTACTGTGCCTTATACGATTGAATTCTTGGGCGAGAGCTACGATTACTTCCGTACCTGCGCTCCCGGTTACTTTACCTACTTTGAGACCGAGGACGACAATGTGACCAGCGAGATCGTTGCGCTGGGTATTGACGTTGCGCTCGGCGAGGACGGCTACTATCACGAAAAGCGCGCCGACGGCAGCCTTGGCAGCATTGTGTATGCCGACTTTACCAGCCTTTCCGCAATCTTTGGCAGATCGCTGGTTGAGATGGCGGATATGAAGGCGTTTGATTTCCGCTATACCGAGGAAGATTTGCTGGTTATGGCGTATATGGAGAGGTATCCCGATAACACTAAGGAAAAGCTGCAGGAGCTGTGGGGCGATGCCTTTGAGGAATATGCTGCAGAGTACCGCTTGGATGAGGTGCTTGCGGGTCAGTATCACGGTTCGGGCGACGATATGACTGACATTGCCAAGAAGTATGCGGGCATGGTGCTTCCGTCCGACGAGGGAGCTCCCGAGCTTCAGGGCTGCGTGGCAGTTAATGCAGAGTTGGCAGACCTGTTGCAAAAGTTGATGGATAAGTACACGTTTGCGGGTGTAGAAAACTCCTGGACCAAGCTCTGCTTCTACTATCAGCACTTGGGTGCTTGATCTGAAAAGCAAGACGAAAAACAAGCATTGCCGAACCCTTTTGACACAAAAGGGTTCGGCAAACGCCGTATTTTACGGTACACAACAAAATATTAACTATTGGTTTATAAATAAACAAACGCAGAGGATTTATGAGGAAAATCAAACAAAATAAGGTGCTTTTTGCGCTGATCGCACTGCTTTTGTGCATGGGTCTGTTGCTTGCAGCTTGTAAGAACGCAGACGGACAGCAGCAAGGAAGTGATACCGCAGGACCTGCCGAGGATGCTGAGCAGAGCTCCGAGCAAGGCTTTGAGCCGGGCTCCGAACAGGGCTCTGAGCAGAACACCGAGCCGGGCGACGAGCAGGGCTCACAGACTGACCAAACGGGCGAGCAGACCACTGAGCCCGAGCCCGAGAAAGCGACCTACACGGTCAGCGTGATCGGATCTGACGGCAATGCAAGGCAAGGCGCCGTCGTGTGTTTTTATAAGGGTGAGGAGCAGGTGATCATGGTGCCCACGGCTGCCGATGGCACGGCGACTGCCGAGCTTATCCCCGATACCTACAGCGTAGTGATCGATAATATTCTCGGTGAAAAATACGAGAGTGAGGGTTGCGTGGTCAGTCCCGACTCTCCCACACTTGAGATCAAGCTGTACGGGTTGCCGACATCGGGCGAGCAGATCTACGCCTATTCTCCCGTTGCTGATGATTACGTTGCGTACTATGCAGGCAAGCTCGGACAGGGAGAATACTGGACGTCGTTGCGCGCAGGGGATATGACTTATTTCCTGTTTGTAGCGCCGCGCGGCGGCGTATTCCGCATTTCGGCTGATGAGCAACTGCCCCTGTCGATCGGGTACTACGGGTCCACCTCGTTCGTGCTGACCGAATCAGCCGCACCTGAGGAAAACAACGCAATTTACATTGACGTTTACGATGATATGGTGTATAATTACGCTTTTGTGATCGGCGTGAAAGCGGAAGACGCAGACGTGACTGCGTGCACGCTGCGCGTAGAGTACGTGGGCGAGCGTCAGCCCACCATTCAGGAGTTGCCCTGGAACGATGTCATGCCCGAGAGCGCATTGGCGCAATTTACAAAGCCCGAGGGGACGCTCAGACCCTTCGACATCACGAGCGCGACTCTAACCGCTGTATATAATCCCACGGACGGCTATTATCACGTAGGTTCTGCGGACGGTCCCGTGCTGTTGCTGAATATCGATAATGATTCGCCCTATCTGGACGCGCTGACCACCGTGTGCAATAATATGCGCCTTGGCGTATATCTGTATGATGAGAATGGAGAATTCTTACGCAAGGACAGCTATAATGATCTGATCTGGGCGTACAATGCGGTTGCGGACGGTGGGTATTATCCGTTGGACGCAACGCTTGCGAATATGCTGCAGGTCGTGGGAGACCATATGGGTTGGTACAGCGCTTCCTCGCCCATGTATTTGTTCGAGGGACAGGCGGTCATGCCCGATAGTGCATGGCTGTTTGCCTGTGTTTACGTGCAATAAGGTGTTATAATTTTTAAAATATAAGGAGATTGACCATGAACTTCAAGAGAATTTTCATGCTTGCACTCGCAAGCATCCTGTGCCTGTGTGTACTTTGCACCGTGGCTTGCGATAACGGTGCGGACGGGGAACAGTCCACCGATGCTGCTACCAATGCGCCCCAAGAGAGCACCGAGGCGGAGACCGAAGCACCTTCTGCCGAGCAGACTACCGAGGAGGTTACCGAGAGTGGTAAGGTGACCTATACGGTCAAGGTTGTGGATGCAAGCGGTGCAGCAGTTGCAGGTGTAGCCGTACAGTTCTGTGACGATAACGGTTGCCGTATGCCCGTGGCTACCAATGCAGAGGGGATCGTGACCCTGACCGAAGCAGAGAGCAACTTCCACGTCACGCTTGCAAGCGTGCCCGAGGGCTTTGCACATGATACCACCGAGTACTACTTTGACGGTGCGCTTGAGTTGACCATCACGCTGAGCGCACAGTAATTTCGGGAAACGAAAAGAACGCAACCCGCGGGTTGCGTTCTTTTTATTTTTTTATTCCTGCATAGCAAGATAGGTTTCCGCCATGTGCGCGGCAACGGCACCGTCGGCAGCGGCGGTGACAACCTGCCGCAGCTCCTTGACGCGCACGTCACCTGCGGCAAACACGCCTTCAAGACTTGTTTTGGTGCTTTCGTCTGCTGCGATGTAGCCGAGGGCATCAAGCTCCAGCTGCCCTTGAAACAGCTCTGTTGCGGGTTGCCTGCCGATGCTGACAAATAAGCCGTCGATCTTTACTTCGCGCTCCAGTCCGCTTGTCAGGTCGGTGATCCTGACGGCGGTTATGCGGTTGTCCGCAAGCAGCTCCGAGATCTTGGAATTCCAGCAGAACTCCACGTTTTCGGCACGCATCAAGGGCGCGTGGTAGATTTTGGTAGCGCGAAGCGTATCTCTGCGGTGCACGACAATGACCTTCTCTGCAAGTCCCGAGAGGTAAAGTGCATCGGACGCGGCACTGTTGCCGCCGCCCACCACCATAACCGTTTTTCCCTTGTAAAACCGACCGTCGCAGTGTGCGCAGTAATGTACGCCCCTGCCTATCAGAGCTTGTTCTCCCGCAAGCCCCAAGGGGCGGGGAGAAGCACCCGTGGCGATAATGACGGTTTTACCGAAATATTCTCCATCGGTGGTGGTTACGCGTTTGATCGTGGGCGCAAGCTCTACCTCGGTGATCTCGGCGTATGCGCTTTTTGCGCCAAAGCGCTCGGCGCCCGCCATCATTTTCATGCCAAGCTCCATGCCGTCAATGCCTGCGTCAAAGCCGGGGTAATTGTCAATGATATCGGTGGTTGCCATCTGTCCGCCGGGGCAGATCTTTTCGATCACCAACGTGTCAAGCCCTGCGCGCGCGGTGTAAAGCGCGGCGGAGTAGCCTGCCGGACCGCCGCCGAGTATGAGCGTGTCGAAAATATGCTCCATGGGGATCAGAGAAGTGCCAGAATGGCTGCCTTGGGGCGCGCACCGGTTGCCTGATTTGCCACCTTGCCGTCCTTGAGTACGATCAGAGTGGGGATGGACATGACGCCGTATGCCTGCGCCAACTCGCCCTGCTCGTCAACGTTGATCTTGCCTACGATGACGTCATCACGTTCGTTTGCAATCTCCTCCACGATGGGAGCGACCATGCGGCAGGGACCGCACCAGTCTGCGTAAAAATCCAGCAGAACGGGCTTGTCTGCCTTGAGCAGCTCATCAAAATTATCTTTTGTTACGTGTAAAATTGCCATAATTGTATTTCCTTTCTTTGAGATAATGTCTTTTTAGTATGTGCGGATAAGCGTATCCTACTCCATTCTGCGAGAAGGTGCCGCTTCCGTAAAGTGTATTATATCATAAATCGCGCTATATGTCAATAAAAAAGAAGCCGCTTGCGCGGCTTCCTCGGGGGATATGCGTTTTTGTGGGGGACAGGTGTCCTCGACTGTAGGAAATCAATCCTTCTTTTTCTTCAGCACAACTGCTGCGCCTGCTGCGCAAGCGAGTACAACGCCTGCTGCCGCAAATGCCTTACAGCCCTTCTTTTCTTCGGGCTCGGTGGTTGTGCCTTCGGAATCTGCATCGGTGCTTTCGGTGGGCTCAGAGGAGGATTCCTGCTCTGCTGCCTGACCGCTGATAAAGCTGTACTTGAAGCGTGCGCCGGGGGCTACGTCACCTGAGATGTAGAAGTCCATGATATCGCCGGAGAACTTGTCGTAATCGCCCTCATCGTGGACGTTGTCGGTCCAGGAGAAGTTGATGGTGTAGTTGTCACCGGAAAGACCCAGGTCGCTCTTTGCCACCTTGACGGTCATATATCTGCCGTCCACGACATAAGCGCAATCTGCTACCTTGGTGGACTCGTAGCCGCTGCCTGTAAACTTTTCAAGCACGACAGTATCTGCAGACGCCGCGGACTTATTGATCACGTACTCAAAGGTCTCCCAACCCTGATTCTGCTGATCGGAGTCGATGTAGAGCGTCATCCACAGCTTGTCGGTGTAAGGGGTAATGTTTTCCGCACACTCTACGTTGAAGTATACGAACTCGTCGTCACGTGCAACCTGCGCACCGATGATATCGTTTCTGCCTGAGGTTTCGGTGTAAACGAGATTGCCGTAGCCGTTGTGATCTCTGTGCTCGGTGTTGCCGATATATGCGCCGAAGTAAGGCTCAACCGTCTTCCACTGCTCCTGACCTGCGGTAAGATCAATGGTGGTCTTTGCGCCGGGCGTGGGAATGGGGGTTGCGCCCTTATACTGACGGACGAAGTTGACCAGCTGATAGTAGTAGTGATCCTTGAGTGCGCCCTTGGTAGGTTCGATGTCACGGGAGAATTCGTCGTTGTACTGGTCGGGGAAAGCATTGGGAACAGATGCGGGAGAGCCTTCGGGCCATTCTGCGTATCTGCCTACGCGAAATTCGTTCCAACCGGTCACGAATACAACAGAGGGATCGACCTCAAGTGCGTAAGTCCACTGCTCTGCAAAGTTGTAGCCCCACTTGGAAGCCTCTGCGCCTTCCTTTTCATAGCGATCGGGATAGGTGGAGGAGTAGGATCTACCTGCGATGTTGTCGCCGCTCATGGCAGCCAGCTCATGCAACTTATAGTTGTGGTTCATGGCAATACCGACCGAGATCTGCTCGACGATGCCGTTGGATTTATCCTTGCTGGAGGCGAAGTATTCTGCCTGCGGGTACATGGAGAGCCAGCCCCAGGTCCTGTAGTCGGTATGATCCACAATGTAGCCGGGCTGTCCTGCACGGAAGGTGAAGAAGTTGGAGATTTCCTTTTCTATGGGAGAGGTGTTGGGATTAAAGGATTGCCGGATCGCCATGATCATGGGTTTGCCGTCAAGGTAATACCAAAGATTGGGGTAACGATTTGTGCGGAAAAGGTCCTGATAGATCGAGGAGAGCTGCATGTTGGTGTAGGATTGATCCCAGAAGGGGAGCATGAACGAAAGCTTGGGGGTTTTCAGACCGTCGGTCATAGCGTCGTCCCATTCCTTGAGCAGAGCGTTATAGGCGTTGTACCAGGTGAGGTCGCCGTTGGTGTTGTCGGTGAAGATCACGTCAACGCCCGCGTTGGTCAGAAGCTCTGCCTGCTTGCGCAGCACCCACGGATCATCACCACTGTAGAAGCCGTAGATGGATTCGTTCCACCAGTAGGTAGATGTGTCCTTCCAGATCTCGTGGTTATAATCTCTCATTGCATCGGGGTACTTTTCGCTGTACTCCTGCAGATTGACAGGCTTGTCGGCAAGGAAGCCATCAATATGCCAGGTCCAATAGAACATGGCAACGGTTTTGTTATCTCTGGGTGCGCCCACGTCCTCGTAAGTCAGTGCGGTTCTGCCCAGACCGTCGGTAAATACCCAGGTGTCGGGCAGAACGGGATGGGTATAGATCAGGCTATCCTCGGGAATAACGTATTCGGGAGGAGGTGTGTGGTTGCCGTCAATGGTATCCTTGGGCTCGGAGCATTGCAGGAAGAAATCGCTTCCGGGTGCCTCTTCTGCAAATACAACGTACATCTCGGGATAAGCGACAGCGCCTGAAGAGGGGAAGCCATCCTTATAAATGTATCCCTCAAAACCCGTTGCTTCGGCAAAGGTGTATACCGCAGGAGCCTTGTTTGCATTGTGTACCAAGAACAGGTAGTCGCCGGCGGGCAGCTTATTAAAGGTGATGCCTTGCACGGCGTTGTCGACAAGCAAAATGCGCTTGCTTGCTACGGGGGCTGCAGAAACTGTTGCGGAGTAGGTATCCTTCCACTCGTAAACAGAGATGTCCACCTCCATATCGGTGGCGGTATAGGTTGCGAGGTTGAACTCTACACCGGTAAAGGGAGCGTTGACGTGCAGACGCACACCGGAGGATACCGACATACTGCTGGGGGTCTTGTTCTGGGAGGTCTTATAAGGTGACTTTGAAATGTGCGCATCCGCAGAGGGCTGGCAGGTGCCGAAGGGTTCTTCGGGCACGTTGTCGTTTTCAAAGTTGAAATGCAATTCGGGTTCGCCTTTTTGTTCAATGCCGTTCAAGTACAAAAAGCCCTTGGAATCGGAGGGGTTCTGATTGGTCCAGACGCCAACCTGTCCCTTGGGATCAGAGATTTGGAACAGGTATTCTCCTGCGGGCTGAGCATCAAATCTGACCCAGTTTGTTCCGTTGTCCTTTAAAGGACCGAAACGCTGTGTTACGATGGGGGTGCTTGCCACGGTGTTTTCGTAGTTGCCTTCCCACTTGTACATGGAAATAGTGCATTCCGAATCGGTGGTGTTGTAGGTGGGGATGCAATAACCGAAGCCGTCAAACGAGCCATTGAGGATGGCGCGGTAAGAGTAGGTCTTTGTGACAGCAACGGCGCCTCGTGTGCCTGTGCCGTTTTGCACGCTGATGCTTCTGGGCACATCATCCGCATACACGGCGAAAACCGAAAGGGTAGCTGCCAGCATAATGAGGCAGATCAGCAAAGCAAGCATTTTATTGATGTGTTTGCAATGTTTCATGGGGGGCTCCTTTCCAATATTGCAGATACAGGAATCTGGTGGGTTTATTATACCATGTTATACAGATATTGTCAATAAAATAATTCCAATTTGTGCAAAAGGGCAAAAACAAAAAAGCCCTTGCCAATGCAAGGAGAGCATCTTTGTCGACAAAAAGAGAAGTGACCCCTGACCGCGGGTTGTAAATCCTCGATCAAGGGTCACTTCTCATCGTTCTTGGTATCTAACATCATTTTCTTTATCCTCTCTTTCTTGATCTACCTTTTTTCGCGTTCTCTCACACACCCAAAACACATACTTTTCTCTCATTCTCTAAGGAGAACACCTTTGTTTACGTTGTGAATCTGATTGCTCCAAAAGGCGAAGGTCGTTTGACTCCTTTTGCAAAGGGCTTTCATTTTTTGTCGGCTTTAATGCATATCAGCCGAGGATCTATAGGTATCTCTGACCTGTAGTTTTTGTCCGGACCTTTATCTCACCGTGCCTTTGCAAGGGGTCCGCGCTTAATTCTTCATTGGCGTGTACCTTCCTTTCCTGTGTCTATATTATAGCAGATATGATTGCAGATTGCAATATGCGGAGCGCACAAAGTTTACAAGAAAATTTTGTTGAAAGCGTAGAAAGTTGTGGCAAATGCTAAAAATCTATTTACAAACGCAAAAATTTATGATACAATAAAAATGTTGTGGTGTCCGATTTTTTCGGGCACTCTTTTTTTTGCCAAAAAAATGCTCTTGAATATACTTTTTGTTTGTGTTATAATGATCGTATAAAAAACAAAACTAAACTTATACCCAAAGGAGAACATTTATGAATCGCGCAATAAATTTAGCGGCGCTGCTTCTGGCGCTTGTCATGTCGGTAGGTTTGCTGAGTTCATGCTTCAATGGCGGCATCGGAATCGAGACTTCAGATGCCACGGGTGCACCCGAGGGTACGACCGCACCCGAGACGCAAACGGATCCCGAGCAAGGCTTTACGGGTGACGAATATACCCTGCCTCTGGAAGACGGCTACAACCAGCTGACGTTGTATTGGAACTACAACGGTACGTATGAAAACTGCGATATTTGGATCTGGTGGGGCGACGTTGCAGGTAAGGGATATCTCTTTCACGAATGCGCTTACGGCGCAAAGGTCGTGGTAAATGTTCCTGTGGGCGTGGAACAGGTCGGCTTTATCGTCCGCAAGAACTGCTCAGATCCGGGCGGATCCTCCTGGGGGAATGCAACCAAGGATTACGAGCAGGACAGATTTGCGGTGATTACGGGCAGAGAGACCGTGATCTATCTCAAAACCGGTATTGCAGACCAATTCAAGAGCGATGATGGAGGCAAAACGTTAGAAATGATCAAGGATTTTTCATTAGCGGCTATGGTAGACGAGCATACCATTCAGTATCGTGTCACGCCGCTGACCACCATTCAGAGTTTGGACCGGATCAAGGTGTATGAGGGCGATCGAGAGCTCAAGATCGTCAGCATTTCCTCAATGAATAAGCCTGCGGCTACGGGCAACGTGGTGTTGGAGGATACGCTTGATCTTTCCAAGAGCTACCGCATGGAGATCGACGGCTACGGCTCGCAGGTCGTCGTGCCCACCAAGATCTTTGACAGCCGGTATTTTGCGGACAATTATCACTACGATGGCGAAGATCTGGGTGCCGTGATCAGCGGCGATACCACCACCTTCAAGGTATGGGCACCCACCGCGTCTGAGGTCAAGCTGGATCTTTACGCAGACGGACATACCGATTCGTTGATCAAGAGCGTGAGCATGACGCGCGGCGATAAGGGCGTCTGGTCGCATACAGAGGCTTGCGGACACGGTACGTATTATACCTATACCGTGACTACTGCCGTGGGCACGCAAACCGCTACCGACCCCTATGCAAAATCTGCCGGAGTCAACGGTGATCGCTCCATGGTCATCGATCTGTCCCTGACTGATCCGGAGGGGTGGGACGACTCGGCTCTGCAAAATCCCATTTCCTCTTATAATGAGGCGATCATCTGGGAAGTACACGTGCGCGACTTCTCCAATAAGATCGGTACGTCGCAATATAAGGGCAAGTATCTTGCCTTTACCGAGCGTGGCTTGGTCAACGAGCACGGTGTGCCCGTGGGTGTGGATTACCTTGTGCAGCTGGGTATCACTCACGTGCATCTGCTGCCTGTTTACGACTATGCAACCGTGGATGAATCCAACCCGGACGCAGAGTTCAACTGGGGCTACGATCCCAAGAACTATAATGTGCCCGAGGGCAGCTACTCCACCGATCCCTACGACGGCGAGGTGCGAGTGCGCGAGTTCAAGCAAATGGTGCAGGCGTTGCACCGGGCGGGTATCGGCGTGATCATGGATATGGTATATAATCACACTTACGATGCCAACAGTGCGTTTAACAGAATTGTTCCTTATTATTACTACCGCTACACCGAAAGCGGTGCAAACTCTTCGGCGTCCGGCTGCGGTAACGATACTGCCTCCGAGCGTTATATGTATGGAAAATTTATGAAAGAGTCTACTGCGTACTGGGTAGAGGAGTATAAGCTGGACGGCTTGCGCTTTGATCTGATGGGTCTGCACGACTTAGCTACCATGCAGGGCGTGGAATCCGCTGTGCATACCATCAACCCGAACGCCATTATTTACGGCGAGGGCTGGACCATGGGCGCAACCATCGACGGCTCTGCCCAGGCAAACCAGACCAACATCAGTCAGATCGTGCCCACGGGGGATGCGATCGGCGGCATTGCGGTGTTCAACGATGCCATTCGTGACGGTCTCAAGGGCAGCGTGTTTGATGCAAAGTCGCAGGGCTATATCAACGGCTCTCCCAAGGCAAACTGGAACAAAGTGCTGTTCGGTCTGCGCGGCGGCGAGGGACTTGGTATCGGCTGGAGCGTGGACAACAGCATGGTCATCAACTATATGAGCGCACATGATAACAATACGCTTTGGGATAAGCTGATGCTTTCCAACCCTGCAAGCTCGGATGACGACCGTAACCGTATGAACAATCTGGGTGCAGCCATCAATCTGATCGCCAAGGGTACACCATTCTGGCAAGCGGGCGAGGAAATGCTGCGCACCAAGGACGGCGACGAAAACAGCTATAAGTCCTCGGATGCCATCAACAACATCGATTGGTCCGTGTTGGCAGAGGGCAATCGTGAATACACGACTATGTTGTATTACAAGGGCTTGATCGAAATGCGCAAGACCTTTGATATCTTTACAAGCGATGCAACCGAGATCACCGGTGTAGCAGAGCAGGGCAGCGGCATTGTTGCCGTGACCTTTGAGGACGGCATGGGCGGAAAGGCGCTGGCGGTCATCAATCCGCATAACACCGCGCTTCCTTACACGCTGGAGGGGGAATGGAATCTGGTTGCGGATGGAACGCGCGCAGGCGGCAGCGTGTTGGAAAAGCAGAGCGGCAGCGTCAGCGTGGCGGGTATCAGCGTTCTGATCTACGTCAACGATGCGCTTGCACAATAAGACGCACGGAGGAACGGCATGAATTTCAAAAGAATGCTTGCATTGAGTGCAGCGGCGCTTTTGGCGGTTGCAGGCTTTTCTGCCTGTCATTCCGATCCTGCGCCAAATCAGCCCGCAAACGAGATCAATACCGATTGGAGACCCAACCAAATGAATGCAAATCTAACCTCTGATTCTTTGTACGTTGCGCGTGTGGAGCATCTTCCCGACGATTTCATCTTTGGCATGGATGCATCTTGTGTTCCCGCACTGGAGGCGAGCGGTGTGACCTACACCGATTTTGACGGGCAGGTCAAGGACGTGTATGAGATCCTGTCCGCAAACGGCATCAACTATATTCGCGTGCGTATCTGGAACGATCCCTTCACAGCCGACGGCAAGGGGTATGGCGGCGGTAACTGCGATCTGGAAAATGCGATTGCCGTCGGGCAACGCGCTACAAAATACGGTATGAAGCTGCTGGTCAATTTCCATTATTCGGATTTCTGGGCGGATCCTGCCAAGCAGATGGTACCCAAGGCATGGAAGGGTATGGATATCGATACCAAGACAGAGGCGTTATATCAATATACCAAGGATTGCCTGGCTGCGCTTGTTGAAGCGGGCGTGGACGTGGGCATGGTGCAGGTGGGCAACGAGACCATCGGTGCCTTGTGCGGTGAATCCGCCGCAGCCTTGGGCGGCTGGAAAAGGATCACGCAGCTGATGAGCGCGGGCTGCCGTGCGGTGCGCGAGGTCTGCCCGAATGCGTTGATCGCCATTCACTTTGCCAACCCCGAAAAGGCTGACAGCTACGTCAGCTACAGCGCAAATCTGGATTATTACGGCGTGGATTACGACGTATTTGCTTCCTCTTATTATCCCTTCTGGCACGGTACGCTGGATAATCTTGCCAACGTGCTCAATCAGGTAGCCGATACCTACGGAAAAAAGGTCATGGTAGCCGAAACCTCCTACGCTTTTACCGCCGAGGACACCGACTTTTACGGCAACACCATCGGTGACGGTGGCGGGGTGGTCAAGGATTACCCCTTTACGCTGCAGGGACAGGTCAACCTGGTGCGCGACGTGACCGATACCGTGGTCAATAAGGTGCACAGCGGTATTGGTGTCTTCTACTGGGAGGGTACCTGGATCTCGGTCGGCGGATCGGACTATCAGGCAAATCGCAATCTGTGGGAGACGCACGGCTCGGGTTGGGCATCCTCCTATGCAGGGGAATACGATCCCGAGGATGCAGGACAATGGAACGGCGGCTGCGCGGTGGATAATCAGGCATTCTTTGACAAGGACGGAAAGGTGACCGAGGCACTTAAGGTGTTTGGCATGATGAAGAACGGCAACGTTGTGGGGATCAAGGCTGACGCTATTGAGGACGTGGAGTTGATCTTTGACCTTAACGGCGACGTGGTGCTGCCCGAAACGGTCAATGCCATCATGAACGACAATTCGCGCAAGGCGATCCCGGTGCAGTGGCAGGACGTGGATGTCCAAGCACTCAAGGCGGGCGGCGTTGCCAAATACGATATCACAGGCACGGCGGGCGGCATGACAGCCAAGGGTGTGATCTCCATGGTGGAGTACAATTTTTTGCAGAACTGGAGCTTTGAGGATGGCGAGGCGGGTTGGACTGCCACCGCTGTCACCAAGTGTGACGAGCTTTGCATTGAGGATAAGGTCACGGATTCGCTGACCGGTAATAAGCACTATCATTTTTGGGGTGCATCCGCAAACACGGTCGAGTTTACGTTGGAGCAAAAGGTAGAAGGATTGAAGGCGGGTAAGTATCAGTATGCCGTTTCGATCATGGGCGGAGACGGCGGCGCGACCGAGATCTATGCCTACGTCAAGATCAACGGAGAGCTCGTACACCGCGCCGACACGCAGATCACGGTGTACAACGAGTGGCATACCGCCCGCATTGAGGGCATCGAGATCAGCGAGGGAGATGTACTGACCGTGGGTATTTACGTCAAGTGTGCAGGTCCCAACGCCTGGGGAAAGATCGACGACGCGATGCTTAACTCGGTCAAGGAATGAGGATATTTATGAAGAATTTTCGGATAACAAGAATACTTAGCTTTTGTATGCACATGCTATTACTGATGAGTGCAATTTCTCTTGCGGGATGTCAGGGCAGGGACACACCTCCCGCAGAGCCTCCCGCTCCTGAGCCCGAGGTCGATCCTGTGAGCGATAACTACCGCACCTTTTATCAGATATTCGTGGGCTCGTTTGCAGACGGCAACGGCGACGGCATCGGAGATCTGCGCGGCATTATCAACAAATTGGACTATCTCAACGACGGTAACATCCATTCGGGCAAAAGCCTTGGCGTACAGGGCATTTGGCTCTCTCCCATATTCTCTTCGCCCAGCTACCACAAGTATGATGCCAAGGATTATTACAAGGTGGACTGGCGGTTTGGCGACGAGAACACCTTAAAGGAGCTGATCGGGCTGTGCCACGAGCGCAACGTCAAGGTGATCATGGACCTTGCTATCAACCATACCTCGGATCAACACGAGTGGTTTTTACAGTTCAAGCAGGCGAGAACGGATGGAGATGTCTCGGATCCTTATTATGATTTTTACACCTGCGTGACCACAGCGGAAAAGAAAAACGGCGTGACGTATCAAAAAATAGAGGGTGTGGACGCCTGGTTTGAATGTAATTTTTCGGGAAGTATGCCTGAGCTGAACTTTGACAATCCTAAGGTCAAGCTGGCGGTACTGGATATTGCAAAGTATTATCTCGATATGGGTGTGGACGGTTTTCGCTTTGATGCCGTCAAGTATATCTATTATGGGGATACCGCGCGATCCGTAGCGTTCTGGGAATGGTATATGAACGAGCTGCGCGCCATCAAGCCCGATATCTATTGCGTGGGTGAATGTTGGTCAGGCGATAGTGAGGTGCTGGAGTATTATCCCGCAATGAATTGTTTTAACTTCACCATGGCGCAGGCGGAGGGCATTATTGCCACGGCTGCCAAAGGTAAGAACATTGCAAATTATCTCAATTACGTGGAAAATTATCAAAACAGTGTCAAGGTAAAGAATGCGGACGGCATGATCATGCCTTTCCTTTCCAATCACGATATGGACCGTATAGCGGGCGCATTTGTGACAGAGAATAATATGCGTATGGCGGCAAATCTGTATTTGCTGTGTGCGGGTTCACCTGTTATTTACTACGGCGAGGAGATCGGTATGCGTGGCTCACGCGGCGGAGCCAATACCGATGCAAACAGACGCCTTGCCATGTTGTGGGGTGACGGAGTCATTCTGCGCGATCCCGTGGGAGCGACATATCCCGCAAAAAATCAGATCAGTACCACCGTGGCAGATCAGCTGGAGGACGAAAACAGCCTCTATCATTATTACTGTAAGCTGATTGCCGTGCGTCATAAGTATCCCGCCATTGCAAGAGGGGAGTATACGGCACTCAATTGCGGCAATAAGAATCTCGGCGGCTTTTGTATTTCGTACGGGGGCGAGGAGTTGGTGCTCATACACAATACCTCGGCGCAGCCGTTGTCTGTGGATCTTGCCACACTTGCACAATGCAATGCATCAAGCATTTGCGATGCGATCGGCGTGGGCGGGGCATCCTTAGAGGGAAGCCTGTTGACTTTGGATGGATGTACCAGTGTGATACTAAAATAGTGCACAAAATAATTTAGCAAGCTCGTACGACAATCCCCGCGATTATGGACGGCGTTTGTAAACTTTACCCAAAAACAACTTTTAGTTTACGGATGTGTTGACAAACGCAGGAGGATATGTTACAATTGTTAAGGTGCGCTCTTGAGCGCATTAAAAAATAATATTATTCATTGGAGGTTTTACTTATTATGAAAATGAGTAAGATTCTGTCTCTTGTGTTGGTCGCTCTGATGGTAGTTGCTTGCTTTGCAGCATGCACCACTCCCGAAGGCCCCAACAACGAAACCACCGACAGCGAACAGACCACCGTTGGCGGTAACAACCAGCCCACTGTAGAGCAGATCGTTGAGGCTTACAAGGGCACTTACGACATCACCATGTGGGTTTCCGAGCTTGACGGCGTTGCTGCTTTGACTCAGCAGCAGATCGACGCTTTCGAGGCTAAGTACCCGGGCATCGTGATCAACGCTTCTATCGAAGGCGTTACCGAGGCTGATGCAGGTTCCAAGGTAGTTGCTGACGTTGCAACCGCTCCTGACATCTACTGCTTCGCACAGGACCAGCTCGCTCGCCTTGTTCAGGCAGCAGCTCTTGCAACTCCCCCCGAGGTTATCGCAAACAACCTCAAGACCACCAACGATGCAGGCTCCGTTAAGGCTGCTTCCGTTGCAGGCACTCTGTACGCTTACCCCATGACCAGTGACAACGGTTACTATATGTACTACAACACCAGCATCATCTCCGAAGAGGATGCTGAGAGCATGGAAAAGATCATCGCTGCTTGCGAGGCTAACAACCTCAAGTTCCGCTTTGCTCTTGAGAACGCTTGGTACACCGCTTCCTTCTTCTTTGCAACCGGCTGCCATTCCAACTGGTCCATGGACACCGAGGGTAACTTCGTATCCGTTGACGATAACTTCAACTCCGCTGCAGGTCTTGCAGCAATGAAGGGTATGCAGAAGCTGGCTCAGTCCACCTGCTACGACTCCAACGCTGATATCTTCACCGATGCAGGTGTTGTTATCACCGGTATCTGGAACGCTAACGCTGCTGCTGAGCACTTCGGTGCAAACCTCGGTGCTACCGACCTGCCTTCCTTCGAGGTTGACGGCAAGTCCTACCACCTCGGCTCTTACACCGGTAACAAGCTGATGGGTGTTAAGCCCCAGAACGATGAAAAGAGAGCTGCAGTTCTTGCTCTGCTTGCTGAGTACCTGACCGGCGAGGAGTGCCAGAACCAGAGATACGAGCAGTTCCAGTGGGGTCCCTCCAACATCAACGCTCAGTCTTCCGAGGCTGTTCAGTCCAACGCTTCTCTGGCTGCTCTTGCTAAGCAGAACGCTTACGGTCAGCCTCAGGGTCAGATCCACGGCTCTTGGTGGGATATCGCAAAGGTTCTGGGTGCAGACGCTAAGGCTGCTACCTCCGATGCAGATCTCCAGGCAGCTCTGGACAACTATAAGACCACCATCGACGGTCTGTTCACCATGACCGAAGAGCAGAAGCAGGCATGGAGCGTTATCGGCGGTATCTGCAACACCAGCTGGGATACTGACTTCCCCATGACCAAGCAGGAAGACGGCACGTTCCTCTCCGAGGCTCTCCAGCTGAATGCTGAGGAGTCCCTGAAGGTTCGTCAGGGTGCATCCTGGGATGTAAGCTACGGTGCAAGCGAAGGTCAGTATGCAACTGACGACGGCAACCTGAAGGTTGAGACCACCGGTACTTACTACGTTAAGCTCACTCTGAGCGACAACGGCGGCTACGTTGAGCTGATCCCCGTAACCGAGTAATTTCGATACCATAAGCAAAATACATGGGGAGTCCTCGGACTCCCCATGTCATAAAAGTCATAAAACAGATAAGGCATTGTTAGCCGATATACAAGGACAACAGTTGTCTTGTGTAGCGGCGAACAATGCCTTTTCGCTCTAAAAAGGTTGAAATTTGGAGTATTATTGTGTATGAAGAAATTAAATGACTTAGAATATTTGAGGCTGAGCAGATTCCGCGCCTTCTGGTACAATCTTGCTATGTTCTTCTGCGCGATGCCGGGCTGGTTTTGGGGCTTGATCCTCAAGCTGATCGGGCTGTGCAAGAAGGTCGTGCTTGGTGTCAAGGACGAGGTCGTGGATATCGTCACCACCTTTGCCAAGGGTAATTGGGCTGTTAAGCTCTCCTACGTGATCTTTGGCTTTGGTAATTTCTATTACGGTCAGCCCCTGCGCGGTGCACTGTTTTTGCTGTTTGAGATCGTGTTCGGCGTGTATATGTTCGTGCCCAGCGGCGCGCGCCACTGGTTGGGCATACTGATCAAGGACACCTCGCTTTTGGCAAAGAGTGGTATTGAATGGCTATCCAAAAGCCACTTTTTGATCCCCGGACAAACGGTTGGTGACATTCCTCCCCGCAAGGAGATCATTCAGGGTCTTCTGGGTGCTACCGAAACTACCATTTACGGCGATGACTCGGTCAAGGTCATGCTGTACGCGCTTCTTTCCATTTTCTTTATCATCGCATTTATTTATACCTGGCGTATGCAGGTCAAGCAATGCCGCATCTGCATGGATATCACCGCCAAGGGCAAAAAGGTCAGAAGCGGCAAGCAAGACTTAAAGTCGCTCTTAGACGACCAGTTCCACAAAACTCTGCTTGCGCTTCCTCTTGCCGGTATTTTGGCGTTTACCGTGCTGCCCATCATTTATATGATACTCATCGCGTTTACCAGCTATGACGCGGCGCACGACGGCTATGCAAATCTGTTCTCGTGGGTTGGTCTGCACAACTTCAACCAGCTGTTTAACTTCAGCAAGGGCGGTTTGGGTCTTGCATTTGGCGAGATCCTGGCCTGGACGCTGATGTGGTCCTTCTTCGCTACCTTCACCAACTATTTCCTTGGTATGTTCGTGGCGATTATGATCAATAAAAAAGGTATTAAGATCAAAAAGTTCTGGAGAACCGTGCTGGTTATGACCATTGCGATCCCGCAGTTCGTCTCGCTGCTTTACGTGTCGCGTCTGTTTGACGACTCGGGCGTGCTTGGCAAGCTGCTGATCAATGCGAGCAACACCTTGGTCAACTGGAATATTTTGCCTGATTCCATGGCACTTGCCGCCAACTTCTCGCTCTGGGATGGAGAGTGGACGGCAAAGATCCTTTTGGTCGTGCTCAACATCTGGATCGGTATTCCGTATATCATGCTCATGGCAACCGGTATTCTGATGAATATTCCCGAGGATCTGTACGAGTCCTCTCGTATTGACGGTGCCAATACCTTCCAGCAATATACAAAAATCACCCTGCCTTATATGCTGTTCGTCACGGGACCTTACCTCTTGACAAGCTTTGTAGGCAACCTTAACAACTTCAACGTCATCTACCTGTTGACCAACGGCGGTCCCAACAACGGTACGGCGGGTGGCGTTTCGGTGGGACACACCGACCTGTTGATCACCTGGCTGTACCGCATGACCATAGAAAGCCCTAAAGCCGAATATTACACGGCTTCGATCATCGGTATACTGGTGTTCTTAGTGGTTGCGATCCTGTCGCTGATCGTCTACAACGTTATTCCGTCTACTAAAAACGAGGAGGATTATAAGTGATGAGTAATAAGACTAAAACACGCAGATCCCTCCTTGGCGCAAGAGCAAGCAGACGACTGAGCAATACGGTCATCTATATCATTCTTGCACTCATCACCGTGGTGTGGTTATTCCCCTTTTTCGGCATCGTGCTGGAGTCCTTCCGCGTAGAGAGCGCCGGACAGGTTGGCTACTTCTGGCCTAAGGAATTCGGCTTTGACAATTACGTCAGGCTGTTCAAGGAAACCGACTTTATGAAGTGGTTTATCAATACCGGTATCATGGGTGTCTCCACTGCTTTGCTGCAGACCGTTTTCATTCTGGCAATGAGCTATACGCTTTCCAGATTGCGCTTCAAGGGCAGAAAGGCATTGATGAACTTCATGCTCATTCTGGGTATGTTCCCCGGATTTTTGACCCTGATCCTGATCTATAAGGTGTTCGTGGACTTTGGCTTGACCGCAAATATGGCACCTCTTGGCTTGATCATCGTATATTGCGCGAGCAGCGGTATGGGATATTACGTATCCAAGGGCTTCTTTGATACCATTCCCAAGAGCCTTGACGAGGCGGCACGCGTGGACGGTGCGACCCGCTGGCAGGTGTTCCGCAAGGTCATCATGCCCCTGTCCAAGCCGATCATCATTTACACCGTGCTCATGGGCTTTATGGCTCCTTGGGGTGATTTCATGATGGCAAACTACCTCATTCATGAGAACAGCAAGGGCATGAGCGTTGCCGTCGGTATGTTCGAATGGCTCTCCAGAGCGAATATGAATCAGAAGTACACCATGTTCTGTGCCGCAGGCGTGATCGTGGCGATCCCCGTTGTATCTGTGTTCCTGCTTCTGCAGAAGTACTACGTTGAGGGTGTCACCGGCGGTGCCGTTAAGGGCTAAGAAAGAGAGAGGATATAGATATGGCTACTGTAAAATTAACCAACGTAAAGAAGATTTACGGCAAGGACACGGTTGCGGTACAGGAATTCAACCTGGACATTGCCGATAAGGAATTTATCGTATTTGTCGGTCCTTCCGGCTGCGGCAAGTCCACCACCCTGCGCATGATCGCAGGTCTTGAGGATATCTCCGAGGGTACGGTCGAGATCGACGGCGTGGTGGTCAACGACCTCCAGCCCCGTGACCGTGACATTGCGATGGTATTCCAGAACTACGCGCTGTACCCCCACCTGACGGTGTTTGAAAATATGGCGTTCTCGCTGCGTCTGAAGAAGGTGCCGCAGGATGAAGTGTATGCTAAGGTTACCGAGGCTGCAGAGATTTTGGGCATTACCGAGTATCTGACGCGTAAGCCCCGTGCTCTTTCGGGCGGTCAGAGACAGAGAGTTGCCATCGGACGTGCTATGGTGCGTGACAGCAAGGTGTTTTTGATGGACGAACCGCTCTCCAACCTGGACGCAAAGCTGCGTAACCAGATGAGAGCCGAGATCATTCTGCTGCGTCAGAAGATCGATACCACCTTTATCTACGTCACCCACGACCAGACCGAGGCTATGACTCTTGGTGACAGAATCGTCATCATGAAGGACGGCTTTATCCAGCAGGTCGGCACGCCCACCGAGGTGTTTGATATGCCGCTGAATTTGTTTGTTGCAGAGTTTATCGGCGCACCCAAGATGAACACTTTTAAGACTGAGCTGGTTTGCGAGCACGGCAAGTATTTCGTCAAGCCCTACGGTGCTAAGATCGAGGTTACGGGCAAGAAGGCATTTATGCTGGCTGAAAAGAAGGTTGAGTCGGGCGAGATCATGCTGGGTGTTCGTCCCGAGCACTTCAAGCTCACAACCGAGAACGATCCTGCTGCCATCGCTTGCAAGATCACGGTCAACGAAATGATGGGCAGTGAGCTGCACCTGCACGCCGTTACCGAAAACGGCGACAAGCTGATCGTTCGTATTCCCACCGTGTCGCTTGACGACGAGGTTCGCCACAGCATGGTTTACGGCAATACCATTTACGTTACCTTTGAGGGTAAGGTCATGCACTTCTTTGATAAGGAGACCGAGCAGAATCTGCTTGTGTGATCATTCTTATATACGTAATCCCCCCTTTGCACGCAAAGGGGGGATGGCTTTTGAAAAAACTTGCAATGGTACTTGCCAAACAACCGCGTGCATGATATAATGAAAGCGGAAATTTTAGTATGGGAGGTTTTTATGCAATACATCCTTCAAACAGATAAGCTGCATTTGGAATACGTCCCCGAAACGCTTGCACTTTGCGTGTGCGTCGCGGGTAGCGAGATCTCCTGGAGCTGGGCGGATGGCGGCAGATTGCGTCTTGGTGACGACAGGGAGCTGCTGTTTGGCAAAGCTGAGTGCCAAAGCCGTGCTTGCAAGCGTGGAAGATTGGACGGCGTGCAAGCAACATATACGGGCTTGCGCGATGCACAGGGCAACGTATATCCGTTCGAGGTAGATACCTTTGTGGGCATTGACGTCACATCGGGACAAGTGCGTATGCAAGCTGCTGTGAGCGGTGATGCACCCGGTGATATTGCTGCCCTGGTCTGGCCGCCGCGCATGAAATTTGAGGCAGGCGAGGGACAGGGGTATACCGTGCTGCCGCGTATGCAAGGCACCTTAGTGCCTGCAGGACACCCGATCAAGATCGTCAACGGCTTTATCTTTGAGCGAGACGGCTATATGCCGCTGTTCGGACAGATACATAACGGATGTGGATACGCTGCCGTTTACGCGACACCCTACGATGCGCGTTACGAGCTGGCAGGCGAGGAGGTACAGCCCTATTTTATTTCTTCGCTGGGGACCATGTCTTATATGCGTGAAATGGTGTTTACCTTCTTTGCCAAGGGCGATTTTAACACCGTTGCGAAGATCTACCGCGCGTACAGAGAGGAACGCGGACATCTTGTTTCGCTGCGCGAAAAGATCGCACGCAACCCCAAGGTGGAATATCTGATCGGCTCGCCCGTGGTGCATACCGTGGCGGCGGTGCATATCAAGGAAGGCACGCATTATTACGATGCCGAGCATCCCGAAAATAACGACTGGTGCATTCCCTTTTCGGTGACCGCAGACAAGCTGCGCAAGTTAAAGGAGAACGGTCTTGGAAAGGCGTATTTGCACTTGGACGGCTGGGGATACCACGGATATGACAACTTGCATCCCGATCCGTTCCCCATCCACGAGGCGTCGGGCGGCGAGGAGGGCTTGCGCGACTTACGCGCGACCTGCCATGAGCTGGGGTACCTGTACGGGATCCATGATCAGTACCGCGACTACTATTACGATTCTCCCGGCTTTGATTTGGATAACGCCGTGCAGTATTTTGACGGCAGCCATTTTCTGAGTGACTATTGGTACGGCGGTGCGCACACGTTTTTGTGCTCTGCGCTCGCGCCCGATTACGTGCGCCGCAATTATGATGAATTCGAGCGATTGGGGCTTAAGCCGGACGGCTCGTACCTGGACGTGTTCTCGGTAGTCGAGCTGGATGAGTGCTTTAATCCCGCACATCGCGTCACAAGAGAGCAGTGTGCCGCCAACAGACGCCATTGCCTTGACATGCTGTCCTCGCGCGGCATTATTCCGTCGTCTGAGGAGGGTGTTGACTGCATAGTGGATTCTCTTGCGCTCTGTCACCATACGCCGTTCCATTGCACCAGCTTTGACGCGCCCGACAAGGTCAACGTGGGCGTTCCGATCCCCTTGTTCAGCCTTGTGTTCCACGATTGCATGGTGGTGCCGTGGGACGGCATTCACCGCCGCGGCGCGTGGGGCATTGCCTGCACCGATTCTCCGTTCCTGTGGGGACTTTTGTGTGGCGGTACCGTGTATGTGGGCACCGATTTTGATGCGGAGGATATTGCTTACGCAAAGATCGCGCTGGAGCTGCACGAAAGGACTGCGCTGTGCGAGCTGGTCAGCCACGAAATTTTGGACGAGACTACCCGTAAACGCCGCACCACCTATTCGGACGGCACCACCGTTGAAGCCGACTTTGACACGGGAGATTTCTGCATCGCCTATCCCGACGGACGCAAGGTCTGCGGACAGGATTAAACGTAAATATGAATAACCAAAAAGAACGCCGCGCTGTTTCTCTGTTGTCCTTAACGGAGAATTCGTAGGCACAAAATGTCGGCAGAGGGATTGTTTCCTCTGCCGATTTGTGTTATAATAGGGAAACGAACTATCAGCGAATACAATCCCGAGGTTGATAAGAAGCTTGGAAAGCATTGCTACACCAGTATCAAAAATTTTTAAGGCAATGTTGAGGTGCTTGAAAGGGAAGAGGATGATGGTACAGATCAAAGATTATACGTTGTCGGAAAAGGAAATATAAACTTTAGAACGGGTTTCTTTGGGAAATAACGCTGAACGGAATCATGCAAACCCCGACAGACTTAAAAAATCTGTCGGGGTTAATTTTTGTCTTCTGCGTTGCAAATATGCCTTTTTGGACCGTCGAGGATGCCGGTCCCTACAAGGAGAAATCAAACTTCTTTACGAGAACCAGCCTTTGTCTAAGGTGTTTTTTCGTTGTTACAGCACATATCCGTAAATGCCGAGGAATTGCAGGATACTTCCCAAGAGGACAAATACATGAAAAACCGCGTGAAAATAGCGATGCTTTTTTCCGACACCGTAGAGAACGGCGCCGAGGGTATAGGCAATGCCGCCGAGCAGGACAAAGAGAAAGCCGCGGCCTGGCATGGCCTCAATGGCCGTTTCGGCAGCCAGGAGGATCGACCAGCCCATACCGAGATAGCAAGCCATTGCAAACTTGCTGTATCGTTTCAAATCAATTGCGGTCAGCACGGTTGCCACCATGGCAAAGCCCCACACAATCGCAAAGATGATCCAAGCCCATTGCTTGGAAACCGAACGAATGGAGCAAAACAGAATCGGTGTATAGGTGCCGGCGATCAAGAAATTGATGGTGCAATGGTCGAGAACGCGCATAACCTGCTTGGCCATTCCGCGCGGCAACGCATGATAAACCGAAGAAACGCTGTACAGCGCGATCAGCGAAGCACCGTAGATGGCGCTGCCGACAATCCCCCACACATCTCCCCGCGCAATCGAGCGCGAAAGGCAGGCAACCAGCGCCGCTATGCCGAGCAGGGCGCCGATGGCGTGCGTGACAGTATGCCAGCGCTCTTCGGC
>JAZNBB010000094.1:0-5430 GCA_045586845.1 Eubacteriales bacterium
TGACAAAAAGGTGTTTTCTTTCTATAATCTTGCCTGTATATAAACAACATTATGATAGTGGTGAAAAATATGCTGGTCAGATTCAAAAAATTAGACAAAAAAGCCGTTGTTCCGACCTACGGCACACCCTTCTCCGCAGGTGCGGATCTGTATGCCTGCATGGCAGAAGCGGTCACGATCGCTCCCGGTCAGACCGTTTTAATGCACACGGGCATTGCCATGGAACTGCCCGAAGGTTACGTGGGACTTAATTTTGCAAGAAGCGGACTTGCCACCAAAAGGGGACTTGCACCCGCCAATAAGGTTGGCGTGATAGACAGCGACTACCGCGGTCAGGTCATGGTGTCTCTGCATAACCATACCGATCAGCCACAGTTCGTTGACGTAGGCGAGAGAATTGCACAGATGGTATTCGCGCCCGTTTATCAGGCACAGTTCTGCGAGGTTGAGTCCTTGCAAGAAACCGAGAGAGGCACGGGAGGCTTTGGCTCGACCGGCACAAAATAAGAGTCCAAAAAAACAAAAATACTAATCATTTATTGGAGGAAACACATGAAAGCCAGAAGAATTCTTTCTCTTTTGATGGCAATGCTTATGCTGGGTGTATGCTTCGTGGCATGCGATCAGGGCGGCAGCGGCGATGAAACCACTCCCGAGCAGCCTACCGAAGCTCCTACCACCGAAGAGTCCACCACAGAAGAGTCCACCACAGAAGAGGTAACCACCGAGGAAGAGACCACCAGAGGTACGGTCAACAACGCGCCCATTGGTGATATTCTTACTTACGACACCTTTGATCTGAACACTTACATGACCCCCGTCTGGGACGGCAGAGTCGTTTACAACGAGACTGTTATGTTTGTAGGTATGGACGATCAGGCATCCTTGCTGTATACCCCCGACGAGATCCTGTCGGTTCGCTCCTACGACCTCAAAACGGTTTACGAGCAGGGTAAGGACTACGACGTGGTTGACGGCAAGCTGGTGCTGCTTGAGGGCACCCGCATTCCCGTTATCAGCTTTGATCAGTATTATCACGAGCAGGCGATCGCAGGCATGCCCGCACAGCTTGAGGTAAAGGTTGACGGTCAGAGATACTACGTTTACTGGGGCGAGGGCACTACCATGACCCAGTGGCAGGTAGCCGTTACCTACGTGCACGACGAGTATTGGGAAGGCTTTATCCCCGAGAACCAGTCCGCTCAGTTTGCAAAGCTGATCGCTAAGCTGGAAAAGGGCGAGGACGTTACCATGATCTTCTACGGTGACAGCATCACCTGGGGTGCTACCTCCTCCGGCCTGAATAACGTACATCCTTACGCTCCCTCCTGGTCTCAGCTGTTTACCCAAATGGTTGCCCAGAAGTATGGCTATACCGTTAAGTATATCAATACCGGTCTGCCTTCCGTTTCCACCCCTCCCACACAGGATAGCGTGTTCGGTACCAACGGCACCATCACCTACATCAACCCCTCCGTTGGCGGTTGGACCAGCGTAGACGGCACCAACAAGTTTGATACCTACGTAAAGCCCTTCGTTGAGGAATACGGCTGCGATTTCTTCGCTCTCGCATTCGGTATGAACGATGCGGGCAACTCTCCCAACAACGAAAAGAAGGCCATCAAAAAGATCGCCGATCAGGTTTACGATATCGCTCCCGAGACCGATCTGATGCTGGTAGCAACCATGGTTCCCAACCCCGAGGCGATCAACGGCTGGTATGGCAATCAGCATAAGTTTGAGAACGTTTTCGAGCAGCTGGCGTCCTCTTATGCAGGTGACGGCAAGTCCTGCGGCGTTGCTCAGGTGACCAGCATGAGCCTGAGACTGGTTGAAACCAAGCGTTTCCGTGACCACACCGGTAACAACATCAACCATCCCAACGATTTCATGAGCAGAATCTACGCACAGGTTGCTTACGAAACCGTTATCGGCTACTCCAACTAAAAAACACAAAGCCCTACGCTCGGCGTAGGGCTTTTTCCTTGACAAAATGCATAGGAAATGGTATCATAAAGCTATCACGATACCAAAGGACGGTGACGTTATGAAGCACACTTTTACGTATCACGGCGATAAGTTTATATATGACAGTCAGCCCGTTACTCTGATGTCGGGTGCGGTGCATTATTTCCGCACAGTACCCGAATATTGGGAGGACAGACTCACAAAGCTCAAGGCATGCGGTCTGAACGCTGTGGAGACCTATACCTGCTGGAATTTGCATGAGAGACGGGAAGGGCAGTTTGATTTTTCGGGGATTCTGGATATTGAACGGTTCATCGAGACCGCCGAGCGGCTCGGATTGTTTGTCATTCTCCGTCCCGGCCCTTATATATGTGCCGAGTGGGATTTCGGCGGACTGCCGTCGTGGCTGTTGTCCTATCCGGATCTCGCACTCCGCTGTGACGATCCCTTGTATCTTGAAAAGGTCAAGCCGTATTACCGCGAGCTGCTCTCGCGCGTGCGCCCCCATCTTTGCACAAACGGCGGCAACGTCATTATGGTGCAGGTGGAAAACGAGTACGGCAGCTACGGTGATGACAGCGTATATATGCAAAAGGTGGTTGATATCTATCACGAAAACGGCATTGATTGCCTTTTGTTCACCTCGGACGGTACTGCAAAATGGATGCTGAGCGGTGGTACGCTGCCGGACGTGCTGGCTGTTGCCAATTTCGGCAGCCATACCGAGCAGATCCTGACCTTGAACGAGTTCCAAAAGGATCGCCCCTTGATGTGCGGAGAATTCTGGGACGGCTGGTTTGACCATTGGTATGAGTCGGGTACACAGCTGCGCCCCATCGAGGATATCGTATGCGAGATCGAAAAGTTCTTTGATCTCGGTGCGTCCTTTAATCTGTATATGTTCCACGGCGGTACCAATTTTGCTTTCTGGAATGGAGCAAATCACCCGGGAGAGTATCAGCCCACCATCACCAGCTATGATTACCGCGCGCTGCTGAGCGAAGCAGGGGATATCACCCCGCTTTACGAGGCGGTTAAGGACTTGATCGCACGCAGAACGGGTAAGCCCGCGCCCGATATCAAGGTCAAAAACAGCGAAAAAGCCGCTTACGGCAAGCTGACGCTGACCGAGCAGGCAGACCTGTTTGACAACCTTGACAGCCTGGCAAAGCCGGTCAAGGCCGCTTTCCCCAAGACTATGGAGCAGATCGGTCAGGACTTTGGCTTCACCTTATACCGTACCACAGTTCAAGGCCCGATCGAGCCCTTGCCGCTGAGCTTTGGCGAGCTGCATGACCGTGCTGTCGTGTTTGTCAACGGTAAGCTTGCAGGCATCAAGGAGCGCGATCGCCGCGACGACGAGATCACCATCTCGCTTGACTTTGGCGAGTCTGCCGTGGTGGATATTTTGGTTGAGAACATGGGCCGAGTCAATTACGGAATCAATCTGCTTGATAAAAAGGGAATCCTTGGCGGCGTGCGTCTTGGCCAGCGATATCATTATGGCTGGGAAATGTACCCCTTGACCATGGACGACCTCTCGGGGCTCACCTTTGCGCCCGAGCACGGCTTTGCAAAGCCTGCTTTCCTGCGTGGTAATCTGCATCTTGAAGACCATCCCAAGGACACATTTGTCCGCCTTGACGGCTTTACCAAGGGCTTTGTCACGGTCAACGGCTTTAATATCGGCCGCTATTATAACCCCGCAGGCCCGCAGAAAACGCTGTACGTTCCGGCGCCCTTACTCAAAAATGGTGATAACGAGATCGTGGTCTTTGAGTCGGACGGTTACACCGATCCCGTGATCACGTTCACGGATACACCGGAGCTGCAGAATTAAATATTATAAAAGCCCTCGTTCCATTACGGAACGAGGGCTTGGCTTTTATCGCTTTGTTTATTGTTCTCGTTTTTTATAAAATACAATGGACAGATACCAGGAGAGCACATATATTCCGATACCTACAAGGCAAGCAATAGGCCAAACGGCGTTCAATTGAATTTCATTTTGAATACTTTCCTTGAAGATGGTAGTTGCGATAAGACTGCCTGCACACACCACGCCTATCATCACATAATAGGCTCCGCGCCCTTTTTCTACTCCGTATTTGAATATAAACGGGAGAGTCAGCGATGAGGAAACACTCGCCATGATCAGCAAAAGCATCATCAGTAACAAAAACTCTTTGAAAACGAAAGTGCCTTCAATTCCCATTTTCACAGCCTGTGCGATGCAAATGAATATCAGCACAGCAACTTGTGTCAACAAGCCGATCAGATACTTTGCGGATACGATTTGCGCTTTTGTATACGGCAACGTGCCGACGTATTCCGTCCATCGGCTACGTTCATCATATCCAAGGAGGTTGACGGGAATCATACCGCAGAGCAAACAAGGGTAAAAAACGAAGAACATATTGCTGCTACTGATCAGAGAGAGAAGGATAAATCCGATACAAACGAAAAAATAATATCTGCAATATTTTTTCATCATATACCAGTCCTTTAGTATTAGTCCCTTCATATCATTTCGCCTCCTTTACCATAAATACAAACAGCTCCTCTATGCTGATGGGGCTTAGCTTGAAGCCATCCTGCGCGTTTTTTCGCGACACAATGACCTCAGCGCCGTAGGGCG
The DNA here is from genome assembly GCA_045586845.1 of Eubacteriales bacterium. Classification (GTDB taxonomy): domain Bacteria; phylum Bacillota; class Clostridia; order Oscillospirales; family CAG-272; genus SVQP01. The sequence goes on from JAZNBB010000094.1 coordinate 4,607, forward strand.
TGTCTTTTTTGTATTTTACCATATTCCTGTCAAGCTCGGAAAGCTGTTCAACAGTACAGTGAATGATGCCGTATTCAGATAATAGCACGTCCTTTTCCTCGCACAGTAAGAGCTTGCCCTTGTGTAAAAACGCCACGTAATCGCAGAGCTTTTCAAGGTCGCTGACAATGTGGGAGGATATAAGGATGGAGTGGTTTTCATCTCTTGTAAAATCGTAGAACATATCCACCACCTCGTCGCGCACAACGGGATCCAGTCCGCTTGTCGGCTCGTCAAGAAGCAGGAGCTTCGCGCCGTGTGACATCGCAACGGCAATCCCAAGCTTCATTTTCATACCGCGTGAAAAGTCCTTAAACTGCTTGTTATCGGGTAGAGATAATTTTTGCAAAAGTCTGGCATATTCAGTCTCATTCCAATTACGAAACGTATGCTTCATGACATTGCCGATCTGCTTTGCCGTCAAGCATTCAGGCATACCAACCTCGTCCATTACGACACCGATATCTTCTTTTGTAAGGGAAATGTCCTTTTCGTTGTCCTTGCCGAGTATTGTAATCGTTCCGCCATCCTTATGAAGCATATCCAAGATGAGCTTTATCGTTGTGCTTTTGCCTGCACCGTTCTCTCCGATAAGTCCCATAATACAACCGCTTGGTAGAGTAAGACTAATGTTATCCAAACAAAATCCCGAAAAGGATTTACTTACGTTTTTCAGTTCAAGTGCGTTCATTCCTGTTCCTCCATTCCGAATGTGATCATTTCAATAATATCGTCACGGCTCAGATTGCACGAGGCGGCAAGCCTTGCTATCTGCTCGATATGAT
>JAZNBB010000095.1:0-2301 GCA_045586845.1 Eubacteriales bacterium
GGATTTGTCTGATGAAGCAAAGAAGGCAGAGATTATGGTCGAGAGAGAAGAGACCAAGAAGGAAAAAGTCCTTGAGATGACCATTGAGGAGCTTGACATGTCTGTACGTAGCTTCAACTGCTTGAAGCGCGCAGGCATTGATACTGTTGAAGATTTGACCAACCGTACCGAGGAAGAGATGATCAGAGTCCGTAACCTCGGTAAGAAATCGCTTGAAGAAGTTATCCAGAAGCTGCACTCCCTGGGGCTTGATCTCAAGAGAGAAGAAGAATAAGCCAAAAGCAGCAATTTAAGTAAAGTAGTTTAGCAGAAGGAGGGATAAGGCAATGCCCGCATCCAGAAAACTCGGCAGAACGACCGATCATAGAAAAGCTATGCTTCGCGGTATGGTCACCCTGCTGCTCGAGAACGGCCAGGTCGAGACCACTCTCGCAAGAGCTAAGGAAGTCCGTTCCGTTGCAGAGAAGATGATCACACTGGGAAAGAAGAATACCCTTGCAAGCCGTCGTGCGGCTCTGGCATACATTACCAAGGAGGACGTTGTAACCAAGCTGTTCAGCGAAATCGCTCCTGCGTATGCAGATCGTAACGGTGGTTATACCAGAATTCTGAAGACCGGCCCTCGCCGCGGTGACGCAGCAGAGATGGCGATCATCACCTTGATTAAGGACTAATCAAAAAACACTCGCGGGGCGGCAAATCACCGCCCCGTATTTTCGGGAATCCCAAACTATTAAATCGGAGAATAACTACAATGTATGATATAGCCATTATCGGCGGCGGCATCGGCGGCTTGATGGCAGCCTACCGCGCCATAGTCAACAACCCTGAGCTGAAGATCGTCATTCTTGAAAAGGGTCTATCACTTGCAAAGCGTCATTGTCCTGCAGGTAAGAACCAGAAGTGCATTCACTGCAAGGTGTGCAGTATCACCAGTGGATATGCAGGTGCCGGCGCATTTTCAGACGGCAAATTCAATCTTGGTACGGCATACGGCGGCACCATGGGGGAAGAGCTGGGCGAAGACCTTGCCATGTACTATATCAACCAGGTGGACAGCATTTTGGAGCAGTTTGCCGATGATTATCCGCCTATGTACCATTCCAATGAGGAGCTCAAGCTCAAGTGTTTGCAGAACAATCTGCGACTGTTGGATATGAACGTGCGCCATTTGGGTACGGATAAGAACTTTGATACCATGCAGAGTCTGATCGATGCGCTGGAGCAAAGCGGTGTGGAGATGAGAGATCTGACAGAGGTGCTTGAAATCGAAAAGCAGGACGGCTGTTATGCCGTTGCACATAGAAGAGGAAACCGCGAGGCGGAGACACTGCAGACTGTTAAGATCGTGATCTCTACGGGCAGGAGCGGATCGGATTTTGTTATTCGTACCTGCAAGAAGTTTGACATTCGCATGGATGCAAACTCAGTGGATATCGGCGTGCGCGTGGAGATGAAGGATATCATTTGGCGCGAGTTTTCGTCGCAGATCTACGAGCCCAAGATCCTGTACCGTACCAAAACGTTTGAGGACAGAACCAGAATGTTTTGCTTCAATCAGGGCGGACTGGTATCGGCAGAGAACAACCATGGTGTGATAACGGCAAACGGTCACTCGTTTGCGCAGCCCGAGAAAAAGACAGAAAACTGCAATTTCGCAATTTTGTCCTCGATTCACTTTGACGGTGACTTCCAAAAGCCGACAGAGTACGCCGAAAACATTGCAAGAAATACAAACTTTGCTGCCGAGGGCAACATTATGGTACAGAGATTTGGAGATTTGATCCGAGGCAGAAGAACCAATGCGCACAGACTGTCGCAGAGCACGGTCAGACCGACACTGCAGGCATTTCCGGGAGACCTCAGCGTTGTGTTGCCGTATCGTGCGCTGACCAACATTATAGAGACCATTTACGCGCTTGATAAGGTTGCGCCCGGCTGTGCAAATGATGACACGTTGTTATATGGCTGTGAGAATAAGTACTATTCGATCAAGCCGAAGCACAACGAGAATTTTGAGATCATGGAGGGCGTGTATCTGATCGGTGACGGCAGCGGTATTACCAGAGGTTTGTCGCAGAGTGGCGCAATGGGCATCTTTGTCGCGGATAAGATCACGGGCAGAGAGGTCAACGTGTAGAGCGCACAACCGCCACCACACGGATGCCCCCACGATGAAAGTTTTTGCCCGCCATCATGCGGACAACTCACTCATGAAAAGTTTTTGCGTCGCTTTTTTTCAAAAAGCGGGTGGGGTTCGGGGCAACGCCCCGCATACCGCCGTTTTTGGTTCTTTTTAAG
>JAZNBB010000096.1:0-16042 GCA_045586845.1 Eubacteriales bacterium
ATCCTCGCCGCTGTGTCAACCAGATCGCGCATTGGGCACATCAGAAGGAAGAGCTGATGGCGGGCGGTCAGATTTCTCACACCCGTTCCCGCGAGTATGCCTCTCACATCATGGAAGCCATCATGACCGACCAGCCTTACCGTATTGGCGGTAACGTGCTCAACAACGGTCTGATCCCCAACCTGCCCGACGAGGCTTGCGTTGAGGTCTCCTGCATGGTGGACCGCACCGGCGTGCATCCCACCTACGCAGGTCCTCTGCCCCTGCAGCTTGCCGCCATGAACATGACCAACATAAACGTGCAACTGCTGACCATTGAAGCAGCCGTCACCGGCAAGATGGAGCACGTTTATCAGGCAGCTATGCTTGACCCGCACACCGGCAGCCAGCTCTCCACCGATGAGATCGTAGCTTTGTGTGACGAGCTTCGTGCCGCTCACGAAGCAGCAGGCTATCCCATTTTCTGATCATAACCCATATAAAAGCCACCCGCCTATTGCTCGGCGGGTGGCTTATCTTATCTTTGGTTTTGACGTTTGCTGTCAACCCTGTTCACTCTGCTCTGCAGAGATCTGCTCCGCAGAGACCTGCTCTGCAGAGACCTGCTCCGCAGGGATCACGGCAGGCGCATCACCTTCCGTAAACGGCACGGCTTTCACAGCATTTTGCTTTTGGGGCTTGAAAAACGACACGATCAGCAATGCAAAGGTGGCATATGCGGGATACAGCACGGTCAGTACCAACACCAAGATATCGGAAGGATCCTTGAGGTAATAATGGAAGATCTTATACGCGCAGATCGCATTGACCACGGTAAGCGCAACACCCGTCCAGGATACCAGGGTGACCAAAAAGCTGAAGCCAAACAGCGCAAGCAGCATCCCGATCGGAAGCACAACCAGGACTGCGCCCAACTGTACAAGCCCGAAGATCAGCAAGAGCTTGCCCCACTTCCAAGGCTTTTGATCCTGCATAGCGGCATCCTGTGCTTGGCAAGCCTCTGCACATTTACCCATGACCCAATACTGTACCACGGGGATCCATGCGTAGACCGGCTTACAAGCATCGGTCTGCTTGGCAATACGCCACAAAGCAAAGCTTTCGATCAAGTAATCGAGCACAACAATGCCCAAGATGATAAAGGGAAGCAACAAAAGAAAGAGCATCATGAATATGATCAAAATAAACATACGTACCTCCTATTTCAATGCAAACTCATGCAACATATGAAATTATGCAAAGGGATCCTGCTCGTCTTCCTTGATCTGCACGGGCAGATCCGCGGGGGCAGCAGTGTCTTGGGGCAAATCTGTGAGGACAACATCGTCTTGCGACAATGCCGCGGTGGCGGGATCACGCAGCTTAAGGCAGCTGACGATAAATACAAAAATGCCTTCCAGTATGCCTAAGAACAGCGCACACAACGTAAAGATGACGCCGCCCGTCGTACCCGAAAATTCCTTGAATATACGGAACAGCGCATAGCAATACAGCCCAAGATAGATCACCCGTGCGCTGCTCAAGATCAGATTCACGACCGGTACAAGAGGCGGCAGCACGGACACGATCGTCGAGGCGACCAGCCGCACGACCGGCATTCCCACCGTGATGGCTGTAAAGGTAAGGATCAGGATCGCGCCCCACTTCCAAGGCTTTTTGCCATTGCGCGCAATACTCTTTTCCGCACACACGCCCACCAGATAATCCGATGCAAACGGGATCCAGGCAAGGAATCTGTGCTTAACGCCCAGCTTTTTTGCAATACGCATCAAGCCGATCGACCTGAAAATGTAAGATACCAGGCTAAGAATCGTCAAAGCGATCACGCCGACCACGGTTGCAACCGCCCCGATCACAAGCAGCAGCAGCCAGATCGCACCTCTGGCGATCAACTCCAATATGATGTTCAGTATGCCTGAAAAAACATCGAGCGTATAATCGGACAGCATATCCACAACAACGTCCGGGAGACCCGATTCCCGGAGAAATTCCTCAATCAATGACGGATCCAAAAAATCACCCATAAAACAGACCTGCCCCTTTCCGAAGCGCATCAGAAAAAATGCACATTTTGTAATTTCATTATAGCACGCCCGATTTTCCTTGTCAAGAAAAAACTTTACAGTACGGCTATTGCAACGCGGCATACTTTATGATATAATATATTTGATTAACGGTAATTATCGGGTCAGAGCAACCCGAAAGGAGAGCGACTTTACTATGTTTTTGGATTACTTGAGCCATATTATCCCCGGACTGCCGCAGCTTTTTATTACACTGGGGCTTGCAGAGATTCACGTAATTGATGAATACCAAACCTTTCATCCGGTCAACGCCGCCGCGCAGGCTCTTTTCATTTTTTGCTTGATGTTGGGCTTTGCCGTATTGCCCTATCTGCTGGGCGCGGTATCTGTACCCCGCTTTTATTGTAAAAAGGTCAGGGGCACGGACATTTATGCGTTGGGCTCCGGCAAGGGGGAGATCGGCGACGTCTGGAGATATGTGGGTAAATGGCATGCAGTCGCCTGCTTTGCTCTGGAAGCACTCAAGGTCGTGCTTTGCCTTGCACTCGGCTTTTTCTGCAGGGGCGCGGACGGCGCAGCCGTGGCGGGGTTCTTCTGCATAATCGGCGAGATCATGCCCATCTGGCACAAGATGCGCGGCTCGCGCGGCTTTGAGACAGCCGCACTCTGCACGCTGATTCTTTCTCCCCTCACCTTCGGTATTCTGCTTTTGATCTTTGTCATCATCTTTTTGGGTATGCGCTTCCGCACGGCGGCACGTATGTTCCCCACGCTGCTCTACCCCTTGATCGCACGCGCTTTCTTAATGAACGCCAATCCTACTGCCGTGTTGCTTTCGGTGGGTGTGGTTGCTTTTATGATCTTCTCGCATTGGAAGAATATGCGCAATATGCTTAACCGCGAGGAACAACGCATCGAATTCGGCAAACGCAAAAAGAGCGCGGAGGAAGAACAGGCATGAACACATACAACGAACACCTGCATACCGCCGCAAAGCTGATCACCGATGCCGCGCGTGCAGGATTGCTGAAAAAGGCGGTGCTCTCCAAGCACGCAGAGGGCGATACGATCAAAACCACGCTGACCGTGCGCCAAATCAGCGGGCGCAATTGTCTGCAGGCAGAAAGCTTACATACGGATAACAAAGCAAAGCATAAAAATCTGGAGATCGGCGACACGGACGCACTGCTTTTCCAGCTTGCAACCGCGGGACAGATCAATATTCTGACTACGCTGGGAGATTGCGAATACCGCACAAGTAAATCGGGAAAGGTCACGCTGATAGGCGGTGACGCACTGCAAAAAAAGCTTGCGGGCGCAACCCCCGCAGCACCTACCGTCGGGGCACTTTTCAACAACCGAGAAAAGCAATACATCTTAAACGGCAACGAGCCTTTTCTGATCAAATTGGAGGTCAGCGACAAAAACGGACGCGTGCATGACAAAAAGCGCGCAAAATTCCGTCAGATCAACCGCTTTTTGGAGCTGGTACGCGATATTGAAGACAAATTGCCCGCCAAGGGCGTTTTGCGTATCTGTGATCTTTGCTGCGGAAAAAGCTACCTTTCCTTTGCCGTTTATCACTATTTTGCCGTCATACGCGGCAGAAAGGTGCACATGACGGGCGTGGATCTGAAATCCGACGTGATCGAATTCTGCGCATCTGCCGCGCGCGATCTTGGATTTGACGGATTGGACTTTGAGTGCAAAGACGTTGGAAAATACCAACCCGATGATAAGGTACACCTGGTCATCTCACTGCACGCCTGTGATATTGCCACCGACTTAGTGCTTTCGCGTGCATTGGCAATTGAGGCGGACGTCATTTTGTCCACCCCCTGCTGTCACCATGCCATGAGCCCCCTGTTGGATTGCTCCTCGCTTGCGTTTATTACCAAGCACTCCATACTGCGGCAAAAGCTTTGCGATGCGGCAACCGATGCCCTGCGCCTCAAAATATTGGAAGCGCACGGCTACTCTGCCTCCGCGCTTGAGTTAATCGACCCCGATGAAACACCCAAAAACGTGCTTTTGCGCGGGATTCGCAAAAAGCACCCCGACCCTGCCGCCATGCAGGCGGCACGTGAACAAGCCGAGCAGATCCGTACTTTTCTGCTGGGCGAAGCTTGCCCTTGGTGGGCTGATGTCAATACATATACGAAAGGACGAGAACTATGAGTAAAAAACACGTTTCTTGGCTTATGATCGCGGCGATGATACTGGCATGTGCTGCAGCAGCTGTGGCGATTCCTTGTATTGCCGCAGACGACAGATACGTTGCTCCTGCCTTTGTGGTGGATTTCAACGACACGGCCAACGTAGCAGGATCGTTTGATTCTCATGCGGTCACAGGCATTCACGATGCTGGGGAGCAGGCAATGAAGATCATGTTTACCGACTCGGAAAGCGGTGTGTGCGATGACCCCTACCTCAATTTTGCACTGCCCAAGGGTATTGCTGACGTAGCCAAATACCATTACCTTGCTATGCTGATCAAGACCGACTATACAAGCGCACAGGGTGAGATCCGCTTGCGCTCGGGTTCTACCGGTAACAACTACCCCTTTTTCCGATTTAATTACGCAAGCACCGGCAACTGGCAGCTGGTTATCGTCGACCTGACCGATCTGTCCTCGGTGGGTGCATATCCCCCCAACCAAGATATCAGCGGTGCGCTCTCCAACCTGCGACTGGATATGTTCAACAATCGCTGCCCTGCCGACGTAAACTACTACGTCAAGGCGTACGGCTTGTACGAAAGCTACAGCGACGCGCAGACCTTTATACACTTTGAAAGCGAGGTGTCAAACCAGCCTGTGAAGCCTGATATCGATTACAGCAAATACTGGAAAGGCGACGAGTTTTATTCTCCCGCCAACGCCCACCGCATGAACTGGCTGTCTTACGGCTTTAACAGCACCTATCGCGCACAAGTCGACGCCCTTTTGACACAAGGCTACGGCGGTATTGTTTCCAACGTCAATTTCAACCAACAGTACCTGAAGGACGAAGCGGAATTTTCCCTGTTGCGCGACACCTACCTGTACGCCAAGGATAAGGATATGACGCTTTGGATCTATGACGAATATCAATGGCCCAGCGGCTCGGCTTACGGGCAGGTGTTGGACACAAACGCAGAATGGCGTGCAACCGGCATTGAGCATATTCAAATCGTATTGGATAAGGCAAAGGGCAGCTACTCTTTGCGAGAGTATGATATTGAGCTCAAGCTGGCAACAATCAAAGCGGACGGCAAGACGTGGACGCTTGATACCAACGGCTCCTCCCTTGCATTTGACCTGACCGGCGAGATCGGCGGCGAATGTCTTATGGACCTTTACGTACTGCGCTACACGGATACGCACGAGCAAGATCGCACAGATTTCTCCACCCTGTACCACGTGGACACGTTGCGCAAGGACTCTGTTGCGCGTTTTATCGAGCTGACACATCAGCACTACAAAAATGCCTTTGGCGATGATTTTTCCATGGTCGAGGCGTTCTTTACCGACGAGCCCAGTCAGGGCAACCGCGACCAGGAAAACTACATTGTCTGGACTGAGGGGCTGGATCAAAAATTCAAGGAAGCTTACGGCTACGATCTGGAGCTGCCCTTGTTGTTTGAGGGCAGAACAGAGCAAGCAGAGCGTATGCGCATTCACTACTATTCTCTGGTAGCCGACCTGTTCAAGCAAGCATATATTGACCAGATCTCGGTATGGTGCGAGCAAAACGGCACTGCCTCCTCGGGGCATTTGCTGTTTGAAGAAAACATGAACGACCACGTGGAGACCTACGGCGGTGATTTCATGCAGATCATCGGCGGCATGACCATCCCCGGCGTGGATATTCTGTGGGTACACCCCAATCAATTGCTTTCCGACTGCTTTGTGGGCAACCACATAGGCATTCGTTTTGTGACAAGTGCGGCACGCAACGCAGGTAAGACCGACGTCATGATAGAATACAACCCCTCCGCCGTTCCGACCGACGACTTTAATAACGACAAAATGGGCGCCTCGATCGGCGGCGTAACGCTGACCCGCCTGTTTGGCACTACCATCTACAACGTCATCAACCCCCAAAAGGATTACAACATCGACCAGATCACCGCGCTCAATACTTACGTCGGCAGACTCAACACGCTGCTGGACGGCACAATCGAGGCTGGTGATATCGCAGTATTTTATCCCATTGCCACCGTGCAGGCACTGCACAATGCAGACGACGTGCATTCCTCCGCACACGGCAACGGCACCGACGCTGTCAAGCTCAACGACAATTACACCGCTCTTTGTCTGGATCTTTTGCAAAGGCAGGTGCTTTATTCGGTCATCGATGATCAAAGCATCTGCGCAGCTACCGTGACCTCAGACGGTCGCCTGATCATCGGCAACGGCTCTTACCGCACGTTGGTGCTGGCATACGGTCAATACATTTCGGCTCCCGCAGCCGAAAAGCTGGCACTGTTCAAGCAAGCAGGCGGCACCGTGGTGTTCGTGGGCACCGGCTATGACAAATATAAAGCAACCGCAGAAGGCGACAACGAGCGCGTCAGCCAAGCCATGGCAACGCTTGCGGATTGCGACAACTTTTCCCTGACCGTTGCGGGCACGCGCATTGCCAAGATGGCAAGCAAAACCATGAAGCTGACCGATCTCAACGGCGTAACAAGCAAGAGCGTGCTTTACGGTGAATTTATCGACGCAAGCCACGACATTTCCTACGTAGCAAACACCACCGCCAACAACGCAACAGCCTCTCTGGTATTTACCGACGGCTATGACGGTGCATACACCGTATACTACCCCTACACCGGCAATATTGAAAGCGGCAGCGGCAATGCAGTCGAGATCGATCTGCCTGCATACTGCGCTGTATTGATCATGCGCGAGGACGAAAACGAAGTGGAAAAGACCCCTGTTACCCCCGAGTCCACCGAGACCCAAACGCAACAACCGACCGAATCCGATCCCGCAGGCAGTGAGTCGACCACCCGGCAAGAGGAGCAAAAGAAAGGATGCAAATCCGCACTTGGCACGCTTCCCCTGCTTGCAGCGGCAGGCGCCGCCATGATCACACTCGGCAAGAAAAAAAGAAAATAATTGCACGACAAAGGACCTCCGAACATTCGGAGGTCCTTTGCCTTACATACGATTCATAATCGGTTTGACAAAAACATTTTATCCTTTCGCTTATACAGCGAAAAATACAGTACCGCACCCAACAGCCAGGCTGAAATCACCTCACCTGCGAAGACGGTCAAGTAAAAATACCACACTGTACCGGGAAAAAAGTAAGCAAATTTGAGAATAGGCGGTACGATCAATGTGTTCGCCGCCACCGCAGGAATACCCGCAAGCAGCCCACACAGGCGCGGCTTGTTTTTCAAGCTCCTGCCGATCAGATACGTACCCGCAGCCCCCAGCAGTGTTGCAAGCGAGCCGAACACCACGTCCTGCCAGATGCACGCACCGATCAGATTGGCGATGAGACAGCCGATATATAGTCCCGGCACAGCGGCGGGAGTAAATAGCGGCAGAATGCATAACGCTTCGGAAAAGCGAAGCTGAATGGGATAATTGGCAAGCCCCATGGCATTTGCCAGCATAGTCAACACCACGTACAGCGCTGCGATCAATCCGCCCTCTGCCATATAAAGCGCGGCGCGCCTTGAGGAATTGATGCGATTTTTCATTTTTTGGGAGATCCTTTCCGTAGTTTTGTTTTTGCGGTGAGGATGGTCACGAACTCACCGTGCTGTCATTCGCAAAAGCGGTGCAGCGAGAGTCATTATATCACAATGTGCACAAAATAGCAAGCCTTTTTGTATAAAAGCCCCTAAATTTGGAAAAAATAACACCAAACAAGAGAGGGGGAACCAATATGTTTGACAGAAAGACCTTGATGCTCGCGGCAGGCGGGCTTGCGCTGCTGGCGGTTACGGTGGTGGCGGTAGGATTGATGGTGCGCAAGCAGGCGAACAAACTGCGCTCTAATATGCGATCGGTCAGCCACGGCATTTATAAATTCGGCACGGCACTGCAGCTGCTTTCGGGTGTTGATACCGAAGACGATTGTGAGCGGTGTATGACGTGCTGATAAAAACGCATGGGAGGTTAATAACCTCCCATGCGTTTTTTGATCATATCACGCATTTTGTACCACGATCTTGCCTTTTGCCTCGGGAATATCGCAAATGATCTCGCCAACGGCAGGCACTGTAATGCTGCCCGAAAGCGGATTTTTGATGCTGATGACGGGAGTGGTAACCTCTGCCACCACCTCGCTGCGTTCAAACGCCAGATCGCACTCGTGCATCTCGCAGTCGATCAATCTCAACCCCTCGCAATAGCAAAGCGGCTGCGTACCGATGATGACGCAATGCTCGAAGGTTACGTTTTTGCAATACCAAGCAAGGTACTCGCCCTTGACGCGGCAGTTACGCACCACCACGTTCTCGGCATGCCAGAACGCATCCTTGGTGTCAAGGTCACAATGCTCAAACACAGCATTTTTGACGTACTGGAAGGAATACTTACCCTTAAAGGTCATATTCTCAAAACGCAAATCCTCCCCACGGAACATAAAATACTCGCCCTCGGCGGTCACGTTTTTCATTTGCACGTCACGGCTCATCCAGCCAAATTCGGCAGAGCGTATGCTGCAATCGCTGATCTTTGCATCACGACACTCACGCAACGCCTTAATGCCGTGCAATTCGGTATTTGTGATCTCAATGCTATCCGAATACCACAGTGCGGCACGGCAGGTCTCGCGCAGCTTGCACTCGTTTATCTGCAAGCCGTGCACGTGCCAAAAAGGATAACGCAGATCAAACTCGCACTGCTGTACGCGTACGTCGGCGCACTCCTTGAACGCACTTTCGCCGTCCGCAGGTCCTGCAAAGCGGCAATCGTGTACAATAATGCCTTTTTCGCCGTAAAAGGCTCTCTCCCGGTCGAAATTTTGGCCAAAAAATTCTCTCATATTCCTTTACTTGACAAAGTGCCACACCTGCATCTCGCTCTCGCCGCGGTTGGCAAAGGCGTAATACGGGATCAGCACAGCCTCAATTTTCTCCTTGTTCTGTGTTTTTTTGCGATACAGCGGTGCATCCGGCTCGCGCACGGTGCGATAAGCGCGCACACGCAGCTGCGGCACACCCAGCTCCTTGTGTCTGCCATACTTGAAGCGCGCGCGGCTGTCAAGACAAATATCGCGCAGCAGCTCTCCGTTGTCCACACCCTCCATGCAGTAAAGCACGGGACCGCGCATGACGGCGTATCTGCCCGAATCAAATACCACCTCGGGGCGTGCCTCAATAAAGATGGGCTTCATGGCAAAGTCAAAGATCAGCTCCTCACCATCCTTGACGTCAAAATAAGCATATCCCTTGGTCGTCTCGCCCTCATACCCCTCAAACCAGCCCGGAATACGTACCGCCATGCGTGCGTCGCCGCCCGAAAGGCGGATCTTCACCTTGCCGTTCTCGGGATAGCGCGTGCTCTGCTCTATCACCAGCATCTTACCGTCGCGCTCAACCGTAGTCAAACTCTGCATAAACTGATGCACGTAGATGACTTCTCCGTCGTCCGAATACAGCATATTGGCGATCGAGGGGATAAAGCGCACAATATTGGGCGGACAGCAGGAGCAAACAAATACCTCACTGCGCTGCATGGGCGGCAGATTGACGCTTCTGTGCGTCACGCTGACGTCGCGCTTATGCATACGCGGCATGATCTCAAGCGGATTCTGGTAGAAAAAGCGTTTTCCGTCTAAGGAAAGAGAGGACAAAAATCCGTTATACATGACACGCTCGACCACATCCGAATACTTGGAATCCGCACCGAAGCGCAACATTCGATTGGCAAACAGCGCAAGCGCAAGGGCTGCGCACGACTCGGTATACGAAATCAGGTTGGGCAGATCATAATCCACCGTAAACGCCTCACCCGCACCGCTCGATCCAATACCGCCCGTGATATACATACGGCGCTCTGCCACGTTGTCAAAGATCGCCTCGCAAGCCGCCTGCAGCTGTGCATCCCCCGTATAATGCGCTACGTCCGCCATGCCGCAATACAAATACATGGCGCGCACGGCGTGCCCTTCAGCCGTTTTCTGCTCTCGCACGGGCGCGTGATTTTGCGAATACGAGGGCTCCATCCAATCCGGAATGTGGATCTCGTCATATCCGCGCATATCCACAAAATACTTGGCAAGGTTTAAGTACCGCACCTCTTTCGTGCACTCGTACAGCTTGACCAACGCCAGCTCGATCTCCTCGTGTCCCGGAGTCTTGAACGGCGTGTCGGCGTCGATCATAAATCTCTTTTCTATGTAATCGGCATACTTGCACATACAGGTCAGAAACTTATCCTTGCCCGTTGCCCGATAGTACGCGACCGCTGCCTCCATCAGGTGCCCTGCGCAGTACAATTCGTGCCAATCCCTGTTTGTAAAGCGGTTTTCGGGCTGGACAACGGTAAAGAAAATATTGAAATATCCGTCCTCACACTGGTTTTGCGCGATCTGATCGACTAAAGCATCGATCTTCTTTTCCAAATTTTCATCGGGCTTGAGAGAGAGCTGATACGCCGCACCCTCGATCCACTTTGCTACGTCACTGTCCCAGAAAAAGTGGGGCTTGTTGGGCATTCCCTCTTTCCAATCAAAGCGGAAAGCATCAATTCTGCCCGTATCCGAAAAGCGGTCGTATACAGCTTTGGTAGTCACGCGGCGCACAAGTGCCTGCTTTTGTTTCCAAAAACCACCCGTTATACGGGTATTAGCAAAATCAACCGTCCTGTGCATTCCTTACCTCCGAATTTTTAATTTTTTGCTCGGTCTGTGCCGCCAGCTCTTGTCTGAGTGCCTGTGTGTAGGGAGACCACGCGGCATTCTCCTCACCGTAGGTCAAATTCAGCGTGTATTCCAATGGCACCCATGTATCTATAGGGGCTTCGTTATGCGAGAGCACCGCCTCCATGTTGTCAAGCGCCTTGTAAAGCCTTGCCTCGGGCGTCCGGCGCGCCTCTATTTCCTCATAAAGTGCAGAAAACTCGGCACTGTACGGCGCAGGCAGCATACCGATCAGCGTATCCCATGCGTCTCTCTCGGTCATCTCGTTCTGCTCAGTCTTTTCAAACGAAGGCACGTCACCCGTGATCGCCTCGCCGAGATCGTGGATCAGACACATGCGGATCACCTTATCCATATCCAAGTCGGGATACTCATCCACACACAGCATTGCAAACATCGAGAGCCGCCAGGAATGTTCGGCAACCGACTCGCGGCGCCCCGAGGACGTCCAGGAATGGCGCGTGTTGCACTTGAGCTTTTCGATCACGCCCAAAAATTCGATCAGCTTCGCGGGTTGCATATCCTGTCCTCCGATAAACCTTGACTTTGTTCTGCTTTTATTATATAATAAACGTGAACGTAAGTCAATATAAAAATCAAATTGGAGACAGATATGTATCCCTTACTCTTAAAGCCCGCCGTCAAGGATTATTTGTGGGGCGGTAACCGCTTAAAAACACGTTACAATATTGAAAGTGACCTGCTCGTTGCCGCCGAGGCATGGATGCTCTCCACGCACAAAAACGGTCCCTGCACGATACAAAATGGTGCCCTTGCGGGAAGATCTTTGAAAGAAGCCCTTGATGCATGGGGACAAACTGCTCCCGATATCTTGGTCAAGCTGATCGACGCACACGACCGTCTTTCCCTGCAGGTGCATCCCGATGACGCGTATGCCGCAAAGCACCACCAAAGTCGCGGCAAAACAGAGATGTGGTACGTGCTGGATGCAGAGCCGGGCGCGGAATTGATCTGCGGCTTTGAAAAAGACATAACCACCGCGGATTTTGCGGCGCATATTGAGAACGGTACGGCTGACAAGGCTGTGGCACACTTTCCTGTCAAGACCGGGGACGTGTTCTTTATCCCCGCAGGTACGGTGCACGCCATCGGCGCAGGTATTCTGATTGCCGAGGTGCAACAAAACTCGGACGTGACCTACCGCGTATGGGACTGGGGACGGGTCGGTGCAGACGGTAAGCCCAGAGAGCTGCACGTACAGCGTGCTTTGGACGTCAGCGTGACCAAACCCTACACCCTGCCCTGCGGACAGGTAGGCGAGATCAAGGACTTCGCGGACGGAAAACTGCGAGCTCTGGCAGAATGCCCCGAGTTCTCGACATGGGAGCTGCTCTTGCAAGGAAATGCCGACATTCCCGCAGACGTTCGTTGCGTACTTTGCATCGAGGGCAGCGCGACCTTGACAAGTGCCGGCTGCGAGGACATTTCCCTTTCCCCCGGCGCGTGCGTATACATTCCCCAAGGGGTGCAGGCAACCGTTCAGGGTGAAGGCAAGGCACTTTGGATCAAGTAAAGATATAAAAGGCTCGGCAAACACCGAGCCTTTGCTGCAAACAAATCTATACTCATGAAACCAACAAATTAGCACAAAATTGAATTAAACGAATTTAGCAGTCCTTGCACAGGCTCTACTTTTCTTTTTTCAAGATGTGAAAGAGCGTCCTAATAATGCATCTCACCCACCGCAACCGCGTCCGTCAATCGCTCCAAGTATTCACGATTGCCTTCCGCTGCGGTCCCCCCTCTCCAGCGGAGAGGGCTTATGTTACGCATCCGTCTTTATAGATGTTCAAAAAGGGCAACTAAAACGAGCCCTCTCCGCTGGAGAGGGGGGACCGCAGCGGAGCGAAATTCACAGAGGTACGAGGTGAATGGAGAGAAGCGGTTGCGGTGGGTGAGATTCATCCCTTGGACGCTCCTTCACCAAAAACGGGTTTACAACTTCGCGGTTATTGCATCCCATTTTATTTTGTGGTATACTGTTCTCACAGACAGGAGGAAAAATACATGTATCATTTGAATCAGTTCTGCAACATCATCTCAGTCCTTCGCAAGGAATGCGGATGGACACAGGCTATGTTGGCCGATCAGATCGGGATCGCGCCCCAGTCGGTGTCCAAATGGGAGTGCGGCGTTGGGTTCCCCGACGTCACCCTGTTCCCCGTCATTGCCGATCTCTTTGACGTCCCCATCGGCGTTCTGTTCGGAGAGGATACTACCTCAACAAAGGAGAACAAAGCTATGCATAATCCAAGTCTTGAACACACCTACGTCTTTGAACCGCTTCAAAGCATTGATTTCAGCGTCAACAACTGCTGCCGCATCCGTATCATCGACGGTGAGCGCGAGAACGCGCAGATCACCGTACAGGGCGACCCCACTTTTATGGAGTATTATCTTGTGGAAAAGGAGAACGGCCGTCTTCGCATTTCTGTCAAAAACCCCACAGGCTCAGACTTTCATTGGAAGGCCTACGACCGCAGAGGCTACGAGGGGGAGAACATCATCACCATCTATACGGGCGTAGCTGACTCCAACTGCTATGCAAATAATCTTTTGAACCTTGTCATGTCCCACTGGATCACCGAGGAGGGATATAACGAATGGATAGTGTGTACCATGGAGGAGATGGAGGCTATGTGCCCGGGCTTCAATGAGAGCAGAAAGAACCCTATTGCGGTCTATGCCAACACACAGCCCATGAAGCTCGACCCCCAAGGTACTTGATAAGATCAAGTAAAACGCATATTCAATGAAATCTGCCCCTGTCGGGGCAGATGAAATCCACTTGCGTGGATGAAATCGCTGCGCGATGAAATCCGCCAACGGCTTTGCCGTTGGCGGATTTCTTTTATGCGTTTTTTAAAATTAGTCGTTTGCTGCTGCCTCAACCAGAGCGCCCAACTGTGCGCGCAGGGCGTAGAACTGCTCGGTATCGGTGCTGTATTCACCCACGCTTGTGGTCCATTGATTGATGATAGCATCCACGACGTCCTTGCCGTACTTCTCCTCGAGAATGGTCAGGTACTCGTAGTCCTCAATGCCGTCGCGTACACACTCCAGACGCAGAGAACCGACGGGATCGGTCTGTGCAAAGTATGCGCCGCTGTAAAGCAGGATACCGTTGCCGTAAACGTCGATGTTCTGCGTTTGTTCGATCTCGTGCAGCGCATCCATACCGAAGTAGAACTCGTCAGCCGTAGGAACGTACCACTTGGTCGTGCCGTTGGTCCAGTCGTTGACCAGATAATACAGGAAGCCGTCCACACCATACAGCTTCTGCTGCCAGAAAATTGTGCGGGCATTGATGGCATCGTCGTTGATGATCAATGTGATCTCGGGATCATTGGGTCTTCTGGTCACGTACCACCAAGCCTCGTCGCCGCCTTCCTGCTCAGCCCACATACGGTCTCTGAACGAGCCCAACTTTTGCTCGGTGACAACAGAGCTGCCGTAAGTCAGTGTGCGGTTATTATACCACTCTGCAAAGGTGTTGTAGAAGAAGGTCTTGGGGCACCAGACGTTGACGTACTCGGAAACATATGAGAAATAGTCTCCGCCGCCCACGTTATAGTTGACGTGCATGGGCACGATCAGCTTATATCCCGGGAAGTTTTCAGAGAGCAGCTTGCCGTAGTAGTTGACATCATCCAGTCTGCTTACGTTCAAGGGCTCGTCTACGGGATAAAAGTAAGCCTTATCGAGCCACTCCTGCTTCTGAGACAGGAACGCGTATGCATTTGCGACGTTGCTTGCGGTCAGTTCCTTGCTGTATCCGAGGGGCTGGAATGCAACCACGCGGGGGTTATCCAGATATTCTGCAAAGCCCGCATTGGAGAAAGTACCGTCAGCATTATCAAAGGGAAGATCGTACGCGCAAACGCGGTTTGCCAGCAGGTAATCATAGTAGATCTGCGGCAGATGTTTGCCCTCGCTGTTTTCGACAACGCCATTCCAGTCCTTATAGGAGACGTACACGTCAAATCCACTCAAGGACATCAGAGTCTTACAGGAAGATGCCTCGGGAAGCCCGAAGCTCCACACGTATGCAAACACGGTTGCCTTCTTAATCTCGTTGCCGTCCTTGTCCACCACGGTCAGCGTTGCGGTATATTCGCCTGCCGCGCTGTCGGGCTTGGAGGTTGCCTTAATAATAAACGCCTGATTTTCGCCGGCTTTGATATCAAAGCCGTCATACCTTTGCAGTAAGGGCAGTTGTTCACCCGCACCATTGCCGCCGTTCACCCAATCAAGCATTGTCTGATCGGGCGTATAGGTCACGGGAGGCAAAGGATCTATGACTCTCTCTCCCTCTACGTTGAAGTAGTAGCCCCAGAACAGCTCGGTGGTCAACGTGTCTCCGTTTTCATTGGTAAAGTCGGAAACGTAAACCTTCAGCCCGTCCATATCGTTCTGTGCGCCCAGCAAGAACTGGCAGCCCTCGATCTCGTTCTTGGCAAGCTGGAGTTGATAGGTCGCCTTGCCACTTGAGGTGTTAGTTGCCTGAGGAGTACGGTTATACAGGTGATCAAACCACAAGCTCAAGCTTGCATCCTCATGCTCCGCAACCTCGGGAGTATAAGTATCATACTTTGTGGTGGGCAGCGCTGCAGAGCCAAGCAGCTGTGCAGCCTGCTGTTTTGCTTGCTCGTCTGCGATCACGCCGATCTCAGTCCAATCGATGTCGAACAGCTGATAGAACGGCTCGTCGGACTCAAGGAATTGGATCTCTGCGATATGCAGAGTCTCGTCCTTGTTGGTAGCAGAGGTCATGTAGTCAAAGCGGAAACCGTTGACGCTGCCCTTCCAGTCTGCAAACGAGGAGAGGTCAAACAGCACGTACTGCCAGCCGTCGTTTTCCAGATCAAAGGAGGAGGTAGTCGTCAATCCCGGGGTTGCGCTTGCTACTTTACCGGAATAGAAGAAAAGTTCAAATGTACCGGTGGAGCAGCTGACGTTTCTGACCTTGAGCACAACGTACGGATACTCCTCCGCCTTGACCGCGTCTATGCCTGCCGCACGGTAGAATTTTTTGAAATTGAAGTTAACGCAGGGGTCGGTTGCGTTTGCCATGGAGGTGGACAGCGCCGCATACTGCTCGCCGTCCTCGTCGGTCTCAACCGATACCT
>JAZNBB010000097.1:0-9150 GCA_045586845.1 Eubacteriales bacterium
CCTGCGGCGTGGCGAAGAATCCTCGCCGCAGGCGAGTACCCTAGTGCCGGTCGGCTTGGTGCTCTTTCTGTTGGCTGCGGCACCGGTGTGCCGAGTGTAGCTCCGCACACCGCAGGTGTAGCGGATCAGGTTCGCATTCGAGCCAAAGCCGTCGGGGAGCTGGCTCACCTGCGGCGTGGCGAAGAATCCTCGCCGCAGGCGAGTACCTTTTTTGCAAATGATGTGCTTTGCAATGATGTTGCGCTTCGCGCAAACGGAAAGTCCCCGCAAAAGCTTTGACGCTTCTCATGCAAAACTTCTTGCAAAATAACGCGCGGCGTGCTATAATGTATATTAGAACACCGAAAGAGGGACAACGCTTTGGCGACCAAGACGTTACGTAAAGACTTTACACAAGGAAATATTGCACGGCAGCTGCTGCTCTTTGCGCTGCCTTTTATGGCGTCCAATGCCATGCAAGTGCTTTACAGCACCATTGATATGATCATCGTAGGCGAGTTTGTGGGCACACCGGGGCTTTCCGCCGTGTCGCAATCCTCGCAGATCGTCAACTTTGCCACCATGGTGTGTCTGGGCTTTTCCAATGCGGGGCAGGTGCTGATCGCGCAGGCTCTGGGTGCGGGCAAAAAGAAGGAAATGAGCCGCATTATGGGTACGCTGTTTGGGTTTGTGCTGGCGTTGTCGATCATGCTGTCCGCCGTGGTTTTGCTGTTCCGTACACCGATCCTGATTGTTATGAAGATCCCACCCGAGTCCTATGACATGGCAATGGATTATCTTGTTATCTGTGCTTTTGGTCTGCTCTTTACAGCGGGCTACAATATGGTGTCTGCCGTGCTGCGCGGTATGGGGGATGCCAAGCGTCCGTTTATGTTTATCGGCATTGCATCTGCGATCAATCTGGTGCTGGATCTGCTCTTTACCGGTCTTTGGGGCTGGGGCGTGGCAGGTGCTGCATGGGCAACCATCATTGGTCAGGGCGTATCGTTTATCTTCTCGCTGTTTTATCTGTACCGTAAGCGTGAGGCGTTTGGCTTTGAATTTGCCAAGGAAATTTTTATACCCAGCTGGAAATACGTGGGCATGATCGCAAAGCAAGGCGTCCCCATGGCTATTCAGTCCGGCTTTATCAATCTTTCCATGCTGGTGGTCAATGCGCAGATCAATAA
Organism: Eubacteriales bacterium; assembly: GCA_045586845.1. Taxonomy (GTDB): domain Bacteria; phylum Bacillota; class Clostridia; order Oscillospirales; family CAG-272; genus SVQP01. Next base: position 1,170 of record JAZNBB010000097.1, read on the forward strand.
TATCAGCGTGGAGGCAAGTGCGACCTTTGGTGTGGGCGTACGTATCGACGATATCATCAATAAGATCTCTCAGGGAATCCAATACGCTGCCATGCCTATGGTCAGCCAAAATATCGGCGCGGGTGACCAAAAGCGCGCGACAAAGGTGGTGCATTGGGCGTGGATCTATTCTTTTGCGCTCACGGCAGCTTTTGTCTTGGCATATCTGTGCTTTGGCAAGCAGATGTTTATGCTGTTCTCGGATGATCCTGCCGTGCACCAAATGTCCGGTACGTTTATTGGGGCGATCTTATGGATGTTCCCGGCGTTTGCCGTCATGCGCGGCAGCGGTGCTTTTATCCAGGGGCTGGGTCACGCAAAGCTTTCCATGGTGCTGGCATTGCTTGACGGAGTGGTATTGCGCGTGGGGCTTTCCTGGCTGTTCGGTATTGTGTTCGGATGGGGATTTTTCGGATTTGTGCTGGGTTATGGCTTGGCACCGTACGGTTATGCCGTTCCCAGTCTGATCTATTTTCTGTCGGGCACATGGAAAAAGCGCAGGACCTTGGCAGAGGAGATGTAAAATGCAAAGCGAGGCGGAGTTCTGTCTCGCTTTGTTTTTTGTGGGCGGACAATCAGGGACATCTGCCCCGGTGGGAGGCAATTGACCTCTCACAAGATCGCTCTGTAAATCTTTACAAACTTTCGCAAAAACGCCGTCTATATAGGCAGGAAGCCCCTGAAACAGACCCAAGGAGGTGCAATATGGGAAAGATATCGCGCGGTGCATTTCTTTCGGACGAGCAAATCATCGATCTGTATTTTGCCCGTGAGGAACGCGCAATTGCCGAAACCGATAAAAAATACTGCCAATATCTGCATACGGTTGCCTATAATATTCTTGCCAACGAGCAGGATGCCGAGGAGTGCCTGCAGGATACCTATATCAAGACCTGGAATGCCATTCCACCCGAGCGCCCAAATGTATTTCGTGCGTTTTTAGCCAAGATCACGCGCAATCTTTCACTGGATCGCTACGAAAGAGAAAACCGTCAAAAGCGTGTGCCCGCAGGCGTGTGCGTGCCGTTTGACGAGGTGCAGGAATTTTTGCCCGACCAGAGCGACCTTGCGCGTGATATGCAGGCAGCTGCCATTGGGAAGGTGCTCACCGCTTATTTGGACGGTACGACAGATCGTCGCTTGTATATTTTCGTATCCCGATATTTCTTCGCGCTGACCATTCCGCAGATCGCCAAGCGGCTTTCCTGCAGCCAATCCCTGGTCAGTAAGGAACTTGCAGAGATCAAGCGAGAGCTGCGCATCCTGTTGGAAGAGGAGGGAATCGTAGTATGAAAAACGAGAAATTGATCAGAGGAATCGGCGAGATAGATGACCGTGTTTTGGAGCGATATCACGCGATTGATACCCGTCTTGCCCGTAAGCACGCACGCAAAATGCGCGCGCTGCGTGCTTTAGCTGTAGCGGCTTCTCTTGCCCTGCTGATCGGTGTTTGTGTGCCGGTGAGTATGTTGACCCACCCTGCGGGCAGGGCGGTACTGAAGGGGGATTCGGTGGCACTGACCGAACAATTAAACAAAATCGAGGGCTTCCGGTCTTGGCAAGAGCGGACTGCAGAGAGGCTGGAGCAGACCTTGCCCGCGCCATTATGGGCATATATGCAATCCACACCTGTATTGGATGTATTCACGCAGTCTCAGTACCCCGCGTATGCATGGAAGAGTACGACCTACGGGCAGTATTTGGATGCCCCCGTGTTTGTGGCTTATGAGATCGATGATCCGCGCAGTCGTTTTGACCCTATGACAGAGACCGCGATCGATACCTCCTCTTATACGGATGCTTCCGCACCCAAGACTTACACCATGATGTGCGAGGAGAGTGTATATGAATTAAAATACGATTGCTCCTATGGGCAAACACTGCAGCATCAGGCAGTGCACGTATATAGATTGCATAGCACGTATGGCACATACGTGGCTTATGCAGATCAACTCACAGGGGAGTGCGTCTATTGGGAGTCGCCTGAAGAAGATCTGAGCACAAAGGTCACGTTGGCAAAGAAAAGGGCAATTGCATATGCGTTTTTGGTGCAAAAGGTGCAGGATCCCGAGGCGTATACACTGCGCCGTCAGGTAGAGGAGGGCGATAGGTACACGTGTACCTTTACAAGAGATTTTGCGGATGGAAGCCTTGAGAGCTGTGATCGGGTGATCGTGACATTTGACCGCGCGGGGCATATCGTGGGCTTTGAGCTTGATTATACCGGAGCTTTACGATACGCCGCAAGGATTCCCGATACGCTGATTGAGACGACCGAGGCATATGTTGCAAGTATCACGCAAGACCTGTTTTTGGGGGACGCGCAGATCGAGGGTGTGGTCATCACCCCGGACGGCAGACTTGCACTCGATTGCTATGCGGAATACAGGTATTCTGCGGCAGGGCGCTATGAGAAGGGATATATGCGCTACCTTGCATATCTGACCGAGCCTATGGAACAATAAAAAGCAGGACCGCGGCACTCCGCGGTCCTGCTTGGGTGTTATGACTCTTTTTTGCCGAATACGTACAGGTAATAATCCTCCAGCGTAGGTGAGCAGCTTACAGCATCCGCTGCGGGCTGCTTATCTGAAAGGATGCGCACAAGCACCATGCCGGACTGCTTTTCCGAGGTAGAGATATTGGTCACAGCAAAGTCGTTCTGCATTTGCGCGATCCGATCTTGCTTTACACAAATCTCCCACACCTTGCCGTCAAGCTCCTGCAGCAATACGTGTAAAGCTGCCATATTGACTATCTCACCCTTGCGAAGCATGATGATCTCCTTGGCGATAAATTCGATATCGGAGACTACGTGCGTGGCAATGATCACGATTTTGTCCTGCGAGATGCGCGAGATATAGTTGCGTACCGCAATGCGCTGCTTAGGGTCAAGTCCTGCGGTGGGTTCGTCTAAGATCAGGATCTTGGGGTCACCCAAAACCGCTTGCGCAAGGGCGAGGCGCTGCTTCATGCCGCCCGAAAAGGTGCCGATTTTGCGTGTTGCCACGTCCGATAGCTCCAACTCATCTAAGATTCCGGTGATTTGTCTGTCGATTTGCGCGTTTCTTTCGCGCTTTTTTTCTTTTTCGCCCACACCCTTGAGTGCAGCGATATATTGCAAGAATTGCTTTGCCGTAAAGTTCGGATACATACCCGGATACTGTGGCATAAAGCCTAGCTTTTCGCGGAAAGTTGCGCCCATATCCTTGACGTTTTGCATTTCACTATCTCCATCGGTATACAGAATAACACCTGCATCGGCACGGAGATTATCGGTCAGAATATGCATCAGCGTGGTCTTGCCCGATCCGTTGGGACCCAGCAGCGCGTAAATGCCGGGCGTCAGCTCTGCGGAAAAGTCCGAAAGCGCGCGTATAGAGCCATATGATTTACTGATATTTTGAAAGGTCAGCTTCATGTTTTTCCCCCATGATAATGAGATTTGCAGAAATTGCGCCCTGCAAGCAAGGTCAGCATCGCGCACAGCAAAAAGAACAGCACAATCGCACCCCAAAGATGGGATAAATCGCCCCCGAACAGCTGCTTTTGTGCGGAAAGGGCAGTCATGCGCAGCGGCGCGGAGAGTGAAAGAATACTCCACGCGGCAAGCTGCGGCAGCACGGTACTTGCAAGCACCTCGGGCAGCCCGATGGCAAGCACGCTGACACTGATTGCAGCAAGCGGACGACGGCAGGTGCAAGAGATCGCGCAGACAATGATGGAAACGATCCCGCCAAGTATAACTTGCAAACCGAGATCAAGCATCATATATTGTCTGATGGTGATACCCGAGCTCATATCGGAAAAGGATTGGATGGAATACAGGGCGGCATCCAAATCGGGCAGCACGTAATTATGCGACACAATCCACAGCGTGACGGCACGAAAGGTAATTGCAATCGCTACACCAATTACGCCAAAGGTCAGCATTTTGCAAGCAAAGGTGCGAATCCTTCCATGCTTGGCAACACGCAAGATTTGTGAAAAGCCGCCCATGGAGGATTGCGACGCGTATTCCACCGAAAAGCTTCCCACGCATAAGAGAATCAGCGCAGCGCATAAAAGCGCGTCGGAGCGCAAGGCGTACAGTTTTTCATAGCCGATACTGTATATGATCTTGGCATCGTCGCCCGTTTCGGCATTCTTGCGCTCGATATAGTTCACGTACTTCTCCACACGAGCGAACACACCGTCGCGTGCTCTTGCGTCGGTCAGCTGCTCACAGTAGGCAAAATATGCCTCTGCCGTCATTTGATCGTTTGAAAAGGCATTTCTGTTGGACTCTGCAGCAAGCAGAATACTGTCGATGCGCTCACGCTCTGCTATCATATAGGTGGCGCGCTCGTCACTTCCCATGGGCTGTATCGTGGTGACGTATTCGTAATAAATGGCTTGGTCGTAGCTCTCCATTGTGCCCACAGTCTTATCCACGTACGCGCTCTTGATGACCAAAAGCACGCATATTGCAGCCAAAAGCAATAAAAAGCGATTCTTTTTGAGCTCATACCAAGCAAAAGTGCGTATTTTTCCATGCTTTTTTCTTGCTTTGGGAAGACTGTGAACAAAAATTTTAGGTGTCTTGAAGCTCCTCCGCAGGCTCGGTACACGGATGCTTTTGCAGAACAGAATCCCGCCTGTTGCAAACAGAGCAGCAGTTGCTATGACTGTGATCAAGAGTGATGTTGCAAGATAAGGAACAGGCAAGGTAAGGAACGAAAGGTATCGGTCAAATCCCAGCAGTGCGCAGGTCTCGATCATGGCTGCGGGGTTGAGATAGCGCACGGCGGGCATTGTGCCCATGTAAGTGCGGTTGCTGATGATCATGCTGACCCCGTACAGCGCAATGCCCCCGCCGATTGAAGCAATATAAGGCACTTTCAAGCAAGCAAGGCAAGAGGCAAAGGCTGCGATCAGCGTAAACGCTGCAAAGCGCACAAGCAGCTGCAGCAGCATATAGCCAAGGACAGATACTTGGAAGGGCACCTTGGCGAAATCCTCAAAGACTTGAATGGGGCTTGAAATATCCGAATACCCCTGCATGATACCGACTGCCGCAAAAGCAGTCAGCGAAAAGACCACTACGCAAAACAAGGTCGCACTCAGCAGCGCAAATATCTTGGCAAAAAACGTCCTGACACGACCATGCTTGGAGCTGCGCAAGATGCTCTCAAAGCCCGACGCACGCTCGTCAAGGAAAAGGTGCGATGCAAAGACCAACACGCACAGCAGCAAAAAGACCGAGACCGTATTGCTTTGAATATAGGTGTCGTAGCCATGTGCGTACTCATAGGGCAAATGCACGTTGTTTCTGACCGACTGATATCTCTCCAAAATTGCCTTTTGTTCCTTGACCTCATAGTCACCGTCGTCATAGTAAAAGCTGTACATATCATCCAGCTTGCGCTCGCTCATGGAAATGATACTGTCAAGCTGCTCTGTATAACCGTTTTCGATATAATCAACACGCTGATATACAAGCCGCAAGATCAGAAAATCGTCATACTCGGGTGAGCCATAGTAGGAGTATGGAAAATTCGGATCTTCCTCTCGCCCGTTCAAGGATGCAAGCATTTGCAGCTCCTTGTAATACTGCGCGGTCTGCTCGGGATTGGACAAGTAGTCCTTGAACGCCTGTCTCTTGGCATCCTCGTGCGGCAGGGGCTTTGATAAGTATGCCGTAAGCATAAAATTGATGCACAGTAAGAGGAGAAAAATGACGCAAACCGTGCGCGAGCCGCACAGCTTTCGCAGCTCGGATCGATATAGCTTGATCATTTTTCAGCAGGTTTTTCTGTACGTACGATACGCCCTGTGTCAAAATTGACCGATCCGAAATAGCCCGAGGAGGAGAAGTTTTTTTCTTGCTCATTATAGTCAAACAGCCAACCGTACAGCGTGTTGTCAATCACTGTAAAACGGAAGGAGAAATCGAGCTTGTCGTTGGTGTAAACGATCTTGGCATTGCTGCCGTCGTGTCCGCAGAAATATACGGAGGGTTCAAATAAGCAATACTTTACTCCACGCGGATTCTGCTCCGGGTTTTCCGGCACGTACAGATAACGTAGTTGGAATGGCACGTAATAAACGCCTTGCTCGGTCACGGTAAAGTTTTCCACGGGCTGCTCGACCACGCGCTCTGCCTGCCCGCTTGCAAGATCAATGCACATCAAAAAGGACATACGCTGCTGTCCGCCCGTATATTGCTCGGTGGCAAAGTTCTGGGCAAGTGCGGTGAAGTACATTTTCCCGTCATAGTATTGCGCGGTGGACATGGTGGATCTGTACCCGTTTTGCGAAAAATTGTAAAGTTCTTGTCTCTGCCCGGTTTCTGTGTCGGTTACGTACAGTTTATCCGTATGTCCGGTCACCACCTTGCCGTCCGCTGCCATATACAAAAATTCGGTATCTGCAAGTTTGGAAACGGTTTCGTCCTTGGAGCCGTCCAGCGAAATCCTGCAAATATAAGGCTCATAATCCGCAGGCTTTGTGGCATCTCCGCCCTCTTTGAGCTGCATACACTTGTAATACCACCAATCTGCATCAATAAAAGTCTGGTAGGACTTGGGGTCTGCGGTGTCGCTCATAGTCTTGAGCACGTGCGTCTCACCCGTGACAACGTCCTGATAGGCAAGCATGGTAAGGTGCGTGAATTGCTGGTAAGCCGAAAAATACAGCTTTTGATCATGCACGCCCGCAAAGAAGCTCATAACGCAATCCACGGGGCATCTTCCGTCGCATTCGGGGTCGTTGCAGGCGGTGTAAAAGGTCTCTGTCTTGCGGTTAAAGCGATAAATTCTGCTCGATTCTGCCCAAACGAAGTTGCCGTATTCGGCAAGGTCGTTTTTGACCACCGCGGTTTGGTGCAGCTCGTTGATCTCGTGCTTGTCCTTGTCGCGGCACGCAGATAAGAGTGCACACAGTGAGCAAAACAGCAGCAAGAGCGCAAGTATCACTGAAATTCTTTTTTTCATATTCGTATCCCTTTCTGTATGTATCGTATCATTCTTGGTTTCCATTCACATAACTCTCATCGATCCACATGGCAGGGCGGACGCCGTCTTTGTGGTCTACGTTGCTAAAAGCACCGGGCAGAGTGGATGACCCGCGCAGGTAGTACCAGGCAATGTCGTAGGTGCCTTTGTCCTTGTGCATGGGGTTAAAAAAGATATTATATACCTCCATTCCCTGTGCGACAGCGTAGTCGGTGGCAATCCCCATGATCAAAAAGCCGTCGATCACAACGTCCTTAACGTCCTTTTCGGAAAGCAAAAACACGCGGTCGGTCACGCCCTCGGGCAGGGCGGTGGGCGTGATGCATTGTTGTTCCTGCTCGGTAAATGCCGTATCGTAAAACTCACCGTTCAGATATTCGCGCAGCAGGGAGGTCTCCCATATTTCGTCATAATGGATCTCGGCATATTGACGATAGGTCAGGACGTATTTGCTGAGCAAGAAATATTTGCCGTCCTTGTAATCCACCACGTACCATTCGATCTCCTCAGGCCCGTTTTCAAGATTGTTATCTTGCTCAAAACGACCGATCGTAACCGTCATACCGAGCGGGTAGGTCACCCATTTGGCTTTGGCAAAGCATTCGCCGGGGAACACGAAAAGCCCGTTGTCTGCGGCAAACTCACCGATAAACCAGCCCGCAAAGGTATATCCCTCTCTTTTGGGCACGGGCAGATCCAGGATCTCGTTGGGATAAGCCTTGTACTCGGTCATATTACACTCGCCACCGTTTGCATCCAAGTGGATCGTATATGTGATGCGCTCCCATCTTGCGGTCAGCGTCATATCCTCGTATACCTTGTCGTTTTCAAAATCCCATAAGCGCCAGCCGTCCGTATCCTTGTACCACCAGCCCGCAAAGGTGTAGCCGGGACGGTGGCTCTCCTTGGGCACGGGAACCGTATCCTTTCGTTCCACCGTTTCGGTC
>JAZNBB010000098.1:0-2212 GCA_045586845.1 Eubacteriales bacterium
CGAAGCGGCGCACGGCACCGTGACCCGCCACTACTATCGCCACCTGAAAGGCGAGGAGACCTCCACCAACTCGGTGGCGACCATCTTTGCGTGGTCCGGCGCTCTGCGCAAACGCGCCGAACTGGATAACCTGCCGGATTTAGCGGCGTTCGCGGACAAACTGGAAAAAGCCACTCTCGATACCATCGAGAGCGGTGTGATGACCAAGGATCTGTACCTCTTGTCCACCCTGCCCAACAAAACAGCGGTCAACTCTATGGAATTTTTAGATGCGATCGCCGAAAGATTGGCGTAAGTGCAAATCAAAAGCCGCGAGGGGCAGACCCTCCCCGCTTTTATCCTTTGTTTATTAATGTATGTATATATACCTATTATAACATTCCTTTTTCTTTGAGCAGCATCGCCAGGCGCAACCACTTGAGCGTTTTCATCATCTCGTCCAGCTTCTGTTGCCGCTCGCCGTGCAGATACGGGCGCAGCGCTTTGAGCAATTTAACGCTGTCATCCTCCTCGTTCATCGCGGCGAACAGGGGTGCCGCTTTGGCGAGCAGGGAGAGATCCATATCGGGCGCTGTGGGCGGCGTGTCAGAGGGCGCACCGCCAAACAATCCCGACAGCATCGTGCTCGTATCCCCGTTGTTGCCGAGCATATCCTGCAACTGCTCTGCGGCGCCCTGCAGTTTTTGCATACCGTCAGGGGAGGAAAGCAGTTGTTGTAACCGTTCGCCGATGTCTGCCATGTCAGGTATCCCGTCCTCCCTGCAGCCCTGCCAGCAGGGATTGTAACTGCGGCGATTTCAGCAGATCTTCTGCACGTTCTCTGTTGCCGAGCAATCCTTCCAAACGGCGGTTTTGATCGGCGGACAGTCCGAGATCCTGCAGGTTGCCGCTTTGCACCGTGCGTGCAAGCTGTTCCTGTGAGATGCCCAGTTTGGCGGAAGCAAACTGCAAAAGCGCTTCCAGTTGCCCGGGTGTCAGTTGTGTGTTACCCATTCTCATCCATCCTTTCTGATACAGTATATAAGTAACCGAGGTGCGATATGCGTATATTGATCTTTTCCGATTCCCACGGAGATGCGCGCGATCTGCGCGAAGTACTGCTCCGCCATCCCGATATTACCGACGTGATCCATTTAGGGGACGGCAACCGCGAATGCGAAAGTATAGCACAAGCATTTTCTGACCATACTTTCTATACCGTGTCCGGCAACTGCGACTTTGCCTGCACGGCACCGCTGACACGGTTGGAAACCTTTTGCGGCAAACGGTTGATGCTCACCCACGGACACCACTACGGTGTGAAAGGCGGATATTACAATATCGAATGTGCCGCAAGAGAGCGGCAGGTGGATCTGTGCCTGTTCGGACACACCCACGTTCCTTTTGCGGATTATGCGGACGGGCTGTACCTGTTTAACCCCGGCAGTCTGCGAGACGGGAAGTACGGAATTGCCGATATTTCCTCCGCGGGAATTGTCACAAGGCATTTGAAAGTGTAGTGGTCAAAACGACCAAAAACACAAGATATTGTTGGTGAAAATGCCATCAACCACAAGCAAAAAAAACTTTTCAAAAAACTCGAAAAAATTGCAAAAAAAGTGTTGACAAAAGGTAAAACCCGTGGTAATATAACAAAGCTGTCTCGCGGAGAACCGCGGAAACAGCGCGTAGGACCTTGAAAATTAAACAACGAAACAAGCACAAACACTTTACCCGTTAATTCACATCGATAGAGATGCAAGTGGGTGAGAGGCCCACATTTAACGAGACGCATAGCGTCAAATGAGCTAAACAAGCTCTGAAAATGATTAGAGCAACCGAGAGGTTGTTTTGATACAATTTTTAGAGAGTTTGATCCTGGCTCAGGACGAACGCTGGCGGCATGCCTAACACATGCAAGTCGAACGGAGAGTAACGCTGATTTGACGGTAGCTTGCTACTTGATTTTCTTGTTGCTCTTAGTGGCGGACGGGCGAGTAACGCGTGAGTAACCTGGCCTTCAGTGGGGAACAACAGTTGGATACGACTGCTAATACCGCATAATGTCACGAGGCCGCATGACCTTGTGACCAAAGGATTTATTCGCTGAAGGTTGGACTCGCGTCCGATTAGCTAGTTGGTGAGGTAACGGCTCACCAAGGCGACGATCGGTAGCCGAACTGAGAGGTTGATCGGCCGCATTGGGACTGAGACACGGCCCAGACTCCTACGG
>JAZNBB010000099.1:0-41449 GCA_045586845.1 Eubacteriales bacterium
CTCATAGATAAATCCTCCAAATATGTTTTTTTACTTTGACTGGCAGGTCAAACTAATTATATCATATTTGGAGGATTTCCTCTCATCGGCATAGCCTTTATTGAACCCCGCCACTATGGCGGGGTTTTCTTTTTCCAAAAACACCACCAAAGAAATCTCCTTGGTGGTGTTCGTGTTTTCTCCGCTAAAGATGCATAGCAGAGGTACAACGCCTTTTTTTAATTTTTGCTTAGCAATTAAGCGTCAATATCAACAACCAGAATGGTCAGGTACTTGCCGCTGCTTGCGGTACCGATGATGTAACCCTCAACCGTGAAGGTCTGATCTGCCTTAGCATCCAGTGCTTCCTTGATCTCGCCTGCGGGATAAGAGAAGCTACCAACAATGGTTGCACCGTCAATGGTGAAGTTGTAGTAGTTGCCGGAAACTGCAAGCTTACCGGTAACCTTTACATAAATGGGCTTGATATCGGAAGCGGTTGCATAAGCATCAAGCTCTGCAGCAGAAAGCTCTACAGCAGCAGGATGCTCAACAGTACCGCTCGAAAGAACAGTTACCTCGGTACCCTGTCCGAACTGCTTAGCACCGCCGTAAACCGAGGTGGTACCGGAAACCTTAACCACGTCTCCTACGTTGCACGCAGGTGCGGAGCCCAGGTAAATCAGCATCATGCCGGTCTCATCGGAGATCAGCAGGCTTCTGCCGGTGATACCGACAACGGTACCGACAGTCTCGTACTTACCGTTCTCGCTTGCCTTGATCTCCTCAATGGTGGGATAATCAGGCTGACCCTCGGAAACGACAACGAGCTGCAGCGGGAACTGGGATACGCCGGTGTTGCCTGCATTGATGTAGCTGGTCTTGGAGCCGCTTACGGTGTCGTAGGTGCTGTAGGTGCCCAGGTAGTACTGATCAGTCTCGCCCTCAACGTTAGTTACCCAAGCGTTGATCTCTGCGTTGTAAACGTAAACGCTGATTGCGGTATCCTGGTACAGAACTGCAACCTGACCTGCATCGTTGTGGGTAATGTTGATGTATTTCTTAGCGCCGTCGATCATGGTGTAGAAGGAGAAGCCGTCACCATTTGCCTCAGCATAAATGTCAAGAGCATCTGCAGCAGCCTTGGAGGTGACCAGATATCTATCCTTATCGATACCACCGCTGACGAATACGCCGTAGCCGTTGGTGCCCTGATGCATATAGAACTTATATGCCACTTCTGCCTCGGGAACAGTTACGGGCTCGATGTCATAATTGGTAGCGATCAGCATAACCTCAAATTCCACGGTCTCGGTAGCCTCGCCCAAAGTAACGGTTGCGGTCAGCTTGATTGTAGTGGTCTCGCCGGGCATGGTCAGAGTCAGCTTGCCGCCGTTGACAACAGCAAACTCGCTGTCAGAAGACCAGCTGATAGAAACCTCGGGATAGGTCACGCCTGCTGTGGGCAGATCGAGCTCGCCGCCCTCGGTGAAGGTGCTCTCAAAGGTCAGATTATCCTTTTCCAGGGTTGCCTTTTCAGCATCGGATCTCTCGGGAAGTGCGTGGTTGTAGAAGCAATCTACAGAGGTGGGAATGATGTAGGGCGCACCGGAATAGGTGATCATGATACCGGTAACGTCAGCGGTGTAGCCGTACTTTTCAGCGTGAGCTGCATCGATGGTAGCCTTGTCTTCAGCCTTCAGGGTAGTGGGGAAATCGGTTACGTAGGTTCTGACATAGCCCTGCACGCCGTTCAGCTCGAAGAACAGATACTGGCTGGTAGCGGTTGCAAGCTCCTGACCACCAAGGGTAACACCCTTGATGACTACGGGCATACCGACAAGCTCGTTAAAGTTGGTGCCGTCAACCCACTTATCGGTGATGTCAACAGGCTCAAAGGTCTTGATCTCGGTGTCAACAATGGTAGGAATACCACCCTTGATCTCCATCATGCCGCTGTAAGGAGCAGCAGGACCTGCAACGCGAACGGTCATACCGATCTCGATGCCAAGATCAGCAACGGGGTCAACGTCCATTTGGTAGGAGTAGTAGCCGCCGTAGCCACTCTCGTCCAAGAGGAACAGGTGGTTTCTGGTGTTGCCTGCTGCCTTGGAGTTAATAGCAACAACGGTACCCTGAACGATCAGGTTGTCGCCTTCCTTGGCTGCCTGATATTCCTCCCAAGTGGTAACCTTGAACTTGGGAACGGTACGGTTGAATTCCTTGGTAACAGCATTGCCCTCTGCATCCTTTACGGTAGCAGTCAGCACGTAGGCGATGTCTTCAAATGCCTCATCGGGAACGTCAACCGAAACGGTGCCGTCCTCGCCAACGGTCAGGGTGATCTTGTCGGTGTCGACAGTCCAGGTAACGGAATAATCAACGCCGCCAATCTTTACACCGGAAACCAGCGTGTAGTCTGCAGCGGTAACGGTAGTGTCCTTGTACAGCTGACGAACGTACTCAGCTGCGTTCTCAAGATCGGTGGGCTCCTGTACACCGGGATCCTCAGTGGTGATTTCCTCGGTGGTGGCATCCGTGTCGGGTGCATCGGTGGTCTGCTCGGCAGAGGTGTCTTCCCCGCCCTGCTGAGGATCCTCGTTACAAGCTACGAGAAGTGCCAGAGAGCATACGAGAACAGCTGCCAGCAAAAGCATTAAAATTCTTTTCATGATAGCTCCTTATTGTGTTTTGAATTCATTGTGGATTAACCAATGGTGATATCGTTGATAGCAAATACTCTGACCTGATACTGACCGTCGTAAGAATCGACAATACCGCGCACTGTGATCTTGGTGCCTGCGGGGAAAATATCCTGTGTGACAAGATTTCCCTCTGCATCAAGCAGCACCTCGGTTCTGACCACGATGGTGGTGCCGTCCTCTGCCTTACAGGTAATGGACATTGCGCCCTTATCATCACTGGTCTCAGCGGTCGTGGTATAAACACTCTCTACAGTCAGATCCTTGACAGTCACGGTGCTGTAGTGTGCCAGCTCGCCGTACTTGAACTCGGTGGGCGTGCTGATCTCATTGCCGTCCGCATCCTGCGTGATCACGTCCAGCGTCAGCTTGCCGCTTACGATTTCGGAAGCGGTAGTCTCGCGGTAGCTGGGGCTATACCCTTCCTCGATCTTGTGGATACCGTCCTTGGAGAGCGCACCGGTAGGATCCATCATATCCACGCTGTACTTGATATTGGAGATCTGCCAAGTGCCGCCCAGCTCGTAATACTGCAGCGTGCCCACCATCATCACGCGGTTGCCGATGCTCAGCGCCTGCATGACGTTGCCGGGGGTATTGTAGCCGCAGAATACCTGCATACCGTAGTACATATCGGTCTCTGCATCGTATTCCTCAAGGTAAACGGTAGCACCGCTTCTCTTGACCACGACTGCCTCAAAGCGAACCAGCTGATCCTTATAGGGCTCATAGTTGAGCTTGAGCTCCTTGAGAGTCACGTTCTGTGCCCCTCCGTAGTAGAAATCGGGGTCCTTGTCCTTGGAGAACACGTAATACTTGAACTGCTTTGCCTGGTTGAGCGCACCCATGGTGTACTCGGAATACGCATTATCGGCTGCGTTGGAGCCGACCGCAAGACCCTGCTGCAGAATTTCCAGGTTGAGGTTGCGGTACTCGGTCATCTCTGCCGTCTTGTACCAAACCCAAACGAGGTATCTGCCGCCCGTGGAATCTGCATTCCAGCTTGCGTTATCGGATTCGATGATAATAGAGGTTGCTTTGGAAAGCATCTCTTTGGTATAATTGGAAGCCTTTTTGCCCCAGGGCTCAATGATGCCCGTGGACTCGGGGGTGTTGATACCGAGGTATCTCGCCTTGAGAATATCGCCGGGCACTATGCCGGAGGGCACGTTAAAATGGGTGGTGTCGCCGTCAATAAACGCGTGCACGGTCACCTCAACGTTGAGTCTGCCGGAGTTTTTGTCAAACTTGAGCTGCGAAGCAAAGTCAACAAACTCAGGCTCGGGAGCGGTCGTGGTCTCGGAAGGGTCGGTGGAATCGGTGGTTTCTGTGGTTCCGGGAGCCTCGGTGCTCTGTGCAGCAGTCGAGTCCTCGGTCGTGCCGCCCTCGGTATTGCAGGCTGCAAAGCAGCCTGCGATCATACCAAGTGCGAGCAGAACGATCACTAATTTAGTAAAACTCTTCATCGCTTTATCTGCTTTTTGTTGTAAGCTTCAGTAGTTGATTACTGTGCTTTCTGGCACTCAGCCACTGTATCCTTGAACGCCTTATCGATCATAGCGTCCACGTCATCGGTGGGTTGAGCCAAGCAATATTGGAGCAGCGCACCAACATTGTCACGAGCAACGGAAGAGCCGTTGAATGCGGGAGATACAAAGTACATATGGGACATTTCTCTGCCGACTCTTACAGCCAGTGCCTGGATGTGGTCGCCGCCGTCAGCGTTATCAAGGAAGTTCTTGTATGCGGGAACCTGGTCAACGCTCTGGATAACGGGCATGTAACCGGAGGTCATGGAGAATGCTGCCTGGAACTCGGGGTTGGTGGTCAGGAACTTGACGAACAGCCAGGAAGCGATGACCTCCTGCTTGTTCTCGTTATCAAAAATGCACAGAGAGGGACCCTGAGAGATCGCCTTGGGGTTCTCAGGATTTATTTGAGGAATGGGTGCGATGCCTACGTCAAATGCATAACCATTATCGGTAGCATCGGGAACCTGGTGCATAGAACCGCCGGTGGAGCCGATGGACATATAGCTGTTCTTATCGACCAGCTCGGTGAACAAGCCGGAGGTATAACCGCCGTACAGCTCCTGCGTGGTCAGGTAGCCCTTCTGGTACCAGCCTCTGAACATCTTAACAAACACCTTGTTCTGAGGATGGTCGAACAGGTAGTTGTTACCTCTCTCGGTGGAGGTGTAGGGAGAGCCGTACTGCTCGGTCATGGTGATGAACCAGTTTGCCTCGGAGTCATAGCCCAGAGGGATGCAATCGGGATCGATCTCAAGGATCTTCTTGCACAGCTCCTCCATCTCCTTCCATGTGGTGGGAACCTGCAGGTTGTGCTTTTCAAAGAAGGTCTTGTTGTAGTACAGAACCTCGGTGGACTTGGACATGGGCAGCGTGTACATGGTGCCTGCCTTGTCAAATACTGCGCCCTCAGCATAGAAGCCGGGAACGAAATCAGCGACCTGCTCCTTGGTCAGACCGAGAACGGTCTTGTTGCCCAGAGCGTCGGTGATCTCGATGGTGCTGTCGATAAAGCTGTTGAGCGGAACGACTGCCTTTGCAACGTTGTAGAGAGCTACGTGGTCGGGATAGCAGTACGCAATGTTAGGCTGGTTGCCTGCGGTCAGCTCGGTCTTGATCTGGTCACGAACCTCGTCGTAGCCGCCGACCTGGGAGTGCTCTACCGTAATGTTGGGGTACATTTCATTGAACTTTGCAATGTACTGATCCAGAACGCCCCGGTAAGTTTCATTCATGGTGTGGGAGAAGGTGATGGTGACCTCACTGCCGTCATACGCGATCACGTCGTACTCAAGGGGCTTTTCAACGGGAGTATTCCCTTCACCGCCGGTCTCGCCTTCGGGCTGCGTCTCGGTTTCGGATTCTGCGGGAGAAACGGGCGTAGGCTCATTTCTGTCGCAACCGACAAGTGCAAGCGTACTCAAGCACATTGCCAGCATCAGAGCGAGTGCAAAAATTCTTTTCATGGTTTGTTTCCTTTCATTTTATATAATTTATTTTTATAGACCTTTAAGTCAATAAAACGATCTTAACCCTTGATACCGCTGCGGGATACGCCCTTCATGATATACTTACGAAGGAAGATGAAGACAAGGAACAAAGGAATGGATACCACGGTGACCGCAGCCATCTGTACGGGAATATCCGCCTCACCCGAACCTGCGTCTGTAAACGCTGAGCGCAAGCCGTTGGTGATCAGCCAGAAGTCTCTGTGGGCAACCAGTCTGGGCCATACGTAGGAGTTCCACGCGCCCATCATTTTCAGAATGGTGATCGAGATCAGCGTGGGCAGCGAGAGCGGGATCATGACTTTACACAGATACTTGAAATCGCTCGTACCGTCCACCTTGGCAGCAAGATACAGCTCGTTGGGGATCTGCATGAAGTTCTGCTTGAGCAGGTAAATATAGAACACACTGACCAGGAACGGAACGATCAATACCGAATATCCCGCAAACCAGTGATCATTGTTGACCCAATCGAATTTATCCACCGTTAAATAGTTGGTAATGGTGAAAAGCTCACCGGGAATCATCATAGTGCCCAGCAATGCTGCAAACAGTGCGTTCTTGCCCTTGAACTCAAGGCGTGCAAATGCAAACGCGGAAATGACGGTAATGACCAGCGACAGAATGGTGGACACGATACCTACAATAACGGTATTCTTGAACAGATTAAGCAACGATGCCTTGGTAAACGCCTGCAGGTAGTTGCTCCAGATGATCTCCTTGGGGAACAGCGTAGGCACGGGCAGCTTATACTCTGCCAGTGACTTGAGCGAGGAGATGATCATCCAATAGAACGGGAAAATGACAATGATCGCCATGATGATCAAAAACGCATACAACGCGACCTGAGACAGAATGTTGATCGCCCTTTGCTTGGCGGTCATTTGCTTCATGTCCTTTTCCTGCATGGTGGTGATCGAGCTTTCGGGTCTGTCCGCTACGGGAAGTCTGAGCAAGTGTGCAGCATGCTCAATGCCCTGCTTCATGGTCTTGTTGATAAGCAAACGTGCAACAAGGCAGCAGATCAATGCAGCCAAGGTGTACAGCGCAAGCGGCAGAATCACGCCCACCACGTCAGCCATATAGGCTGCACTTGCCGCTTTGATGGCAAGCGTGTGGTTGCGGATGCAGATCAGCGAAGCAAGTAGGCTGACGCCGCATACGCAAGCTGTGGCAATCTTGGAGAAATACAACAGTTGATCATACTTTTCGTAGGGAGCAAGCTGTTCGGCTTCGAACATCTTTTTGCCAAGCAAGCCCTGTGCTGCCTCGTATCTTGCATCAAACGAGGGTTCTCCGAACAGGCGCTCGGGAGGATATACCAATGAGACCACTGCAGTACCCAGGCAAACAAAGCAGAACAGATATACGGGCGTAATAAACAGCCAGTTCATCAGTGTGACCTGCCCTTCTGCCAAAGGTGCGGTGTTGACGATAGAGAGAATGCCTGCTACCAGAACGGCAATGCAAGCCAGTGCTGCGGTTACAAGAAACGTAATGGCAAGCACACGGTGGAGGATGCGGATTTGTTCTTTAGTCATTTCTTTATCCTCCTTTGATCAATAATGTGTCTTCTTTTTGCTGACCGCAAGGTTGACCAACGTAACAGCAAAAATCAGCACAAACAGCAGAAGTGCAGCTGCGGATGCAATACCCTCACCCGCTGTTTCATCGCCGAGACTCTCATAAATATAGCCAACCATGGTTTGCAATCCAACTTCCGATTTGAGCATTGCAGGTGGCTTCATATCCTCACCGAAAATACCGACGATACTGGTATATTCCTTAAATCCGCCGATAAAGCCCGTGATGACCACGTAAGCGATCATGGGAGAAAGCAGCGGAACGGTAATGCGGGTAAATACTCTCCACTTGGGTGTCGAGTCGATCTTGGCAGCCTCGTAATACTGCTTGTTGACACTCTGTAAGCCGCCAAGCAAGATCAAGATCTTAAAGGGCAACGCATTCCACACGATATAAATGATCATGACTGCCATATTTGCCCAGTAGTCAGAGCCTTGGTTGATCCAGTTGATAGGATCAATACCAAACACACCTATGACGGTATTGATAATACCGATCGATTCACTTGCAGCAATATCGCCATTCGGGGGAAGACCCACAATGTTGAACATAGCGTAAAACACCATACCGATTGCGATCGAGTTGGTGACGTAAGGCAGGAAGAAAATGGTCTGCAGCAAACGGCGCAGGGGCTTGATGGCGTTCAAGCATACCGCGATCAGCAGTGCCAAGAAGGTAGAGATCGGCACGGTCAGCACGCAAAGCAGTACCGTGTTTTGCATGATGCGCCAAAAACCACCATTACTCACAACCGTTTCAAAGCTTGCTAAACCGAACTGATAATCATACTGCTTGCTCTCAGAAATCCTATAGGGCACGTAAGCGCCCAATGCAGACACTTTTTTTACTTCATTCTCTTTGATTACCTTTTCCCCGTTTTCATCAATTATTTCTACTTTTTCTATCACCGTTTCGTACGCCGCCGGTGCTTCCGGATCCCAACGCACTGAAAACGCCATGTACAAAGTATTCACGATGGGCCATACGGTAAAGATCAGCAACAGGATGATTGCGGGAAGCAGATAGAGCCAGGCTTTCCATTGTTGTTTACTATCTACCATAGCATCCTCCTCAGAAACGGATTCTTTCCTCGGTCTGGGCGTCAAAGATGAACACCTTATGAGGCTTGAGAGAATATGCAACGGTTGCGCTTGTAACGTCTACCTTGCAGTCGGAATTGATGATGGCACGAACCAGAGGATTTGCAGACGACTCGTGCTCACACACCACGCTCATGTCGCGGCCCATGACCTCAACGTTCTTGAGTGCACATACAAAGGGACCGTTCTCCTCAAGCACAAAGCCCTCGGGACGGATGCCTACAAACACCTCACGGTCGTCAACACCGGGAACGTCAAGCACTGCGTTGTCACCAAGCAGCAGCTTTTGGTTCTCTACCCTGCCCTTGAATACGTTGATGGGAGGCGTGCCCAGGAACTTGGCAACGAACAGGTTTGCGGGATCATCGTAAACCTCCTGCGGTGCGCCGATCTGCTGTACCACACCAAGCTTCATAACCACGATCATATCGGAAATGGACATTGCCTCTTCCTGGTCGTGCGTAACGAATACGGTTGTGATACCGGTCTCCTTCTGGATACGGCGGATCTCTTCTCTGGTCTGCAGACGCAGTCTTGCATCCAAGTTAGAAAGCGGCTCGTCCAAAAGCAGCACACGGGGCATCTTGACCAATGCTCTTGCAATCGCAACTCTCTGCTGCTGACCGCCCGACATTTCGCTGGGCTTACCGTCCATCAGATCCTCGATCTGCACAAGCTTCGCAGCCTCGTAAGCGCGCTCCAGCATAGCCTCCTTGGTCATCTTGTCCTTACCCTTCAGGTTCTGCAAGGGGAACATGATGTTCTGCTTGACAGTCATGTGGGGGTAAAGTGCGTAGTTCTGGAACACAAGACCTACGCCGCGGTTTTCGGGAGAAAGCGTTGTTACATCCTCATCTCCAAAGAAAATCTGTCCGCCGGAGGGCTTCTGCAAGCCGCTGATCATGTAAAGAGTAGTACTCTTTCCGCAACCGGAAGGGCCAAGCAAGCCTACCAGCTTACCGTCGGGAATAGTGAAGGTAAAATCGTTTACCGCGATGACCTCACCACCCGTCTTCTTGTTGCGACTGGGAAAGATTTTCGTTAGATTTCGCAATTCGACTTTCATGTCATCTAACCTCCATGTATTTGTTTATATACTTTTTATTAGTATCAATAGGGGGAATTTGCCACGTTTTCCTCGTGGATCTTCTTTTTGTAGTCAAGCATCGCCTGCTCGCTCTCAAAGATCATCTGCGTGGAAAGATCAACCACGCAGGTATCCGAGATCAGATCGTGCAGAGCGGATCTTGTGCGCGTTGCGCAAATCGCAATGATCTCAAGCACAACAAGCCCGAAGATCACAATAGGTCCGACAATTCCGATGATGCCGAAAAACATCATAATGACCACAAACAGCGGCAATACGGTCTCGATGGTGAACTTACCGAAAAGCATCCGTACGAACAGCACAAACGGAGTAGCTTTGACCGTATTGGTGCGAATGACACCGATCGAAAACAGCTTTTTGCCAAGCGTTTGTCCGTTACCAAAGATCATAGGAACGGCAAATTCTAAAATGGCATACGCTACGAAGGTGCTGACCAGACAAATGACCAATGAAAAATTGAGCAAGAGGAAGGTAGCGGTCTGTACGTCGCTGTCGTTGCTCAGTGCCTCGTCCACCTTATTGTATATCTCCTTCTGCCCATCGGACATTTCGCTGTAACCAAGTGCAAGATCCAGCTTGCAACTCTCGCCGTGTTCTTTTTCGTACTCTGCCTCATATTGACTGACATAGAGGTCTTTTCTGGACTGGATCACTTGGACATGGCGATCATACTGCATCACGGTCGACATCAATGCGGCAATCCCCACCACGACCACGATCATGATCACCAGATCGAAAAGAAACGCAGATGCTCTTTTCCAAAAGCTTGCTTTTTGCAGATCGTAAATCACTTTTTGCGCTCCTTTCTCATGTTAATATAAGCTTGCATGACCTGAATATAGACACACATACCCATGCTATTATATCATAACACATTTCATGACAAAACACAACACTTTTTTACAAGATTATTGCGCTGTTTTTCACTTTTGGTGAAATTCACAAAATACTACGACATGACCCCACGCAATATTTACTATGTACCAATGATCATATATTATTGCTCGAAAAAACGCCGACAGACCCGTGACTGTGTCTGTCGGCAGATAATATTTTGTGTAAATCAAGCAAAATTTTCTATGATATCCAAAAGCTGTTCGGGAGTCTTGGCAACCGTCTCGGCGCCCATGGCATACAGCACCTCTGCAGGGCGGTAGCCCCAGCACACGTCGATGGCGTGCATACCTGCATTCAAGGCGGTTTTGACATCCACGTCACTATCACCGATGTAGGCACATTCGTGCGGGGCGGCACCCATCATAGCAGCCAGCTGCAACGGTACAGTCGGATCCGGCTTGGGAGCGCGGTCGGCACGAAAGCCCTCGGCAGCAACAAACGTGTTTTCGGGAAACAGTTGCGCGACAAGTGCCTTGACAAACTCGTCCTGTTTGTTGGAGTTGACCGCCATGGGATACTTCCCTTTCAAGTGCTCGATCAGCGAGGGGATGCCTTCATAGGTGTTGTCTGTATGCATATACACCTCTGCATACTTGCGGTTATACGCTGCGTACAGCGCGTCGATGCGTGCATTGTCCTCGCGGCACTCCACAGGCAGGGCGTGCTTGGCATAATCTCTTGCCCCGAGGTTAATAAATTCGTGCACCTGTGCCTCATCGATCTGCGGATACCCCAGCTCGGCAAGTGCCAAATTCATGCCCTCGGCAATAGCGGGCAATGTGTGCGCCAGCGTGCCGTCCAAGTCAAATATCAGTGCCTTCAGCATATCATTCAGTCTCTCTTTCTTTTGATACACAGCACAGCCGTGGGGATCAGCGCGAGCGTGCTCAGCCATGCGGCAGCAGATTTGCAACCGCCTTGCTGCTCCTCCCCGTTCCCTTCCTGTGTGGGATCCTCAGGCGGGCAATCGCTCCAAGAGTCATGCTCGGTCGTTTCCGCGCCCTTACCTGCATTCTCTGCAGTGCTCTGATAGCTATACTTGAATCTCATACCGGGGGCAACGTCGCCCGAGGTATAGAAATCAAGGATGTCCCCGCTGAAGTTGGTATATATCCATGCGCCGTCGGCGGTCTGTTTTCCCGTATCGGTGGTGTCGTGCACATTATCGGTCCATGCAAAATTGATCGTGAAATCGTACCCTGTAAGCCCCAGCGCAGATTTTGGTACCCTAACCTGCATAAACTTACCGCTAACGGTGTAGTCCACCTCACAAATCGCTTCGGTATCGTAGCCGTTGCCCGAGAATCTTTCCAAGGTCGCCTTGGAGGCGGTGGGAGCGGTCTTATTCAGTACATAGTCAAAGGTCTCCCAGCCTTGAGTTTGTTGATCTGTATCAAGGTAGAGCACCATCCACAGCGGATCGGTATAGGGCGTGATATCTTCTGCACATTCCACATAAAAATACACGTAATCGTCGTCTCTAGCCACGCGTGCACCGATAATGTCGTTTCTGCCCGAAAACTCGGTGTAATAGGTGGAGCCATAGCCTTTGGCATCACGGTGACCCGTATTGCCGATATAGGCGGCAAAGTAGGGCTCTGCCCCGCTCCACTGCTCTGCCCCCGCACCAAGATCGATGCTCTGTGCTACGCTCGGCGTGGGAATGGGGCGTGCGCCTTGAAAGCGGCGGGAGGCATTGACCAACTGATAGTAATAGTGATCTTTCAAATCGCCCTTACTGGGCTCAATGTCGCGGCTGTGTTCATCATCAAACTGATCGGGGAAACCGTTGGGCGTATCTGCCCAATTTTCGTTTCTACCCGCTGTCCACTCGTTCCAGCCCGTGATAAACAGCACCTTGGGATCCTGCTCAATCGCATAGTCCAGCTGCTCTGCAAGCTGGTAGCCCCACAGCTTGGCATCCGGCTCGGTGCGGTAACCCTTGGAGGTATAGGAGCGTCCCATGGCGTCGGGATGGTTCATTGCAACCATGGTGTCAGTCACATAGGAATGGTTGATGGCAACACCGGCTGTCATCTGCTCCCATTTCTTTTCCCTGTTCTCTCTGGAGGTGGCGCAATACGTTGCCTGCGGATAGGTGGATAGCCAGCCCCACTGCAGCCTTTCCGTATCCTTAACCACGTAACTGGGCTGCCCTGCACGGAAGGTGAAGAATTTTTTGATCTCCATATTCAAGCCCGATTTTGCGTTCAGGTTAGAGGAATGTGCCATGAGCATGGGCTTGCCGTCCAGATAATACCACAGGCTATGGTATTTATCCGCGCGGTACACATCCAGATACAGCGATTCCAACTGTTCAAGCGAGCCCTCGGTAGGGCTGAACGGCAGCATAAAGGACACCTTGGGAGTATTCATACCGTTTTGCTGCATCGTATTCCATGTCTCATAAAGCGGTACGTAACTGGACTTCCAGGTAAAACTGCCGTTGGTGTTGTCGGTAAAAATGACATCGATCCCCGCATTTGTCAGCATCTCCGCATGCTTACGCAGCACCCACTCATCGTCGGTGCGGTAATAGCCAAACAGCGGCTCATTCCAGAAATACGCCGTATTTGAGGTAGGCCAACCCTTATGATAATAATCGTTGATGGCTTCGGGATGCTCGACAGTAAAAACGGTGTTGTTAAATGGCTCATTATTCGCAAGGTCAACATGCCACGTCCAGTAGAAAATGGCAAGCGTTTTGTCGGGCTTAAGGTCGCCTACCTCGGCGTTAGTCAGCGAGGTTCTGCCAAGTCCGTCGGTAAACACCCACGTGTCGGGCATGACCTCGTGCGTGTAGATCAAGCTGTCCTCGGGGAAAACGTACTCATCGGGCGTGTCATGTCCCGTAAAGGCTTGATCCATGGAGGTTGCCTGATAAAAAGGTGTTTCGGGCGTTTTTGTAAAGGATACCGTGATCTCAAGATCCCCTGTTTTCTCTGCTCCTTCTTGCATGATATAGCCCTTGGAGACCTTGGCCGGATACACCCATGTGCCAATCTGACCTTCCACATCCTTGATACAGAAAAGATACTCTCCCGCGGGCTGCTCGTCAAAGTGCAAGGTATAGGTCTGACAATCGCGCACATTTTCATATCTCTGCTCTGCGATGGGCTGTGCCGCGATCGTTTTTTCATACGTTTCATTCCATACGTACAGCACAATCGTGGCATCCGAGTCAGTGGTACCCCAGGTCGGCAAGCAATAGGCAAGCCCGTCAAAGGATGCACCCAGACTGAGGTGCGCACCATAGATCTCACCCGGTTGTACCTGATGCGGAGATTTCTGCGGGTCCTGTGTGGGGTCGTATGCCTTGATCTTGATGGGGGCATCGCTTGTGATGGGGCTCTCCTGTGCCAAAACGGGCAGCACGGCGCACGCAAGCACCAAAAGCGTCAATAAAACGGACAGAATTCTTTTCATGGTTGCCTCCTCTTTATAGCAGTGTATCGGAACGTTGTTCATATACTTCGCGGGGCTTGATGGGCAGCTCACAGATCATGGCTGTGACCGCACCCTCAAGCTCGTCGAGCGTCTTGCATTGCTGCAGGCGTTTGAGATATTTTTTATCCTGCCGGAACATACCGCTCATCAAAAGCCAGATCTCCTTCATGCGCCCCACCGTAGCGTGCTCACCGCCCAACGTAACGGCATAACGGTCGGTCAGCGCACGGTGAAATTCCATCATCAAAGCGCGTGTGACGGGCTTATCCGAAAGCAACGCGGGGCAAGCCAAAAGTCCCCTGCCCAGCATGATCGCCCCAGTTTTGGGGAAGCGCTCGGTAATATAAGCCGCATCTGCGCGCGTTGTGACATTTCCGTTGTAGCACAATGGAATATTTGTGTTCTCACAAACGTATGCATAAGCATCCAAATGCGGCACGCCGCGGTACATTTCCTTGCCTGTTCTGGCATGCACGGTCAACTCGCACACGGGATATTTGTTATAGATCTCAAGCAGCGCGGGCAGTTCATCGGTATCCTGATAGCCTATGCGCGTTTTGATCGAGACATCGATGGGACAAGCAGCAAACACACGGTCGAGGAAGTACTCCAACGCATCGGTATCCGCAAGCATACCCGCGCCCTTTTTCTTTGCGGTAACCGTGCCTGACGGACAGCCGAGATTGAGATTGACCTCCTTGTAGCCAAGAGCAGCGATCTGCCTTGCCATCCAAAGAAAGTCGTCCGCATTCTTGCAAAGCAGCTGCGGCACGGTGGGGGCGGGATTGTTGGCAGGATCAAGCTCGCGCATCTCTCGCGGCGTCAGCCTGTGCACCTCTGTGGGTGAGAAAAACGGCGTATAATAGCGGTCCACACCGCCAAAATATTTATGGTGCAGCGTGCGATAGACGCTGTCTGTCAACCCCTCCATGGGGGCAAGGTAATATTTCATGTGCAATCCTTATTTATCTTTATATCTTAACTATAACACAAAACGTGCAATTTTGCAACAATATTGCGTATTTTTGCGTCATGTTTTCATTGCAAGAATAAACAATTTGTGAATTTGCAGAAAAACCCATTGCGCTTTTGACATTTTTGTGGTATATTAATTAAGCACTATCATTCCCCTTGCAAGTCAAGGGATGAAAGGAGATTAACATGGAAAACAACAACAGCACCCGCACGATTGTTCTGACCGCGATCATCAGCGCAGTTTCCGCTGCAGCTCTGACCGCAGCAATTATCTTTGCCGTTCAGAACAGACACAAGATCAAGGCAGCCGCTATCCGCGTAAAGGACAAGAGCGTCGCCGTTGCCAACAACCTCAAGGCAAAGCTCAAGAGAAAGAAAAACGTGGAGATCAGCCTGGACGAGGACTACGACATTCCCGAGGAGCTGAGCTTCGAGGAAAATGACGCTGACCTGGAAATTCTGACCGCTGAGGAATAATCACACAAATAAAAGATGCCATCGATTACGATGGCATCTTTTATTTTTACCCTCTTCCTTTTCCCAGCAAATCCTGCACAGCCTCCAACACCTTGAAGCGTATGCGGTACTTGACATTATCGGTCTCGGTGATGACCTTATATTGCTCTCCCGTCAAACCGACTGAGATAAAAGCGTCCTCATTGCTTTGTTCATTCTTGGCACTTGCGGCAGATAGGCAGAGCGGTGGAAATAACACGCACCACCAGTTCTGTCCCTCGGCTTCTCCGATGCATACACGCAAAGACACGTAGGTACCGCTCGGGAAACAGCAATTCTCGTAGCTTCGCGTGGGGTAATCCTCTTTGCCAAGCAACACGCTGACCGGGTAATCATACCCCTGCTCTGTTACGACAGCCTGCGCGGCGGCGACAATATCATCCGAATGCTCGCCCAATAATTGCTCCGCCTGTTCTCTGCTTTTGCAGCCCTCAAGCAGGGGGGCGGTGACGCGCAGTACCTCGTCGCGTACCATCAGCTTGAGTGCTTGATCCTGCTCCGAGTCCGAGTTGGCAAGCACATGTAATCTCACCACGCTATCATAGATCTCCTGCTCCCCGTGAATGGGCAGCACACTGAAAAGCCCCAACAAAAACAGTAAAATGATCCCGCCCGTAAGTATTCTCTGATACCTATACATAAAAATATCCTTCCCTTTTCTACAGATTGTCATGTGACAAGCCTATAGTTTCCCCGGGAAGGATATTTTATTCAGCGGAATTCAAATTTTTATTCGTCCTCGCCGTCTTCTAACACTTCGTCATGGAATTCGATGTTCTCAAGGATCTTTGCAATGCGCGCGCCGTGCTCGACCGAGGCGTCCTCAATAAAGGTCAACTCGGGCGTCATGCGCAAATTAAGTGTTCTTGCCAGCTGCGTGCGCATATATCCGCTTGCCTGGCGCAACCCCTTTGCCACATCTTTCTTATTGCCCGAAAGGCAGGAATAATACACCTTTGCAAACTTGAGATCAGGTGTGACGTCCACCGCCGTGACGCTGACAAACGCATCGCTGACGCGAGGGTCTTTGACACTGCGCAGAATGACCATCAGCTCCTTTTGCATCTCATCGTTGATTCTGCCTCTTCTGTAATTCGCCATAATATCTCCTTTTTTGCACCTTTGGGATAAATTCAAGGTATTGTAACACAAAAATGATTGGTTGTCAATCACTTTTTTATTCCGTACGCAGACAGAATGCAAACGCGGGCAGATTGTTACCGTTACGCAAATCGGCATACTCGACTGAGACACGAATGGAATATGCATACGATACTACACTTGCGTCTGCGCCATCGGGAACGTCCACAGTTACACAGCCGCGCGTTTCGATGACTGCGCGTGCCGGTACATCCGCCCCCTTGGGTCCAACCCGAAATCCCTTGACCTCTTGGCCGATGCTGTCACGCGGCGACTGCCCCAACACACAAAGCCCGTCACCGATATCGGTAAACGCGACCGTGATCTGTCTGCCGTCTGCCGATTTTTGCGCCACCGTGGCTCTGGGTGCACGCGCCTCGTATTCACTGCCAATGCGGTACTCCCTTGCAAGTGCTAATTTGGCAAGACGCATGGCAAGCTCATACTTGCGGGGCGAGTGAGCAAAGTCGGGGTGATCGTCGGGCGAACCGAGATCCATTGCAGGAGTCAGGGTACTGTTGGGAATGACGGCAAGTGCGTCAAGCTGCTTGACGCGCACTGTGTCAAGGGAAGGAAAATAGGTAGAGCACTCATCGCGGTAGTCCGAAAGCTGCACGTTATAGAACGGGAAATCATGCCCGAAGCGTGCACGCTCGTCCTCAACCAGGCGTTTAAGCTCCATGTCGTAGACGGGGGCGCGATCCGCAAAGCAGCCCTCACTCTCACCCTGGAAAAAGATCTGTCCCTTGAACTGCAGGGGCACGAAAGGATGAATGAGTGAATTGTAAAAGCCTCCGAGCGGTACAGCGACCGTTGTGGTATAGCCAAGCTCGCCGGCAAGCTCCGTGGGCATCAGCTCACGGATGCAGGCACCGCCTGCCGCCATCATAATCATACCTACGGGGGCATCGATATATCGCAGCAACTCCTTGCCAAAAAACCAACCAATGGCGGAAAAAGCGTATGCCGCATCCTCCAAAGGCAGTTGCCAGCCCCATTCGG
This sequence comes from Eubacteriales bacterium, assembly GCA_045586845.1. Classification (GTDB taxonomy): domain Bacteria; phylum Bacillota; class Clostridia; order Oscillospirales; family CAG-272; genus SVQP01. Next base: position 17,488 of record JAZNBB010000099.1, read on the forward strand.
GACAAATGACGTCAGGCTGCGGTGCGGCGCAACGGTCCTGATGCTCAAAGGCATATTGACGCGTTTGTGCAAACAGGCGCAGTGGCTCATCCTTATCGTACCATTGCTCGGGCGCCCAATCAAGGCAACCGGAGAGATTATGCTCTGCATTGGATTGACCGCCGATGATCCACACGTCGCCAACCAGCACGTCGTCAAGCACTGCACTATGACCACGGTCATCATAAATGACCATCTGCTTGCCTTCCCACACCGCGCTGTGCGGCACGAAAGTCAGCGTCCAGGTATTCTGCTCGGTGACGGTTGCGCTGACACGCTCACCCATAAATTCGCCCGTGATGACCGATCCGGGAGTATCCGAAAAGCCCCAGATGCGGATGGGGCGCTCACGCTGCAGTACCATGTGCGAACCGAAAACGCCCGATACCTTGAACGCCGGGCACTTCCAATCGGACGCGGCGACCTGCAGATCCTTTTCCTCTTGTCCGGGCAAAGCCATTTTGTTTTCCATAATAAATCTCCTAACTCGTTTTGAAGCCTCACCGTGGAGCTGTGCTCCAAAAATGGGTTATGACCCATTTTTAGGTGAGGTTTATGCGTGAACAACAGACAAAACAGATAGGCAGCGTAATATTTCACGCAATCCTCACTTCTCTGCTGATGCGTCGGCATAGCAGGCGTAGATTTCATCGGCAAGTGCTGCCATAGCGGCAGCGTCTGCCTTTTCTGTTTGTCTGTCATATGTCATAAGCCCATTGGTTTCATCCTCCACATCCGAGAGCTGGGTCAGCACCGCAGCGCACAGACCGCTTTGGCGAATGGCGGGCATAATCTGCTCACGGTACAGTGCCTCGGTTGCTGCTTGCCAGGCGTCGGTGGTCGGATACGTGCTGTAGCCATAGTTATTGTCGGGGTTAAAAATATGCCCCTCTACACGGCAGGCGTAACCGCCAAACTCAGACAGCACTACGGGGCGGTCGCCCCACGGCTTGATCTTGATCCTTTTGAAATAGATATGCTCGCTCTGTACATCGCTGCGCTTTTCCCAAAACCAGCCCGAGGTGGCATCCCACACACGGGAGGGATCAAGAATCTTAAGCGCGTCATAAGTCTCGTTCGCCTCAAACTGTCCCCACCCCTCATTGAAGATGGTGTAATAGCACACGCTGGGATGGTTGTAAAGCAAGTTGATAGTAGCTGTACTGTCATCAAGGAAGGCTTGCTTTCTGCGTCCGGAAACTCTGTGCGTAATACCTCGCTTAAAACCTATCGTGGGCAATGCTGTATCGACCAAAAAGCTGTAATCGCCGCTGTTGACCATATCCTGAAATACGATCATACCATGCTTGTCGCACAGGTAATAGAAGGTCTGCGGTTCGATCTTGATATGCTTGCGCAGCATATTGAAACCCATTTTCTTAGCGGTAACGATATCGGTTTCATATCCTTGGGGGCTGCCCGGCAGATAGATACCGTCCGGGAAATACCCTTGATCCAAAAGCCCGTGGAAGAAATACGGCTTGCCGTTGAGCAGCATACGCGGCATACCCGCAACGTTTTCGACGCTGACCGTGCGCAAAGCAAAATAAGATTGCACACAATCCTTGCCGGACGTCAAGGTAAACTCGTACAGATAAGGATGCTCGGGCGACCACAGCACGGGGTTGAACGGCGCAAATTCCACCATGTCCCCCATAAAGCTGACCACCTCGGTACCCTCGGGGGTATGCACAATCAGTTCCTTCATCACATTGCCACCCTTGACGTGCAGCGTCATTTTCTCGGTCGTGGTATCAATTTTGATGGATTCAATATAGGTTTCCGGCACCTGCTCCAGCCATACGGGCTGCCATATACCGCTGATGGGGGTATACCACATTCCCCCGCGGTCCCGGCGTTGCTTGCCCCAAGCGAGTTCATGATCAAGAGGATCGGAAACGCGCACAGCTAAGCGGTTGATACCTGACGTGACATGATCGGTTACGTCAAGCGTAAAAGGCAGATAGCCGCCCTCATGATCCCCCACGACCTGTCCGTTGATGCTGACAATACAGCTCTGGTCCACCGCACCAAAGTGCAAAAGCACGTGACTGTCGTTAATGCATTTCAGATCAAATTCAGTCTGATACAGCCAGCTCTCACCCTTTTTCAACACTCTTTTGATACCGGAGAGTCTGCTCTCGGGCGGAAAAGGCACGCGGATTTTGCCCAAAGGCTGCGTCCCATGCTTATTCTGAACCGAAAGCTCCCACTCACCGCAAAGCGATTGCCAGCTCTCACGGCGCATAGAGGGTCTGGGATATTCTTCCTCCCATGCCCGGGGATCTTGTTCAAAGGGCGTGTGCAGTTCCTGCAAGTGCGGTTGCTTTTTGTCTCTGAACAGCAGCACAAGGATAAGCACCGCGGCTGCCGCGATCAGCGCAGCTAAAAAGATATCCGCAGACGGCACAAACGACTCGGTGCCGTCGGAATTTACGATTTTCTCCGCATCGGCAAGCACCAGCTCGCCGATCCAAGGACCGATAACACCGGGCAGCAGCACCTGCGTGAAAATGCGAATGCCCTGCAATCTGCCCGCCTTGCCGGCAGGTGTCAGATCACGGATCTTTGCGCCAAAAACGGCAGCTCCGCACAAATATCCGCACATCATCAAGAGCGAGCCGGCGAATACAAGTACCTTGCCGCGACAAAGATACAACACCGCAAAGCCCGCGCACAGCCAGATCATAGCCAATATGCAAGTCAGTTTGAAGCCCTTTTTGTCGTATACTCTGCCCCATAAAGCGGTTGCGACCGAGGCAAGAATGATGGCTGGTGCCATGACCAGCACGTAATCCGCCATGCCGAGTGACACCTCGTAATAGATGATCAGATACGGCATAAAGATCTGTATTGCAATATTGAACAGCACGAACACGCCAAGCAGTACGTACAGCTGCGGATGCTTTCCTACGGTAGAGGGACGGAAGCCATAAAGCACCGAGGAGAAATAACCGTCCTTGACGGGTTCTATCTTGGGATCCTTAATCAAAACAAAGCCCAGTAGGCCCGCAAGCAGTACAAGCCCGCCGATCACGCAAAACATCAACGTCCAATATGCGGGCATATCCTGTGAAAGTGATGCCGGAACTACCATCATACCGCCAAACACCAGTAAAATTGCAATCAGCGGCATCATGGCATTAAGCCCCTCGGCAGCACCGCGGTTTTTCTCGGTGGTGCTGTCAGTCAACCATGCGTTAAATGCCGCATCGTTGGCGGTAGAACCGAAAAAGGTCATGATGCAATCAAGCGCAACGGTCAGCGAAATCCCCACGGTGGCAGCAGACACGGTCATGGGAATGATCGCACCGATAAAATCCACACGCAATGCTGCAAACGCAAAGATCGAAATGCCCCAAAGGATGTAGCCACCGGCAATAAACAGGCGACGCTTGCCGATCTTATCCGAAAGTGCACCCATAAACACGGTGGTCAGCGTAGCGGCAATGGCAGATGCACTCACCATCAGACGAATATCCCCCGGCGAGGCGGCAAACATTTTATAGATAAATACGTTGAGGTACATATTCTCGACCACCCATGCGATCTGTCCGAGCAGACCGAACAGCACAAGCGCGAGATAAAATCTTCCCTTAGTTTTCTGTTTCATGACAATCTCCTTGCGTGGAAACGGGGTGACAGATAACCGTCACCCCCAATTTTGATCATCACATGATCGCGGTTATTACCGATGCGATAACCAGCACGCCGGTAGCGCTTGTGGCAAGCAACAGTACGCCCTGTACCGCAATCACGGCAGCAGAAATCAATGCAATCCATACAGGCTTCATAAACATCTTCCTTTCTTAATCAACGGACGATTCACAGATAGCTTCAAGCAAACGCATACGCGCCGCGTCCAAGTTTTCCGCATCGTCTGTAAAATCTTCAAATGTACGGGCAACAGAACAGCTGATTGCCATTGCCGCAGCAGCGTCCTTTTGCTCCAAAATATGCAACAGTTCCCAATCGTAAAGCCCCTCTCGCGTTGCCACAGCTCTTGTTGACAGCAATACGTCGAAATGCTCGACATCGGGATATACGATATAGCCGTCGCCTTTATATCTGGCAGCGGGCTGAATGCCGTAAATGGTCTTGTCCCCCCAGTAATTAAATCCCCAATGTAAAAATCCGGTAAGTCCCTGTGAGTAGCACGCCCACTTGATCATCCTGCTGTAGGAATGCGGCAGATCGATAAACTTGTTAAGCCACCAATTCTCCTCCGGAAAACAGCAGCTATAGCACCAGACTGTATCTCCCGCCTCTTGTCGCTGACGGTAAAAATATGGATCGGACGCATACACCTCAAGTCTTGGCACGTACTGATTGCACGCGCCTGCCAGCTGCACCGAAACGGAGTGGGTATCCAACGGCTCGCCGCATGGAATACCGGGGCATACCTCTTTTACAATGTTTCTTGCCCAGAACCAATACTCGGTGGAGTGCGGCTCGTCCTGCAAGCGCAGATTCATCATGGAGAGCCAGCCCTTTTCGGCAAAATGCTTGTACATACCGCCCCAGTAAGCTCTTGCCCAATGCTCTGCCTCGGGCTTGCCGATCTCATACCAAACGATCTTTCCCTGCTCGTCACAGCCCAGAATGGTCTTGCCCCATACCGAACCCACGGGAGCACTCAGCGTCAGGTAGCAAAAGCTCCCCTCGGACAAAAACAACTCCACGAAGCGGTCAAACAATGTGTAGTCAAAATGCCACTCGGTCTCGGAAATACGCTTTGATCCTGCGTCGATCAGAAAATCGATCGGAGTCAGATTGAGGCTGTTGACGCGCAACACCTTCATGGCACGGGCATAATTCTTCATCAAAGCCCACCACTCGTCGGAATAGCGATAAGTGGGATAAAAAGGCTTGACAGGCGGCTCCCATGCACTACCCTTGGGTGGAAAAAAGCCCGTCGCACAGAAGAAATACTCGTGTCCGAATGCAGAGTCTGCGGGTTCAGGGATCACAACCGGGTAAATACGCAGCATCACATGTGCTTCCAGATCTCCTCGTGTGGTCTTGATTGTGCATACCACGGTCGACCTGCCCTCGGCAGCTTCCTTGGGCACCCACAGATGTAGCCAAAGCCCCTGCGTGGTATTGGCGGGCACGTGCACGCTCTTCCCCGGCTTTTGAATATCCGGATAAGGCAGCCCATCATTAAACACGGCATAATCCTGCACACAGATCTCGGCAACAACCCCATCGGGCAAGCCCAAGACTGTCACGTCAGTCACATCAAAGTCGCTCTCAACCTCGCGCAAAAGCATCTGTCCGCTGACAAACATATTTTTGCCTGTATGCAAGTACAGTCTTGCACAGTCGTTTTTTTGCTTGCGGGTATGCTTGAATACCCGCTCGGCAGACGGTTTACACCAAAAATCCATTTTCAACTCCTCGATATAAACTGACTTGATTGATTATCGCTGTCAAGTTTGATCAATTGACCTTCTCAAGCTCCGACACGATCTTTCTCAGCTCTCTTTCCGCCCTGCTTGCAGCCTTGCTGTACTTGGAGGAAAAAGAAGGATTCTTTTCATTTACCGAAGCCTGAAAAACGTGCATCAAGCCGATCTTTTCATAATAATTTGCAAGATCATAGGTACGGTTGGAAAAAATGATATCCAGCATACCTTGAGAATCCTCATCACGGACGGTCTTTCTCTTAAGAACCAAATCATAATAGGTGGGCTTTACCAACTTGCCGGACAGTATTGCCATGGTTTCGATCACGCGACTCATATCTTCAAAATTCTTCTGCCCCTGCGGCACGACCATAGTCGAAGACACACTGTTCACATACGTCGAATACTGCTCCTGCGCCTTGTTATATTTGGGCAGCGGCAGCACACCGAAATCATCCGACATATTGCGCAGATTCACAATATAGCTTGCACATTCAATATAGAAAAGTCCTTGATTGTTGGAAAACATATTCATAGCATCGCTCTCTTTGCCGGGATCAACGATATAGGTATTGTGTCCGGTATACAGCAGATCGATCAGCTGCTCAAGCAGATCGCTCGCCTTGAGCAGATCCGAGTCGGTCATTGCCAGGTAAGGCTCACCGTCCGCATCGCATCCCACAAACTGCAGATTGGATGCATAAAACATATTGTATCCCATAGTGCTTGTACCAATCAAGCCGTAAGCATCCGCCTCATCGTATTTTCCGTTGCCGTCCAAATCCGAGGAAACCTCTTTGATGTATGAAGAGAATTTTTCAAACGTCCACTCGTGGTTATCAACAAGCTCATACAGATTGTCAATCCCCTGCTTGTCTGCCATGACTTTAGAGAACAGGGTCAAGAATGTAACATCGTGTGCCAAGAAGTTAATATCGCTGTTCATCCAGAAGACTCTGCCCGCAACGTTAAGCTCTGCGGTACCCTGATCCCACCAAGGAGCGTCCAAATTGATATATGCCAAATCGTTGAAATCCTTGAGCATATCCTGGATTGCCATACTGCCTGCGTTCAATGTGTCCGGAAACGCGATATGATATTCATTTGAGCCCGATTTCAGATCGGTTGAAACCTTGGATGGAAGCTCGACGGATGCTACCAATGAGGTTACGTAGTTAAGCTTGCACATTTCGGAAAGTGCAGTATTGCGGCGATAGACAGCATCCTCCAAAGGGTCGGTACTGGCTTCCTCACGATGGATCTCCGTGACCGAATTACCGGCATCATTTCTGCCAAGAACGCAAAAATCATCACCGCCCCAATCCACGGTAAGATCAGACAATGCTTGCTCGTAAATATCCCCGGTCGCATCCTCAACAGGTACAGATGGCTCCTTCGGCGTCTGCTTCCCCTCCGCGCAAGAACAAAACAAACCAATCAACATAAGCATTGTCAGTATTGCACACAAGACTTTGAGCTTCACCTCGTTATCCTCCTCATGTAAATCGTTGCACCATGATGACATCTCTGCAAAGCTTGATTACATTATATCATATATTCTCCCGTTTGACGAGAGAATTTTGCATCTTTTTTCTCGGTCCTGCACTTTTCTGCGTTTTTCACAAATCACATTTTTTCAAATCGGGCAGTTTGCCGAAAAAAGACCCGTTCCAACATGGAATAAGCGCCTTTAAAAATCATTTCAGTGCCAGATACACCAACTTTTCGCAAAGAGAATCATAATCGATCCCCACCGCGGCTGCCATTTGGGGCAAAAGACTGGTGGGAGTCATACCGGGCAGCGTATTCGCTTCCAAGCACCAAACTCCACCTTGTGTATCCAGCATCCAGTCAAAACGTGCATAACCGCCCAATCGCAGTGCGTCAAAAGCTCGGCGGGTCAACAGGGCTGCCGTATCGCGCGTTACTTCGTCGATAGGTGCGGGGCAAATCTCCAGCGTTTTACCGCCCTGATATTTGTTGGCGTAGTCGTAAAAGCCCTCCTTGGGAATAATCTCGATTGCCGGCAGCACCTTGCCGTCCACAATGCCCACAGTCAGTTCTCTGCCTGCAATACGCTTCTCTACCAACACATATCTCTCATACTTTGCTGCCGCCTGCAAGGCATCTGCAAGCTGCGCTGCGTTATCCACCATGGAAACGCCTACGCTGGAACCGCCCGAGCAGGGCTTGACCACACAAGGATATCCAACCTCTGCCGGTACATCGGTGGGTAGATCAAGCGCGAGATCCACCAAAGTCCATGCGGGTGTGGGCACACCTGCGCCGATCAGCATTTTTTTGGAAAGATCCTTATCCATAGCCAAAAGGCTGCCAACGTAGCCCGAGCCCGTATAGCGGATGCCAAACGAGTCAAGCGTTGCCTGTAGTTGACCGTTCTCGCCCATGTCGCCATGCAGTGCCATAAACACCACATCTGCATATTTGCAAAGCGGAATTACGTTTTTTCCGATCTTGGCGTCGCCGTTTCCGCTCATTTGTTTGATCTCTTCCAGATCGGGCACCTGCTCACCGACACTGCAGGCGGGATACGGCTGTGTTAAAAAGCACTCGTCAAGCCCTTTTTGGGAAAGCTCCGTACCAAGATATACGTCAAGCAGGCACACCCTGTGCCCTTTTCTGATCAGCGCATTGGCGATCAGTGAGCCCGAGGTCAGTGAAACGTCTCTTTCGGGCGAAAGTCCACCCATTAAAACTACGATGTTCAATGTATATTTCTCCTTTTTTCGGGTTATGATCTTTTATATACGTACGCAACACGAGGGTTTCCTCCAAGGTCGCGTTCGACCTCGCAGACAAAGCCCAAACGATGGGAAAGCTGCTTGATGGCATCCTCTTGGTCGTAACCAATCTCAAATAACCAAAAGCCATCATCCTTCAGCACATACTCGGACTGCGAAAGAAAACACTCATAAAAGCACATACCGTTCTCTCCTCCGTCGAGTGCCGCTTGCGGCTCGTACGCAAGCTCGGGCGCAAGCCCCTTGACTACCTCTGTAGGAATGTACGGCGGATTTGACAAAATACAGTCGAATTTTTGCGCAAACATATTCGCCAAGGGCTGCAATAAATCGCATAAAAGCAATTCTGCACGCGCCTCTACACCGTTTTTAACACAATTTTTGCGTGCCATTTCCAATGTGGGCGAAAAAGCATCCACCAAGGTTGCATGAGTATCCTCTCTGTTTGCAAGCACCGCACAGGCAATGCATCCGCTTCCCGTGCAGAAATCCGCAAATTGCGCCCCCTTGGGCAATCGCTCAATCGCCAGCTCAACCAAAAGCTCGGTATCCGCTCTTGGGATCAGGCAATCGGGACTGACTTCAAATGGCAAACCGAAAAACTCCCACTCGCCAAGCAGATACTGCAAAGGTTCGTGCGCCTGTCTGCGCCGCACGGCATCAGCAAGCTGCTCATTCGCAAAATCCTCATCCATGCGAAAGGGTAGCTGCGCACCGGTCACACCACAGAAATGATCAAGCAGCAGCCTTGCCTCGTCTCGGTCATTTTCAACCCCTGCAGCCCGTAAGAAATGACAGATCTGTTTGTACGTCATACACTTCCCCCTTCCCCATTTTGTCACCGGTAATCATTATAGCACAAAATTCGAAATCTGTCACACAAATTCCGTAGATTTTTGAATATTTTTTCTCTTTTCGTTATTGGTGCTAAAAAATGTGAATGGTTTGAAAATTTTGTGTCCAAATAAGCAAAATAATATCAAAAAATATCGAAAAGTACTTGATTTTTTACGCATTTTACTGTATACTGTGTGTAGATAATTTTTTCGGAGGTAACATATATGGAACAGAATAACAAGACCAATGTTTGGAAGATCGTACTGATCTCGCTTGCTGTCGCTGCCGTGGTTGCAGTCGGCGTTGTGTTTTTGGTGAAGTTCATCAAGAAGAGAAAGGCACTCAAGGAGATGGTCATCGAATGGGATGACGAGGAAGCATTTGAAAAGTGTATGAACGGACACGACGATTGCGAGATCGTTGTCATTTCCGACGCAGTTTGATAAACAAAATATGTTGAGCACCGTCCTTACGGCGGTGCTCTTTTTTTACAAATTTTCCCAAAGGGCTTGACAGCGTAACATTGTTATGCTATAATGCAAGCGTAACATTGTTACCATCTCAAAGCAGGAGTATTTATGGAACAAGAATTATTATCAAAAAAAGAACTGCTGGAACGGTACGGCATATCGTACGGTGCACTTTACCGCTACAAGCGCAAGGGGCTGATCCCCGAGGATTGGTTTATAAAAAAAGCAACCGTCACGGGACAGGAGACTTTTTTCCCAAAAGCCCTGATCTGCGAGCGCGTAGAGCTAATCTTGGGACAAAAGGACGAGCTTTCCTTAGACGAACTTGCGGGGCAGCTCAATCAAGCATCACAAAAACAGGCGGTACTGACCGTCAAGACCGTATACGGAGACCGCACCTTTGCCCTTTCCGACGTGCAAAGCATCACGTTGGACAAAGGGAACGGTGTGCAGGTCGATCTTTCTAATCTGATCAAGTAAAGGAGAAATTACTATGGATATGCACATTTCGGGTAGCGGAAAAATTCCGGCAGGAGAATATGAATCGATCAAGATCAGCGGAAGCGGATATTTGCAAGGTCTTGTACGCTGCACAAGCCTTGACATTTCCGGCTCTGCGCACGGCGAGAGCGTGAATTGCGCCGGAAAAATTCGTATTTCCGGCAGTAGTCATTTTGATCACAACGTAACTACCGCGAGCTTGAGAGTTTCAGGCTCAGCACATATTGGCGGCGACATCGTTGTGACCGATGAGATGAAGCTTGCAGGCGGCGTGCATTGCGGCGGCAACATCAAAGCAGGCACATTGATCGTTGCGGGTGGGTTGAACATTGGTAGTGATATCGAGGCTGAGATCGCGCGAATTCACGGCGGTGTGAATTGTCCAGGGCTTTTCAATGCGGAGACTGTCGAGATTGAAGCCGACGGACCTTGCAAAATCGGATGTATTGGCGGGAGCAAGATCGTGATCACAAAAAAGCCCGGTAAAAGCAAAAAAATCCGCCTTCCCTTGTTTGCCAAGCTTTCAGACAAGCACAGCGAGGTAAAGGTCGAGCAGTCGATTGAGGGCGACGAAATCGCACTCGAAAACGTCATTTGCCCACGTGTTTCGGGGCGTATTGTTGCCATTGGCGAAGATTGCGAGATCGATCTTTTGCAGTACAGCGAGAACTACGAGATCCACGAAAAAGCCAAGGTTGGGAAGATTGAGAAGATTTAGTCGATTTTTATTTGCTCCATACCAACTATAGGGGGCGACGTCCTCGACGCCCCGGGTAAGCACAAACTAATTTGTCGGTTGAAAAAGTTAGTTTGTACCTGCCCGGGGGCGTCGAGGACGTCGCCCCTACGGTTATTCGTTTGAAAATCCCCCTTCCCTAAACACATTTCCTCAATGTTTAGTAATTTTTTGTTGTTTTTTCAATTGTTATTTTACTTTCAAGCCAAATTCAAGCTCCGCCGAGCAGCTCGCGCAGGCGTTCCATGATCTTTTTCTCCTCCCTGGATACCTTGACCTGCGAGAGCCCAAGCGTAACCGCGACCTGTTGTTGTGTCATGTTTCGCCAATATCGCAGCAGCACGATTTTACGCCAAAGCGGATCAAGCTGGCTGATTGCTTGCGAAAGCGCAAGCCGGTCCAACATATGCTCAGTTTCGTCTGCGCTGTCGCGGTCGGGCAGCGTCCCCTCCAATGTCAGCCCGCCGTCATCATAAACAGTCTCGGAGAGCGATGACACGGGTGCAACCGCGTCTAACGCAACGGCGGCATCCTCTACAGACACACCGCAACGCACAGCAAGCTCGCCAATAGATGGGTCTTTGCCCGTGCTTGCCATGATTTTGTTACGCTCACCCAACAACACCGCACCCATACGCTTATATTCCCTGCCCACCTTGATCGGACCGTCGTCACGCAAATGCTTGCGGATCTCACCCACGATCAAGGGAACGGCATAGGTGGAAAAAGCGGTGCCGCGCTCAACATCAAAAGAGCGAATGGCTTTGAGCATCCCGATGGTACCGATCTGCACCAGGTCCTCGTATTCGGTCCCTCTGTCCTTGAACTTGATTGCAACGCTGCGCACCAATGCCATATTATCTACCACAAGGCGTTCAAGCGCCTGTTCGTCTCCTTGCCCTGCCAAGATCAACAGTTCTCTGTTCTTTTGGGTACGCTCCTGCGCGATCGGATTTTCGATATCTATCACCCCTGCCCAACGTTATGTAGAGATATCCAAATCGGAAAGCGCCTTGACCATGGTTACCGTCGTGCCCTTGCCCGGCTTAGAGGACACACGCACGCCGTCCGTAAAGCTTTCCATGACCGTAAAACCCATGCCGCTGCGCTCACCTGCCGCGTCAGTGGTAAACAGCGGTTGGCGCGCCTGTTTGACATCGGCAATGCCGCAGCCCTTGTCCGCGATCTCGATGCGCACGATACGCCCCTGACACAACTTGACCGTCATGCGCACACTGCCCACCGTGTCGCGGTAGCCGTGCACGATACAGTTGGTAACTGCTTCAGACACGGCACACTTAATATCAGCCAGTTCGGTCGCGGTAGGGTCAAGTTGCGAGACGAATGCGGCGGCGGCAGCACGTGCCATGCCCTCGTTGACAGAAAGCGAAGGCAGCTTGATCTGCATTTTATTGACCACCTTGGCGTTGAATTTGTTTTGCTTCATTTGAGCACCTCCTTTCTGACGCGCCGTGTGCGAGGCTTGTCCTGTAAGGGTTTTGGGGACTGCGAAGGGTTGGAGGTACGCTCGATGCGCACCATGCGTTCCAACCCTGCCAGCTTAAGGACTTTTTCGACGCCTGCGCATGGTTCAGCCACGACCAAATCGCCGCCTATCTCTTTCATAAGCGCATAGCGACCCATGATCAGCCCCAACCCCGAAGAGTCCATGAAATCGACGCCCGAGAGATCGAGGTAAAGACGGCGGGGGCGGATCTTATAAAGCAGCGTATCGATCCCGCTGCGAATGGCAACGGCGCTGTGGTGATCGATATCGCCTTTGAGTTTGATGCGGAGGAAATAGCCTGTTTCCTCATAAGTAAACGTCGCTCTGCCCATTGTCTTGCATCCTTTCGTAATTGATTGAGGATATGATATCACAATGCGCATAAAAAAATCGTCGTTCCCTGTCGGGAGCGACGAAAAAGTTTCAAAGCATAATCAAGCAAAAGCTCGCGGGGCGTGGGACGGCACCCCACAAAAACGCCGTTTGATTTGCAAAGCAAATATGTTATTCTTTGCGGCTCTTTGCCCAAAAAGAACGGAGGATCCTTTCTCAATGTAACGCATCCTATTATATTCCGTTCTTTTTCTTGACGGAGTAGCCGCAAGAAAAAGAACCAAAAAGAACGGCGAATAGGAGATTTCGCCTCTGCGGAGGCGACCAAGGGCTCTGCCCTTGGAACCCGCAAACTTTTGAAAAAGTTTGATCAAAACTTTCATCGATTGAACTTTCCAAATGGTGTAAGCATCAAAAAGGGATGTCGCCAAAGCGACAGCCCTTAACAGCTTTTTATTATTCAGCCTTCTTATTCTCTTCGATAACTTTCTGAGCGATATTCGCAGGAACTACGTCGTAGCCTGTCACTTCAAATTCGAAGGACGCTCTGCCCTGGCTCATTGCGCGCAGGTCGATCGGGTAGGATACCAGCTCAGACTTAGGAGCAACCGCCTCAACAACCGTGTAACCGGGCTTGCCCTCTGCAGGATTCATGCCCATCACGTTACCGCGGCGCTTGGGAATATCACTCATAACGTCACCCACCATGCCATCCGGTACGGTGATGAACAGGCTACCCACAGGCTCAAGCAGTACGGGTGCGGACATCTCTAAGCACTTCTTGTACGCCAGGTTTGCAGCGGTACGGAAGGAAAGTTCATCCGAGTCAACCGCGTGGTAAGAACCGTCGTACAGTTCTGCCTTCAGATTGACCATGGGATAACCGGCAATACCCTTTGCCATAGCATCCTGCAGACCCTTTTCAACTGCGGGGATAAAGTTCTTGGGAACCGAGCCGCCAACCGTTGCATCGATAAAGGTCAAGCCTTCCTCATCACCGGGTGCAAATCTTACCTTGACGTGACCGTACTGACCGGAACCGCCGTTCTGCTTGTTGTGCTTGCCTTCCACGTCGCACTTCTTGGTGATCTTTTCACGGTATGCGATCTTGGGGGTGTCCAGCTTGATCTGTACGCCGAACTTGCCCTTCATCTTAGCAGCGAGAACGCTGAGGTGCATATCACCCAAACCATAGATCAACATCTGCTTGGTCTCGGGGTTGTTTTCATACTTGAGTGTCAGATCCTCCTCGGTCATTCTTGCGATCGCCTGGGAGATCTTGCTTTCATCCTTAGCGGTTGCAGGCATCATAGCCTGGCACATATAAGGATTGGGATACTTGGTAGCAGCGTAAGCCTTGCCGCCGGCGGTCAGCGTGTCGTTGGTGTTGGTGTCGGACAGCTTTGCAACCATACCGATATCACCGCAAGCCAGCTCGTCAACCTCGGTCTGCTTGTTACCCTTCATGATGTAAATATGTGCCATCTTTTCCTGTGCGTCACTTCTCAGGTTGGTCAGCACCATATCTCTCTTAACCGTACCGCTCATGACCTTGAACAGAGACATCTTACCAAGGAACGGGTCTGCAATGGTCTTAAATACGAACATTGCGGGAGCACCTTCAACGTCGATCTTGATCTCTTCGCCGTCAGCCAGCTTTTCCACTTTCTTTGCAGTATGTCTGGGGAAGGAGTCAACGATTGCATCCATCAGTGCCACAACACCCCAAAGTCTGGTAGCTGCGCCGCAGAAAACGGGAGTGATGGTGCCGTCAATAATGCCCTGGTGCATAGCTTCAAGGGATTCTTCCTTGGTGAAATCCTCGCCGTCAAAGAACTTCATCATCAGATCGTCAGAGGTACCCGCAAGAGCTTCCTTGAGGACTTCCTGGTATTTTTCAGCGTTTGCTTCGAGATCAGGGGTCATAGCGGTCTCGGTTCTCTTACCGCTGTCATCGTAAACATACGCCTTCATGTCGATCAGGTCGATCATGGTGATGTCCTTACCGTTTTTGCCGACGGGAACGAATACGGGGCAGAGCGAGTTGCCGAACTTTTCGTGCAGCTGTGCAAAAGTCTTGTTGAAGTGTGCATCAAGATCATCACACTTGTTGATAAAGAATGCCTTGGGAATGCCCATAGCGCACGCCTTATCCCATGCAAGCTCGGTACCGACCTCAAGACCTGCCTTGCCATCGACCATAATGATCGCGCTGTCAGCAACGCGGGCAGCCTGATTGACTTCACCCTCGAAATCCAGGTAACCGGGAGCATCGATCACGTTGATCTTGATATCTTTCCAGAATACGTGTGCCAAAGACGCGGACAGAGAGAAGCCTCTTGCCTTTTCCTCTGCATCAAAGTCGCATACGGTATTGCCGTCGGTGGTCTTACCCATACGATCAATGCCGCCGGATACGAACAGCATAGACTCCGCAAGAGAGGTCTTGCCAGAGCCGCCGTGACCCATCAGCGCAACGTTTCTGATCTGCTTGGTGTTAAATATTGCCATGGTAGTGTTCCTTGTTTCCCTTTTCCCGACCAATGCCGGGACGGGACCTTTCTTTGAGATTTATTGCAAAACAAATGTTTTTCATATGCAAATATGCTGGATTTTGTACAGCATACTATTTTATTATACAGGAACCATTTTGATTTTTCAAGATATTCCCTTGATTTTTTTGCAAAGAGGGCGTAAAATTTACGCCCTCCATTTTGTTGATTTTACACAAAATTAATCAATTTTGAATAGTTTTTTAGCGTTTTCCGCAGTCACCTCTGCGATCTGCTCCGATGCAACGCCATGTAGCTGTGCTTGCATTTCGGCAACCAGGCGCATACGCCCCGAATGGTTGATCTGCCCGCGATAGGGGTGCGGAGAAAGATAGGGGCAGTCGGTTTCAAGCAGGAGACGGTCAAGCGGCACAACGCTTGCGGCACGTCTGACCTTCTCTGCATTTTTGAAGGTAACGGGGCCTCCGAACGAGAGATACCAGCCCAGCTTCAAGAGCTCCTTTGCCATTTCATCGCTGCCCGAATAGCTGTGAAACACACCGCGCACACCGGGATATTGCTTGACCATGGCAAGCGTATCACCGTGCGCCTCGCGGTCATGAATAATGACCGGCAGATCAAGCTCACGCGCTATGTCGAGCTGGCGGGAAAAATAAGTGCGCTGCAGTTCTTTGTTGACCGGCTGCCAGTAGTAATCAAAGCCGATCTCACCGATGGCAACGATCTTATCGCGGCGGCGGATCTCGGGATCACAAAGCTGCGCGTACAGCGCGGAAAGCACGTCATCGGGTAAGCGATCCAAATGCTGACAATCCTCGGGATGAATACCGATCGCACACCACATATTCTCATAGCGTGCAGTCTGCTCAATACAGCGGCGGTTTGTTTCGGGATTTGTGCCGACATTGACGATCCAACCGACAGTATCGACAAACTCGGGCGAAGTCAGAATGGCGTGCGCTCCGCCCTCGAAAGTGTCGAATTTGTGATCAAAATAATGCGCATGAGAGTCAAAGAGTTTCATGGGAGTTCCTTTCTTTTTCACCATTCGGGCAAGCCCATGATGAAAGTTTTTACGTCGCTTTTTTCAAAAAGCGACCGAGGTCGAGGGTGAGCAGCCCTCGTCGCCCGTCGCAACGGGCGAAATATTTATCTCGCCGTTCTTTTTGGTACTTTTTCTTGCGGCTACATAGCCAAGAAAAAGTACGGAATGAATTAGGACATGTAACATTGAGAAAACTCTATCCGTTCTTTTTTGTCGGAGTAGCCGCAAAAAAGAACCAAAAAACGGCGTTGGAGAAGTTTCGCGCTCTGCGGAGCGCGACTCGGGGCGCTGCCCCAAGCCCCCGCGAGCTTTTGAAAAAGCTCGACCAAAACTTTTTATGAGTTGGTGAGTCCGTATGGTGAAGTCGGGGCTGACGCGTCTGCGGCAGCCCCGTGTTCGTAATTTATCTGATGCGTTCGCCAAGAGGCGTATCTTCCGCAAGGAACACCACTCTGACAGTTTCCTCGCCACTCGCCAAAATCATGCCGTTGGACTCAATGCCGCAAAGCGTTGCGGGCTTGAGATTTGCAACTAAAATGATCTTCTTGCCGATCAGAGCGTCCGGCTCGTACCACTTGGCAATGCCCGAAACAACCTGTCTTTGCTCGTAACCGAGATCCACGGTCAGTTTCAAGAGCTTCTTTGCCTTGGGCACCTTCTCGCAGGTCAGGATCTGTGCCGAGCGCAACTCTACGTTCATAAATGCATCAATACCGATCAGCGCACAACCCTCGGGCTTTTCTATGGCAGGCGCGGGCGCGTTCTTAGCAGCCTCTGCCTCCTGCTCCTTTGCGATCTCTTCCAGCTTCTTTGCCTCGTCTACTCTTGCAAACAGCACCTTGGAATCAGCCACCTCACTGCCTGCCTCGATGCCGCAGAACTTATCGGTAGTGCCGATGGTGTTAAAGCCGCGTGCCTGTGCGTTCAGCATGCCAAGCACTTCATTTGCCGTACCGGGCAGCAGGGGCAACAGCATGACGGCACCCCAGCGGATCGCCTCAAGCAGATTGTACATAACCGTACCCAATCTTTCTCTGTTTGCTTCTTCCTTTGCCAGCGTCCAGGGTGTGGTTTCGTCAATATACTTATTCGCTCTGCCAAACAGGTCAAACACAGCTGCCACGGCGTCTGCGATGTGGTAGGAATCCATGCAGGAAATGTATTCATTATAGCATTTCACGCAGGTATTGATCAGATCCTTGTCGGTATCGTTATACTCCGCAGGAGCCACGACCTGCTTTGCAAAGTACTTCTTTTGCATATCAAGGGTGCGCTTGACAAGGTTGCCGAGATTGTTGACAAGGTCGGTATTGTATCTCTTGATCACGTTATCGTAGGTGATGGTACCGTCTGCGTTAAAGGGCATTTCGGCAAGTGCGTAGTGACGCACGCCATCTACGCCGAAATGCTCGGCAAGCTTATCAGCATAGATCACGTTACCGCGTGACTTGGACATTTTTTCAATGCCGGCGATAAACCAAGGATGTGCAAATACCTGCTTGGGCAGGGGCAGATCCAGCGCCATCAGGAAAATGGGCCAGTAAATGGTATGAAAGCGCAAAATATCCTTACCGATCATGTGCACGTCACAGGGCCACAGCTTGCGGAACTGCTCGCTCTGCTCCTCGAAAGACTTATCGGGATCGTAGCCGATGGCGGTGATATAGTTGGTCAACGCGTCAAGCCACACGTAAATGACGTGCTTGGGGTCAAAGGTGGGCACGCCCCAGGTAAACGAGGTACGGGATACGCAAAGATCCTGCAAGCCGCCCTCAACCTTGAGGAAATTATTGACCATTTCCTTTTTTCTGGACTCGGGCCAGATAAACTCTGGGTTGTCCTCGATGTGCTTGATCAGTCTGTCTGCATACTTGCTCATTTTGAAGTAGTAGGTTTCTTCGTTCGCTTTGACCAGTTCTCTTCCACAATCGGGGCATTTGCCATCAACTACTTGAGATGCAGGATAGAAAGACTCGTCGGGCGTGCAGTACCAGCCCTCATAGTTGTCCTTATAAATATCGCCTTGGTCGTAGAAGCGCTTGAAGATCTTGGTGACGGCTGCCACGTGATAATCGTCCGTGGTGCGGATAAAGTGGTCATAACTTGCGCCCATACCGTCAAAAATCGCCTTGATCTCGCCTGCTACTCCGTCAACATATTGCTTGGGAGTGATGCCGGCTTCCTTTGCGCAGTTCTCGATCTTCTGACCGTGCTCATCGGTACCCGTGCAGAAGAAAACGTCATAGCCGCGCTCGCGCTTGTAGCGTGCGACAGCGTCGGTCATGATGATCTCGTATGTGTTGCCGAAGTGCGGCTTTTTGGACGCATACGCAATCGCGGTGGTAATATAAAACTTTGGTTTTTGTTGATTCATGTCGATATCCTCTTGTTAATTTATGGTTTGTTTTTCAATTTTCTGTTTTATTTTTCTTGTGATTTATGAGCATCGCAGGCAAATTGATTACTAAGCAAGATAAGTGGAATGCTGTATGCCACAGCGCTGACACCTACGGTCGCAACGGCAAGTGCCGCATGACCGGCAAAGCTCAGCCGATAATACAGAGAGCCGCAGCCACTCCTTGCAAGCAGTTCTTTCGTGCGCGCTCTTGCCTTGCGCCACCTCATACCGCGTGCCATAAAAGCACCCGTCAGATGTGCCGTTCGGCAGATAAAAAGCATCAGGCCGGTCAGCGCAAGCCCTGTCGCAAACACACCTGTACAGGCAACCCATGACAAGACAGTAGTTGCTCCCATTTGCATCATGAGCTCCGCCAAAGCAGCAGGAGCAGCTACACATCCGAGAACAGCAACAGCCACCGCCAATACAGGATGCGCCAGTCCGTACAGCCCCAGTCTCATGCAGATAAAATACTGCGACGGCGTATCAAACGTCGTAAACAGATCTGCCGTTTCGAGCTTCCTGCCCTCATAAACATACCGTCCAAGCAGCATGATCCCGCCTGCCATGGGGACAAGCAACAACAGTGCAAGCAACAGCATCAGCCCGTAAGAAAGCAACAAAAGCCCCATAGCAATCGTGCTCGGCTGCTCGGTAAAGACAGAATCGTCGGCCGCATACACAAGCCCCGAGCAAACCAGATAAATCGCACCCGCGGTCAGGATCCACAGGCAGATCGACAGGATCATCCACAGGCGGTTATTCCCCGTGTCCAGCAGTTCCCTTGCCTGCCGTTTGCTCTGCCTTGTCGCCTTGATTTCAGCGTCAAGCCGATTTCGCTTCACAGTGCAGCCTCCCTTCCACCGCAAAAGACACGGCAAAGGTCGAAATCAGCATCCAACAACAACATATCCGCACGTTTGCCTGCAGCCAACTCACCGATCTCATCGTACAGCCCGATCGCCTTTGCGGGCGCAGCGGTTGCACAGTACAGTGCATGCGCAAACGGGATGCTTGCAAATTCAGCAAGATTCTTAACACCGTCCAAAAGATGCAGCGTGCTGCCCGCGATGGCACCGTCGTGTGTCACGGCGCGTCCGTTTTTCACAGTCACAGGCATACCCGCAATGCTGTATTCGCCGTCGGTACAGTCGGTCGCCTCCATCGAGTCGGTGATCAGCACCAGACGTTGCTTTTTATTTCGGTACGCCAGTGCCACCATCTCGGGCGAAACGTGCACGCCGTCAGCAATCAGCTCGGCAAAGACATCCGAGTCAAACGCGGCACACACCGCACCGCCGTCGCGGTGATGCAGGGGCGGCATGGCGTTGAAGAGATGCGTGAAGTTATTGACACCGCGCGAGATCGCCAGCTTAGCCTCGACGTAATTCGCGGCGGTATGCGCAAGCCCCAGCGTTGCGCCCAGCGAGCGCGCACGTGCAGCAAACGAACCGTCCGTATCCAATTCAAATGCGGCGCTGATGTGTACGGCTCCGTCGGCTGCGCCGATCAGCGCGTCCAATTCGTCCGGCACAAGAGGTGCGAGCAGATCGGGCGAATGTGCCCCACGTTTTGTGACATTGAGGTATCTTCCCTCCAGGTGCACGCCGCGGAAGATCCCGGCGTCTGAGCCGTCGCGCGCGGCGCGCGTGATGCGCTGTACCGCTGCAAGCATCTCATTATGTGGCGCGGAGGCAAGCGTGGGCATAACGCTCGTTACGCCGCCGCGCAGGTACGCGCGTGCCATTTGCGCCATTTTTTCAGGGGTGGCAGAGACAAAATCTCCGCCCGCAATGCCGTGTGTATGCGTATCCACAAGGCCGGGCACAAGATAGCGTCCGCCGCCATCCATAACTTGTAAGTCGGACAAATCCGGCAGCTCGTCGCCCTCACCGTACACGCCCCGAATGATGCCGTCGCAGGCATACAAAGCCCCGGGCACAAAGCGCATACTGTCGCTGTGATATACGTTTACGTTTTTGATCAACAGACTCACAGCAAATACCTCCTTGCACAATACTCCATGATTATTATAGCAGAGTTTTTTGCCTTTTACAAGAGGATTTACACATTTTTCCCCGAAAAGTTTTCGCGCAAAACGCCCGCGCGTTTTTTGTACGCAAGGCACACATCAAAGAGCGTTTCGCTCTTTTTCTTCCCTTTGGGCGGTTTGAACAATGCACGCACGACAAAGCCTTGTTTTCACTACGACGGGATTGTTATTTTTTTGTCACTTCGGTTGTTAAATTTTTAACCGAACAATTTGGTTTTATATAATTAAATGTAGTGTTTTTCTATAATATTGCGGAATTTTTTGACAAATTTTTGTCAGTGGTAATGTTGCATAAAAACCGACCGTAAATTTTATGAAAAATTCGGAAATAAAAGTTTTTGCGTAGATATTGCAATTGCTATCCATATTTGATATAATATATCTTGAATAAGATTTAAAAACCCGAGGAGGAATTTCTATGAAGATTCTGGTCGTCAATGCCGGAAGCTCGTCACTCAAGTATCAGCTCTTTGATATGGACGAGAATCTGGTGCTCGCCAAAGGTCTTTGCGAAAAGATCGGCCTGACCGGTGCGATCACGCACAAGCGTCCCGGCAAGCCCACGTATGAGGCGGACTATCCCATGCCCACCCATAACGAGGCAATTGCTCTGGTTCTGCAACTGCTGACCGATGCCGAATGGGGCGTTATCGCAGATGTCAGCGAGATCACCGCAGTCGGTCACCGTTTTGCACACGGCGGCAAAATCAAGCAGTCCTGCATCCTGGGTGATGAAGAGATGAATTATATTGAGTCCATCATCCCGATCAACCCGTTGCACGGACCTCCCGCCATCAAAGGTGTAAACGCTTGTAAGGCTCTGATGCCCGGCGTTCCCATGGTCGGCGTATTCGACACGTCCTTCTACAGCACGGTTGAGGAAAAGGCATATATCTATGCACTCCCCTATGAGTGGTACGAGAAGTACGGTGTTCGCCGCTACGGCTTCCACGGCACCTCCCACCGCTACGTTGCAGCAGAAGCTGCTAAGTTCGTGGGCAAGCCGATCGAGGAGCTCAAGATCGTTACCTGCCACATCGGCTCCGGCTCTTCCATCTCTGCCGTCAAGTACGGCAAGGCGGTGGATACCTCCATGGGCTTCACTCCCCAGGAAGGTCTGCCTATGGGTACGCGTTGCGGCACCATCGACCCCTCGATCATCGAATATATCTGCACCAACTCCGGTATGAGCGTGGGGGAAGTCAACGACGCGCTCAACAAGAAGTCCGGTCTCTTGGGCATCTCCGGCGTTTCCAACGACGCACGTTACGTCTGGGACGCTGCAGAGGCAGGTGATCACCGCGCACAGCTGGCCCTTGATGTCCTCGCGCACAGCGCAAAAAAGATCATCGGCTCTTACGCTGCAGTCATGAACGGCGTGGATGTGATCGTCTTTACCGCAGGCATGGGCGAAAATGACTTCCGTATCAGAGAGCGCATTGCCACCGATATGGAATATCTCGGCGTAGAGTTTGACAAGGATGCCAACAAGAACTTCCCGCGCGGTACGAACTGCGAGATCTCCGCTAAGAGTTCCAAGACCAAGGTGCTGGTCATCCCCACCGACGAGGAATTCATGATCGCCAAGGACACCCAGGCTCTCGTCAAGTAACAAAAGCCCCCTCGGCGGCGATCGCGTGCCGCCACCCTACATAGAAAAATTTTTATTGAAAGGATACACAAAATTATGGCACAATCTCCCTTCGAAATCAAAAAAGAAATCTGCGACATTGGTAAGAGAATTTACGATCACGGTTTCGTAGCAGCTAACGACGGTAACATTTCGGTCAAGGTAGGCCCCAACGAGTACTACTGCACCCCCACCGGCGTATCCAAGGGCTACATGACCCCCAACATGATCATCCGTATCGATGGCGACGGCAACAAGATCGACGGTAAGCTCAACCCCTCCTCCGAGATCAAGATGCACATGAGAGTGTATCAGGAGCGTCCCGACGCAGGTGCCGTCGTTCACGCTCATCCCCCTGTGGCTACCGCTTTCACCGTTGCAGGTGTTGAGCTGGACCAGTACATCCTGCCCGAGGCTATTCTGACCATCGGTAACGTTCCCACCTGTGACTACGGTATGCCCTCCACCATGGAGATTCCCGAGTCCCTCATGCCCTACATCCAGAAGCACGACGCATTCCTGCTGAAGAACCACGGTGCTCTGACCGTTGGTAACACCCTGCTCCGCGCTTGCTTCACTATGGAAGAGGTTGAGTTCAACGCAAAGATCAACCTTTACGCTCGTCAGATCGGCGTAGGCAAGAACGCACACATCGAAGAGATCTCCTGCTACGAGCTCGAAAGACTTATGGAGCTCCGTAAGAAGATGGGTCTCCCCGGCAAGCATCCCGGATGTAAGTCCTGCCCCAACAAGGGCACTGCAAACTGCAAGTGCGCTGACGGCAAGTGTGACTGCGGTTCTCATTCTGCTCCCGCAAATGACGACCTCGTTGCAGAGATCACCAGAAAGGTAATCGCTGCTCTCGGTAAGTGATCCGAAATCTACATTATAATATAGGACAGTGAGGCTTGCCGATGATCGTCGGCGAGGCTTCAGGAAAATTATCGAAAGGAGCGTCCGAAAAATATGGCTATGAATCTCACAGAGGCACAGATCAACGCTATCGTAGCAAGAGTCGTGTCCGAGATCAAATCCCCCGCCGCACCCACAACCTCGGGTAAGCCGTGGGATTCCACACAGTATAAAGGACGCAAGCTCATCGGCGTTTACGAAACGATGGAGGAAGCCATCGAGGTCGCTAACGCAGGATACAGAGCCGTCCGTTCAATGTCCGTAGCAGACAGAGAAAAGATCATCACGGCGATCCGCCGCTACACTCGCGACGAGGCGCAGATCCTCGCAGAGATGGGCGTTGCCGAAACCAAGATGGGCCGAGTTGACCACAAGTATGCAAAGCATCTTCTCGTGGCGGACAAGACCCCCGGAACAGAGGATATAGTTGAAGAAGCGAGAACGGGTGACAACGGTCTTACCCTCACCGAAATGGCTCCCTTCGGAGTCGTCGGAGCGATCACTCCCTCAACCAACCCCTCCGAAACAGTAATTTGTAACAGTATCGGTATGATCGCCGCAGGAAACGGAGTCGTATTCAACCCCCACCCCGGCGCGATCGCTACCTCCAACTACGCAGTCGACCTCGTTAACCGCGCGGTCCACAGCGCAGGCGGCCCCGAGGTGCTGGTCGCAAGCGTAGTCAAGCCCACGCTTGACACCGCTAACGTAATGTACAAGCACCCCTCCATCAAGCTTCTCGTCTGCACGGGAGGCCCCGGAGTCGTAAAGGCAGTTCTTTCCTCGGGAAAGAAGGCTATCGGTGCGGGCGCGGGCAA
>JAZNBB010000100.1:0-14927 GCA_045586845.1 Eubacteriales bacterium
TTCCGACGCCCCGGACAGGCACGAACTAACTTGTGCATTGAAAAAAGTTAGTTTATGCTCATCCGGGGCGTCGGGGACGTCGCCCCCTACGGTTGATGTCTTTTTATGTGAGAAGAGCGAACACGGAGATTGCTTTTGATACAATCTCCGTGTTATTTCTCCGCTAATTCATCAGACCCATCGGCAAGTTCCTTTTCGTTATTTCATCTTCTCCTGCTTGACCTTATGGTCAATGATGTGTCTGGACGCAAGCTCTGCTTTGACCTCGTCGACCGAGATGCCCATTTCGTTCATCATGACCATGACGTGGTAGGCAAGGTCTGCAATCTCGTAAATGGCTTCTGCCTTATCCTGATTCTTGCCCGCGATGATGACCTCGGTGGATTCCTCGCCGACTTTTTTCAGAATTTTATCCATACCCTTGGCAAACAGGTAAGTGGTATAAGAGCCTTCCGGCATCTTTTCGCGTCTGTCTGCAAGCAGGGCTTCCAACGTATTCAGCGAGAAGGGGGCTTCCGTGCCGCTTGTGTAAAGCAGATCGTTGAAGCAGGCCTCCGCGCCCGTGTGGCAAGCGGGGCCATCCTTGGTAACAAGCACGGACAGCGTGTCGCGGTCGCAGTCCGCTTTGATGCACAGCACGTGCTGCTTGTTTCCGGAAGTCTCGCCCTTTCTCCAAAGCTCTTGTCTGGAGCGCGACCAGAAGCAGGTCGTACCTTCGTCCATGGTGATCTGCAGGCTTTCTGCGTTCATATATGCAAGCATGAGTACCTTGCCGTCTTTGGCATCTACGACGATTGCCGGGATCAACCCATTCTGATCAAATTTCAAATCTTTGATTTCTAACATATTATAACCTCACGATGATCCCTTGCTCATGCAAGCTCTGCTTGAGCGAGGGGATTTTGATTTCTCCGAAATGGAATACCGATGCGGCAAGTCCCGCATCCACCCCGGGTACCGATTGAAATAGGGTAATAAAGTCCTGTATGCTGCCGGCACCGCCCGATGCTATGACCGGGATCTTGACCGTGTTGCAAACTTGTTCCAGCATTTCAAGGTCAAAGCCTTGCTTGACACCGTCCGTGTCGATCGAATTAACCACGATCTCTCCCGCACCATTTTGTTCGGCGCGTCTGATCCACTCTAACGCTTCAATTCCGGTGTTTTCACGTCCACCCTTAGCAAAAATGCGGAAGACTCCATCAACGCGTTTGACGTCAGCGGATAACACTACGCATTGGCTGCCGTATCTGCGGGCTGCGTCGTAGATCAGATCCGGATTTTTGATCGCACCGGTGTTGACGCTGACCTTATCTGCGCCACAGGCGAGCACGCGCTCAAAATCCGAAAGCGCATTGATGCCGCCGCCCACCGTAAGCGGGATAAAAACCTCTCTGGCGGTTTCTGTCAGGATGTCGGTAAACAGCGCACGCTCTGCAGCAGATGCCGCAATATCGTAAAAAACAAGCTCGTCAGCACCATTGTCGCTGTAGTATTTGGCAAGCTCCACCGGGGAGTTGACGTCGCGCAGTCCTGCAAAGTTGACGCCCTTGACCACTCTGCCATCCTTGACATCAAGGCAGGGAATAATGCGTTTGGTGATCATTGCGACACCTCCCGCACAGCCTGTGCAAGATCGATCGCACCCGTGTAGAGAGCCTTGCCAAGTATCGCGCCGTACATATTCATATCGGCAAGTGTCTTGACAGTTTCAATATCCGAAATTCCGCCCGATGCGGTAAAGCACATTTGCGGAAATTCGGTTCTCAGCGACTCGTACAGGGCGCGATTGGTGCCGCCCATCACGCCGTCTTTTGAAATGTCGGTGCAGATGATGACGCGCACGCCGATCTCTTGCATAGAACGGATAAACTCCGCACCCGAAACACTTGAGGTCTGCAGCCAGCCGTGTGTGGCGACCATACCGTCGCGCAGGTCTGCGCCCACCGCAATTCTTTCACCGTACTTAGTCACTGCTTGCTTGAGAAATGCCGGATCAGTCAGCGCGGCGGTGCCGAGAATGACGCGGAACGCGCCCGCATTCAAATACTTTTCCACCGTCTGCATATCGCGGACGCCGCCGCCGATCTCTAATTTGAGGGAAGTGCCCTTGATGATAGCCGAAACCGTTTCAAAATTAGGTGTCGTGCCGTCACGCGCGCCTTCGAGATCGACCACGTGTATATGTGTAGCACCCGCAGCCTCGAACGACTGCGCAACCCCGACAGGGTTATCACTGTATACTGTCATTTGCGAATAATCACCCTTGGTCAGGCGAACCGCCTTGCCGCCGATGAGGTCAATGGCAGGAAAAAGAATCATATAAACCTCCTTGGGTCAGTTGGGGCAAAATTCTGCAAATGCACGCAAAATATCAAGCCCAACACGACCGCTTTTTTCGGGGTGAAATTGTGTGCCGCAAACGTTACCGCGGCAAGCGGCTGCGGTCAGCATAGCGCCGTACTCGGTCAGCGCCGTAACAGACTCCTCACAATGCATTGCGGCATAGGAATGTACGAAATACACGTGATCCCCCTCGCAGGTGTACTTGAAAATGGGGTGCTTGGGCTTATCATTTGGAAAAGTTAGTGCGTTCCAACCCATCTGCGGTGTTTTGAGGTCACCGATCACAGGGGCAATCGGGCAGACCTGCCCGGGGATCAATCCAAGTCCCTCGTGCTTACCAAACTCGAAACTCGTATCAAAAAGCAGCTGCATACCAAGGCAGATGCCGAGAATCGGTGTGCCGTCAGCTGCCTTTTTCTTGACGACTTGATCCAGCCCGCTTTGTCTTAGCTTATTTGCCGCGTCCTCAAATGCGCCTACACCGGGCAGTACGATCCTTTCGGCTGCCAAAATGGTCTGCGCATCTGACGTGATCTGTACTTGCTCGCCGATCTTTTCGAACGAGCAGGCAAGGGAAAACAAATTTCCCACGCCATAATCAATGATCGTAATCATAATACACCCTTGGTAGAAGGAATTTGATCTGCTTTTGCAGCATCAATGGCACATGCCTTTGCCAGCACGCGTGCAACTGCTTTGAACTCTGCTTCAATGATGTGGTGCGAATTTTTGCCCGCAAGCATTTGCAGGTGCAGTGTCAGATTGGCATGACGCACGAATGCAAGCCAAAATTCCTCGGCAAGCTCTGTATCAAAGTCACCTACACGCGCAGCGGGAATGTTTACACCGTATCCGAGATACGGACGCCCCGAGATGTCAACAGCGCAAAGCATCAGTGTCTCATCCATTGGCAGAATAATATCGCCGTATCTGTAAATACCCTTGCAATCGCCAAGTGCTTTTGCAAAAGCCTGTCCAAGACAAATACCGATATCCTCGGCAGTGTGGTGGAAATCAACCTCACTGTCACCCTTACAAGTCAGCGTCAAGTCAAAACCGCCATGTCTTGCAAACAAGGTCAGCATATGTGTCAGGAAGCCGCAATCGGTGTTGATCTCGGATATTCCAGTGCCATCAAGGTTGATAGTAAGAGCAATATCCGTTTCATTGGTTTTTCTGTTAATTTCACAAGTTCTCATAAGGTTTGCTCCTTTCAGAGTATGGATCGGATCGCGCCCAATAAAGCGTCAACCTGTTCACGCATACCGATCGTAATACGGCAATAATCGTGAATGCGCGGAGCGTTAAAGTAACGCACGAGAATAGCCCGTTGCTTGAGCTGTAAGTACAGTTGCTCGCCGGAAATGTCGGGATGCTTTGTAAATACGAAATTGGTTGCAGAAGGAAGTGTGGTAAAGCCGAGTGCATCAAGCTGCATAGTCAGATATTGGCGATTTTGCGCGATGATTTTGCAATTATGGATATAATAATCGTTATGCTGCAGGATCGCGTGAGCGGCAGCCTGTGAAAGAGAATTGACGTTGTATGGGTTGATGGAGTTGCGAATGGTTTCCAAGTCTGCTATCAGAGCAGGCTGCGCTACCGCAAAGCCAACTCTTCCGCCCGCAAAGCTGCGGGATTTGGAGAATGTATTGACCACAAGCAAATTATCGTACTTTTCCACCAAGGGAATACAGCATTCTGCGCCGAAATCCACGTAAGCCTGATCTATCACCACTACATGATCGGCATTCGCCTGTAGGATCTGCTCAATCTGCAAACGTGAAAGGGAAATGCCGGTGGGTGCGTTGGGATTAGCAATAAAGATGGTTCTGCCAAGACCTGCATAATCACTTGGATTGATGCAGAATTGTTTGTCCAGCGGTACGATTTTGGTGTCTGTTGCATATAAGCGCGAAAGTACGCTGTAAAAGCCGTAGGTAATATCTGCATAAGCTGCGCCGATCTCCTCGTTGCAAAACGCCAAAAAAGCAAAAGACAAAAGCTCGTCTGAGCCGTTCCCGAGTGTAAAATGATCGGGCGAGAACCCATAAATATCTGCAAGATCCTGCCTGAGCGCAAGCATGGTGGGATCACAGTACAAGTTTGCCTTTTGGGTTGCAGCAACAACTGCGTCGATAACCTCGGGAGCAGGCGGAAAAGGCGATTCGTTGGTATTTAGCTTGATGAGCTGTTGTACGTTGCGCGGCTGTTCACCCGGTATGTAAGCCTGAAGCTCACCCGGCTTGCGGGAAAAATATTTACTCATACTTTATCCTGATTTCGGCGCTTCTTGCGTGTGCCTCAAGGCCTTCCTTACGTGCAAACAGGGCAATATCGGGCGCCGCTTTCTGTATAGCGTTTTGGTCATAATAGGTGTAGGAGATCTTCTTGATAAAATCATCAACCGACAAGGGGCTTGAAAATTTCGCCGTACCGCTTGTGGGCAGAGTGTGGTTAGTGCCTGCGTAATAGTCGCCAAGCGCTTCGGGACAGTACCTTCCAAGAAATACTGAGCCTGCATTTTCGATCTTGTCAAGGTAGTCAAAAGGATTGTCCACGCAGATCTCAAGATGCTCGGGTGCGATGCGATTGGCAACCTCAATACCTTGCCACAGATCGGAGCACACGATGATCTTGCCAAAGTTGTCGATCGAGGGGCGCGCGATATGCTCACGGGGGAGCAATGAGAGCTGACGCTCCACCTCTGCCTGTACGGCGAGAGCAAGCTGCTCGCTGTCAGTTACCAATACTGCGCTTGCCATCTTATCGTGCTCTGCCTGTGAAAGCAGATCGGCGGCAACAAATGCAGGATTGGATTTACCGTCAGCAAGTACCAAAATCTCAGAAGGACCTGCAATCATGTCAATGGCAACCTTGCCGTAAACCTGACGCTTAGCTTCGGCTACAAACGCGTTACCGGGACCAACGATCTTATCCACTGCAGGAACTGACTCCGTGCCATAAGCTAATGCCGCAACCGCCTGTGCACCGCCGATCTTGAAGATCTTATCTACACCTGCGATCTTTGCAGCGCAGAGAATGGCGGGATTGACGCGTCCATCACGCATGGGGGGAGTGACCATGACGATCTCCCCTACGCCCGCAAGCTTTGCGGGAATACTGTTCATAAGCACGGTGGAGGGGTATGCAGCAGTACCGCCCGGCACGTAAATGCCGACTTTGGCAAGAGGAGTGATCTTCTGTCCAAGTACAATGCCTCCGTCCTTTTGGATCTCAAAGCCTTGGCGCACCTGGTTTTTGTGGTAAGCCTCAATGTTGGCGGCAGCGTCGCGCATGACGCGGATAAAATCGGGATCGCTGCCCGCAAATGCATCGGAGATCTCCTGTTCGGAAACCTGAAGTGCATCAAGTATCACCTTGTCAAATTTTTCGGTATAAGCAAATAGTGCAGCGTCCCTTTGCGCTTTGACGTTTGCAATGATCTCTGTAACGGCATCTTCTACGTTGAAAGCATCCTCGGAACGGTTGAATATCTCCTCATCGGAAACCGCGTTAAAATCGTATATACGAATCATGGCGTTTAGTCCTTTCTTTGCTCCTGCAGCTTATTTTGCAGCTCAGTGATCTGTGCGCTGTTGAATTTGTACGAGGTCTTGTTGGCAATCAGCCTTGCACTGATCGGTGCGATTTCCTGCTTGACCACAAGTCCGTTTTCCTTGAGTGTAGTGCCCGTTTCCACAATATCCACGATCACGTCCGAAAGACCGAGAATGGGAGCAAGCTCAATAGAGCCGTTCAGCTTGATGATATCAATGGTCCTTCCAAGCGAGCTGTAGTATTTGGAGGCGACGTTACGAAATTTGGTCGCTACGCGAAGCGGGCGTCCGAAATCATCCTCAAATTCAGCCTTGGCTGCCATGCACATACGGCATTTGCCAATACCCAGGTCCAAGAGGGAATATACGTCCGGCTCATATTCCATGAGGATATCGCTGCCCGCAACGCCAATATCAGCCACGCCGCGCTCTACGTAGATCGGCACGTCGGAGGGCTTTACAAAAAAGTAGGAAACCTTATCAGTTGAAAATACAAGCTTACGGGAGGGTGTGTGAATCTCGGGGCAGGCATAGCCCGCTGCTTCGAATTGAGCGAGCACTTTGTCGCCAAGCCTGCCTTTTGGCAATGCGATTTTGATCATGCGAGCACCTCCTTCACGTTGAATACCTTGACAAAGCTGCGATTTTCCGGCAAATATTGGGCTGCAAGCACACAATAGCCTTGCTCAATCAATATCTTGACCGCACGCGCGGTGTCAGCTGCCGTATCGTCAGCACAATACAAGAGTAAAACGTCTGCATCACGCTGGGCTTCGGTGTAGCGGATATAGTCCAGATAAATCGCAAAGCCGAGTGCTGCAGCGGTCATGCCAAAGCGATCGAGCAGGGGATCGTATCGTCCGCCCGAAAGTACAGCGACGGGTACGTCTTTGATATAGCCCTTGAAAATAATACCGTTATAGTAGCCGAAATCGTGCATAAGCGAAAAATCAAGATATATACCCTTGTCAAGACCCATCGTGCAAAGCACGTCTGCAACCTCTGAAAGCTCTTTTACTGCAGGCATATCGGGTAACATAGCTTGTAATTCCGGGATCATCTGTCCGATTGGTGCATAAGAATTGACTAACGTTGCAAGAGGATGATGTGCTCCAAGCAGCGCGGCGATACCATCAGCATTTTTCTGCGTGATCAGTGAGATTAATTGCTCTCGATCCGTTCCTTGCTTGCAAGCGCTGTCTATCAGCGGCATAAGAATGCCCATGTGAGAAATATCAAGTATATTCTGTGTATCGATCGCATCCAGCGAGGTTTTGGCAAGCGAAAGTACCTCACTTGTTGCGTAAACGCTGCCGTCGCCAATCAGTTCAAGCCCCATCTGATGTAGCTCGCTGAATTCTTTCTCGCCTTTTTTGACGCGATAGACCGTTTCGTTGTAAAATGCTTTAAGAGGCAGATTGGGACTTGCCGTAAGGCTTTTGACGATCGAAAGTGTGATATCAGGCTTGAGTGCCTTCAGTCTTGATCCGTCGGTAAATGTCAGAAGTCTGTCATCTACCAAAAAGTTCTTGTTTTCAGCATACAGGACATAGTCCTCAAATTTGTTCATGGTAAACCTGCGGTAACCGTATTGTGCATAAAGCTCTGCGCATTTTGCCACAGTCTGCTCGGCAGGAGTCATTGCGTATTGATTAAGCACCATCAAAAAATCCTCCCCAAAATAAAAGGATAAAAGAATTATACTACAAAGCAACACTTTAGTCAAGTAAAGTGCACGAGTTTTTTAATACTTATTGTAAACAATTTGTAAACCCCACACATTTAAGTGCATTTTGTGATACAATATGTAGGATTTGTACATAGGGAGGATAGCGTGAAAGTTCACGTTGCATTTCCTTTGCACTCTACTATTCACGCCTAAACTTCACCTAAAAATGGGACCCGGCCCATTTTTGGAGCAAAGCTCCACGGTGAAGTTTCCAAAATTATTTGAGCCGCCGCCCGGCGGCATGGAGATTAGTATGATCGGACTGGAAAGAGGCACGGTAAAGCTTAGCGAATACGACCATTTGTGGGCTGATATAGGTGCAAAATACTGCAGCCGTATCAAGACAGCCTTAGGGGATAGCATGCTTGCAGTCGAGCACGTGGGCAGCACATCGGTCCCCGGGCTTTGCGCCAAACCTATTATTGACCTTTCGGTAGGCGTACAATCTTTTGATAAGCAGATCATAGATAAATTGCAGTGCGCTGGTTTTGTTCACAGACCCTCGCACGATGATAGTCACAATATGCTGTTTGTGGATGGAGAAGCGGAGACGCGATGCGCGCATATTCACGTGGTGCAGTACATGAGCATGGAATGGAGAAATTACGTCAATTTCAGGGACTATTTGCGTTCCTTTGACCATGTGAGGCACGATTACGCTGCACTCAAGAAAACGCTTGCGCAAAAGTACCCGAATGACCGTGAGGCTTATACCGCGTCCAAGGCTGATTTTATCGCCCATATACTGCGCAAAGCTATGGTGTGGTCATACCTTGGCAAACAGATCGATGCAATGATTGATCGACCGATCGGATATGTGCATACCAAGGGCGACAAAACGCTGGTGTATCCCGTTAATTACGGCTATATCCCGGGCGTGCTTGGCGGTGACGGTGAGGAGCTTGACGTGTACTGCCTTGGCGTGACCGCGTCTATAGATCGCTTTTCGGGTAAAGTGATCGCTATTGTGCACCGTGCGGACGACGTAGAGGATAAGCTGGTAGCTTGTCTGTCCGATACCGATTATGATGTGCTTGATATCTGCAAAGAAATCTATTTTCAGGAAAAATATTATGATACGACGGTAGAGTCGTTTCATGGACAAATATTGCATATAAGTTGCGGAGAGAATCATGATAATTGAACTTTTGATTTTGGCTGTGGCACTTGCAATGGATGCATTCGCTGTGGCAATTTGTAAGGGCCTGTCAATGAAAAAGGCGACCTTGTGTAAAGCTGCCGTCGTCGGCGGTTGGTTCGGTGCATTTCAAGCACTCATGCCTGCACTCGGATTTCTTTTGGCAGGCATTCTCAATAAATTTTTTGGTCAATATCTCGAATTATTCACAGGTTGGATCGCATTTGTGCTGCTTGTGCTGATCGGCGGTGGCATGATCAAGGAAGCCCTTGAACGCAAAAAGGAGGGATGCTCCTGTTGTGATAGGGATGCATCACTTAGCGCACGCATTATGTTTCCCATGGCGGTCGCCACCAGTATTGACGCAATGGTCGTCGGTGTAGGATATGGCTTACGTCCCGATATGAATTTCTCCAAGGTGCTGCTCAGCGTCACCTTGAT
Organism: Eubacteriales bacterium; assembly: GCA_045586845.1. Classification (GTDB taxonomy): domain Bacteria; phylum Bacillota; class Clostridia; order Oscillospirales; family CAG-272; genus SVQP01. The sequence continues at coordinate 9,215 of JAZNBB010000100.1, forward strand.
TGGCGTGATCACCTTTGTGCTTTCTGCACTCGGTGTCAAGATCGGTAATATCTTTGGCGATAAATACGAAAAAAAAGCGCAGCTTGCGGGCGGTATTGTCCTGTGCCTGCTGGGCGTCAAAAACGTGCTGGATCAGTATGGTATCATTGAGTTAGCATGGAATTGGGTCAAAGGCTTGTTTGGCTTAGCAGCATAGCAAAACCTTGCGGGAGGAAAACGCTGCGTCTTGCTAATCTACATTTGGTTTTGGTAAAATATTGCTGTAATCAGCTACAAGCAGCTATATGATTTGAAATAGTAAAGGTGAACACACGATGGAAGAGTTTATTTTGATACGTCCGACGAATGATTACGCAAGTCAGATTGTAGAGTACAGACAAGAGTTTCTTGATGCGGGCGACTCTATGGACGGAACAGGACCTCTCAGAAGATTTGAGGATCCCGAAGAATACATAAAGATATGCGCAGATTACGAAGATCCGCAAACCGTTCCTTCCCACTTGGTTCCAGCCACACAGTTTTTTTTCATTCGTAAGAGCGACAACAGACTTGTAGGAATGCTTCAGGTAAGGCACCGCTTTAATGATTTCCTTGAAAAGTACGCAGGTCATATCGGATACTCCGTAAGACCGAGCGAAAGACGCAAAGGCTATGCCAAAGAAATGCTGCGAATGGCACTTCCATTCTGTCACGAGATCGGACTTGATAAAGTTCTGATTACTTGTCTTGACGGTAATATAGGAAGTGAAAAGACCATTCTTGCAAACGGGGGGATTTATGAATCCACGGTACACGAACCGGACAATGACAGAGATTTGAAAAGATTTTGGATTGAGCTATGAACTAAGATGCGGATACAATAAAACCAACCCAAAACAATGCGGCTACTCAGAAAGTTAGGAAGATGTTGTTTTTGAAAATAGAAATGAGGACAGAGAGCGAAACACTCTCTGTCCTATGTTTATTTCTCTGTTATTGCGACACGCGGAAAGTACGTGCTTTTCCCTCCGTCATTTCGAATGAGAAAGCGTAAGAGTAGGTTCCGTCGTCATCACGGAAGGACAGATAACCGTCGTAATCGTGATGCTGGAAGTCGTAGTCTACCCAAGAGCCGTTTTCCAAGATTTGAACGGTGGGCTTGGTATAAGTATCAAAACCGTATACGCGAACTGCGTAAATGGCAGAGCCGCCATCGCTGACTGTAAATTCTGCAACGTTGTCCTTTGCAGTAACGGTGGGCAGATAGGTGTCTGCAATCACAGTACCAACGCTTGCCTCGGTCTTGATGGGGGAGAGTACCGAATCCTCTCTGACACCCAGTACGTTGGAGTCGTCAGTGCTTTCGGGATGACCCCAAGGCAACAGGATCATGTCAATGTGTACCGTGTCGCCCGCACGCAACGTCACGTCGCCAAGGTCTGCGGTCAGGGTTGCCAGATTGACGTCACCGTCAAAGCTTTCCTTGAGGACTAGATTGCCGTCATAGGCTTTGCCGCCAAGCACCATGTCGTAGTCCTTGATGATCACTGCCATGTTGACTGAATCCGTGTTGGTGTGAGTAGGATCTGCGTCAATATAGTAATCAAAATATGCGCCGTTTTTACCAAGTTTGTAGTAATCGGTGTGTTCACTGAGCTTCAGATCAACCGTCTGCGGCTGATTGTTTTCATCCAGATAACCAAGCTTCTTATAAACGATCGCGCGTCCGTCCATCGAGAAGAACGAGAAGTTGTTGACAAAATCCTTGATCTCCAGATCCTCAAGCACCGTCAGATCCAGCGTGTAGTAGGTTCTGGTCTCGTCGGACTGCGCCATCTCGACCTGTCTGTAATCCACCTGGATCTTGCCGTCATCGGAGAGATAGCCCATATCGATGTCCACGTAAACGGGACCGGAAGAGGAAATATCTGCCGTCTGTGATTCGGTTCCGTAGAAAGCTCCTTGGGCATCGGTGTACTGCAGCCAGTAGAGTCTGCCTGCACTGGTGTGCTGTGGCTGACCGGACCACAACGGAGAGGACATGGCACGGAAGTCGGGCAGCGTCCAGTAGTCTTTACCGTAGACGTAATAGGGAGCAATGCAGTTGCTTTCGGTTACGCCGCAGGAGAGGTGGTAGTAGGGGGCGATAAACTGGATGGAGGACAGTTGTTTAAGCGGGAAGTTGCCCCAGTTTTGGTACAGATTGACAGACTTGAAGTGACGCGTTTGGTTCTTACTCACAGTCACAGGGAAGATCGAATATCCGTAATGCATATCCTCGGGATCAAACAACGGCTCCTCGTATTCCCCCTTGAAGTTCTTGCAAACCTCAACGTTGATGGGCAGCAATCTGTTTTCCTCATCAAGCACAGCTCCGCATTCCAACGCACCCGAGGTGGTTGTGTGCGCAAATACGTAAATACTTCTGTCGTAATCGTCTCCGGTGATCTGTGTATCTACAACGAAATGTCTTTGAGGCTCTTGGTAATATGCCTCGTTGAAGTCGGTACCGTTCAGTGTGTAGGTGTAGCAGCCGACAAGGCTGTTATAACCGACATATTTTGCGTTATCGATATTGTTGACAATCTCGATATTCGTCAGAGGATTACGCTCTATGTAAGCCTGTCTTTCAAGCTCATCAAAGGAGTGCCCCTCATCCGTGTATATGCGGTGACCTATAGAATGACTGTCATATTGCTTCATGCTGCCGGAGTCGGGGGTGCGTGTTTGTGTTACAACGTAACAGCCGTCTTCAAGCGTTACGGTGACTTCTCCTGTGTATTCGGATTCTGTAGGGAAAATATAGCCGAATATTCCTGCATCCTTCAGATCAAAGCCAACGTAAGCAACGCTTGCGGGGTCAATGCCGTCAATGCTTGTGTGCTTGCCATTCTTATCTGCGATCACCAAAGACGCAACGCGGCTTTGCTCAATGCGAGTCACAGAGCCGAATCCTCGAAGCTCGGTAGTATCTTCCTCTGCGACAATGCGGATCTGTTGGTGCAGCTTATCACCGTAAACGTGCAGATTGCGGTCAAGCTTGAGCGATGTTGATACAGAGGAATTGATTTTAATGGCGGTGACTTCTTTGATCTCGATCTTTTCCCCAACCTTATCGCCACAGTCAATGCGCAAAGCGCTGACCTTATCCGTATAATCCGGAATAGCAGACAAGGGAACGATCACGGTGCAATACTCATCACCCGGCTCAATCGAGAAGCCAATGACTTGATCACCGTTAAACCCACCGTAAGAGCCTGCAGTCAGATACAGATACGCTTTGGTCGAATACTCTGCGCGAATGGTAATTCTCAAAGCATTATAATTACTCGCCTGATAATTGACGCCCCAATGGAAATAAGGGTCGGTCGTATCTGAAACGATTGCAGTAATCACACCGTCTTTAATGGTCGCAGATTCCATCATATTCGAGGAAATCTTTCTCACCTTTTTGAGTGTATCATAGCTGCCTGCACTCTCATCAATATCGTATGCGGAAGGAAAAAAGCTTTGGTTGAGAAGATGAATGTCGTAATAATAATAACCGAATCTGTAAATATTGCCACGACCGCTGGTGCCGGATTGAGAGGCGTACATTTTGGAGCCGTCTTGTGTAACGATGAAGGTGTCCATGGTATTTGTCAGATAGGGAACGTTTTGCTTATTATAAAGTCCCGCTACCTGCTTGTTATCCTTTTGTGCAAGATTATATATGAGACGAACATCCCCGTTTGTGATCTCTGCGACCTCGCGGCGAATCCCGATATAGCGGAAATTCACAAGATTTGAAATCTCGTCTGCATACGTAATGGCATCCCCCCAGGCGGTTGTATCCCGGAGCACCTCATCTGTAGTCATGTTGCCCGCTTGATCCATGGTAAGATCAGCGGGGATAGAAAGCTCAGCCATCTTTATGTCCTCCTGTGAGGTGATGTCATAGTTGAAGCATTGCTTGAAAAATGAAGCAACGGTATCGGACAAAAGTTGTGCTTCTCCTCCAATGAAAAGTTTGCTTTTGGATACGTACACCGAATGCTCATTATAAACAGAGCCGCGCGCATTGCCGATCACGATTTCCTTGTCAGATATCACATAATCGGTCTCGTCATCGGTCACGATCTGCAGGACGACACCGGTCAGTCTTTCCACGGTGTCACGGAATTGTACAGCCGCCAAAAAAGCAGGATCATCTGCTTTGATGTCAGCAGGACGTACGATTGTATATTCGGATCCCCCATCCTTGATCAGCGTCAACGGATCTGAAGGATCAGTTTCATGCGTGCCTGTTTCAGAGTCGGAGCCCTCATCTGGGTTCGGCTTGTCCTTGCACGCAGCTAAGCAGGGAAGCAGCAAAAGCAGCGCGAGCAAAAAAGGCAATAGTTTTTTCATATTGTACCTCCATATGATTTATTGTATATATTATACATAGATTCACGAGGATTGTCAATAGAAAAGGGCTGTTTGCAAAAGAAACAGCCCGAATTCCTTATGTAATTGATTATCTCTTGGAGAGAACCTCTGCCTCGTATTCCTCGATCTCCTTGAACCAGCAAGAGCAAGCGCAAGCGCCGTTTCTCTCGCAGAATTCGGTCCAGATGTCACCAAAGGGCAGGGTCTTGACTTCCTCACGCAGCATCATCAGCTTGGTGGTGTTGCCTGCATCCTGCAGAGCCTTCATCTCGGCATTGGGGGAAAGCAGAGCGTAAAGCAGAGCCTTCTGTACACTTCTCATACCGATAACAAGAGCAGCTACACGGTTGATAGAAGCATCGAAGTAGTCGGTAGCTAAGAATACTCTGTCAAGAGCATCGCAGCGAACGACCTCCATCATCATCTCTCTGGTGTCGTCGTCGAAGTTTACAACGTGGTCAGAGTCCCAACGAATAGGTCTGGTAATGTGCATAGCCAGCTTCTCGGAGAAGCAGAGCATAGCGGGCAGCTTATCGTAAACGACCTCGGTGGGATGATAGTGACCGTTGTCAAACAGCGGAACGATACCACGGGACAGTGCATAGGACAGAGCGAATTCACCCGAGCCTACAGTGTAGGACTCAACGCCGATACCGAATACCTTGGACTCAACGCAGGGGTAAACCTTGGTCTTGTCGTAGCCGCAAGCCAGGATCTCGTCCAGAGATTGTGCGTATCTCATACGGGGACCCATGCGGTCAGCGGGAATATCCTTGAAGCCGTCGCCGGTCCAGAAGTTGATAACGCAAGGGTAGCCTGTCTCGTTTGCGAAGTATTCAGCGATCTTCATGCAGCAGATACCGTGTCTTACCCAGAACTTTCTGATCTCCTCGTCGGGGGAAGAGAGGGTCAGGCCGTTAGCCTTGGGGTGAGAGAAGTAGGTGGGGTTGAAGTCCAGACCCATGCCGTGCTTCTTAGCGAAGTCAACCCACTTCTGGAAGTGCTTGGGTTCAAGCGCGTCTCTGTCAGCAAATTCGCCATCCTCAAAGATCGCGTAGTTTGCGTGAACGTTGAGCTTGTGGGTACCGGGAATCAGAGAGAGAGCCTTTTCAAGGTCTGCAAACAGCTGATCGGGACCGGTTGCTCTGCCGGGATAGTTACCGGTAGTCTGGATACCGCCGGCCAGAGGGCCGTTGTTCTCAAAGCCGAGAACGTCGTCTGCCTGCCAGCAGTGCATGGAAATGCGAATGTCGGAAAGCTTGGAGATCGCAGCCTCGGTGTCAACACCGTACTTAGCGTAGATCTGCTTTGCGGATTCATAGCG
>JAZNBB010000101.1:0-6413 GCA_045586845.1 Eubacteriales bacterium
TATAGTCAAAGCGGAAGCCGTTGACGGTGCCCTTCCAGCCTTCAAAGGAGGAGAGGTCAAAGAGCACGTACTGCCAATCGTGGCTGTCCAGATCAAAAGAGGACGTCGTGACCATGCTGCCCGATGCACCGCCGGTTGAGCCGGAATAGAAGAACAGCTCAAACGAGCCCATGTTGCAGCTGACGTTTCTGACCTTGAGCACGACGTATTTATAGTCGTCTGCCTTGACAGCACTCATGCCCGCTGCCTTATAGAATTTCTTGAAGTTGAAGTTGACACAGGGGTCGTTTGCACCTGCTATGCTTGTGGAAAGCACGACATACTGCTCTCCCTCCGCATCGGTCTCAACAGATACGTTGACTTGATTTGCACCGGTCAGATAGCCCTTGAGTTCATCTGCGCCCACCGCATTAAAGTCTGCAATGACCGACTTGATCTCAGGAATAATGGGCTCGGTGGTGATTTCTTCGGAAGAGGTCTCTCCTCCGGTCGTGCCCTCGGTTTCAGCGTCGGTAGTCTGCTCCGAATCGGTGGGATCCTCACCCGATCCTTCCGAAACGCAAGCCACAAGCGCACACGCCAGCATAACGCAGGCAAGCATACATGCCATGAATGTGATAGAAAATGATCTTTTCATATTTTTTCCTTTCATTAATAAAACCGGCTTAATAAGGAAGGAGGTCTTGAACCTCGTTCATCATGTTAAAAAGTTGATTGTCTCCAAGTCAAGCTTTATTCTTCAGGCAAGGATACGGGCAGCACGTTGGCAGCTTCCGTGATATTTGCGAAGAATGCAACAAAGCCAAAGTCAATGGTATCGCCCGCTTCCGCATCGTCCAAGCCAAAGCGCAAGAATCCCAACACGCCCGAATCATTGTCATAGCACATTGCATCATCTTTCAGGTTGACGACAAGGTAGTTCCATTCGCCGTCCTTGGTTGCAAAAATATGCGCTTGTACGTGTTCGGAGGGGCCGGTTGCGACGTTGCCTTCCGAGCCGATGTAGAGATTGACGCCAAAGTTATATTCGCTGCGATACTGGATCACCGCGATATTGCCTGCTGCCACGTAGTCCTTGACCAGATAGCAGTAGGGATCCCAGTGATCATCCGCACCGTATCTGTACAAAGCCTTGACGCTGCCGTCCTCATTGACGGTCATACCGCCAAAGTCACTCCAGTCATTATCGGGGTTTTCCGCATAGGTCTTGATCATCTCGGGGCCGACAAAGGTGATTGCCGCTGCCTTGACGTCCTCAATGTTCACGGGAGTCTGCAGCAATGCCTCGGTGGTAGCCTCTTCGGTGGTGATCTCTTCGGTAGTGGGCTCTTCGGTGGTGATTTCTTCGGTGGTCTGCTCGGTAGTAGGAGCCTCGGTGGTAGCCTCTTCGGTGGTGTCAACGGGATCTTCGATGGGGGTATCACATGCTGCAAAGCACAATACCAACGCCAGAGAAAGAACGATCAGAATCAGCGATCTTTTCATTTTTCTTCACCTCATAAATATTTTTCGAGCTGGGGTATGTATTCATCATATCACACTTGCCTTGCAAATGCAACATCTTTTTGATAATTAATTGACAAACTGCGCTCCGTAAAGCGACGCATAAAAGCCTTTTGTCTCCAGCAGCTGCTCGTGCGTGCCGCTCTCAATGATATTACCGTCCTTGAGCACTAAAATATTATCCGCATGCTGCACGGTGGAAAGCCTGTGCGCAATGACAAAGCAGGTCTTGCCGCGCATCAATTCCATCATGGCATCCTGGATCTGATGCTCGGTACGGCTGTCCACGTTGCTTGTCGCCTCATCAAGGATCAGCATGGGGGCGCGGGAAAGCATGGCGCGCGCAATCGTGATCAGCTGACGTTGTCCCTTGGAGAGATTCACGCCGCCATCAGCCAAGTGGGTGGCATACCCTTGCGGCAACGACATGATAAAGTGGTGTATCTTTGCCTTTTTGGCAGCTTCCACGATCTCCTCGTCGGTCGCGTCCTGTCTGCCGTACGCGATATTGTCGCGCACGCTGCCGCCGAACAGCCAGGTATCCTGCAGCACCATGGTAAAGCTTTTGCGCAGGCTGTCACGCGTGGCATCGGCAATCGGCACACCGTCAAAGCGGATCTCGCCCGCATCGATATCGTAAAAGCGCATCAGCAGGTTGATGATGGTGGTCTTACCCGCACCTGTAGGTCCAACAATAGCGACAGTCTGTCCCGGCTCGACCTTAACCGAGAGTCCATGCAAGATCTGCTTTTCGGGTACATAGCCAAACTCGACGTTTTCAAGCGTGACCTGCCCTTGCGCATCCAATGTAACTGCACCGGGCTTGTCCGCAGGCTCGGGAGCCTGGTCGATGACACCGAATACACGCTCGGCAGCGGACAGCGCACTTTGCAGCTCACTGAAAATATTTGCAAACTCGTTGATAGGGCCTGCAAATTTGCGTGCGTATTGCACAAACGATGCCACATCGCCAAGATCAATGATAAACAAGGGGTTTGTCACCGCACCGCCCAGCCAGAACATATAGAAGATACTGCCCAAGAGCGTGATCAGCGCAATAGACAGATTGCTGATAAAGTTGACCGTGGGACCGATGACAGAGCCGTGATAATCTGCCTTATAGTACGCACCGCAAGCTTCTGCATTGCGCACGTCAAAGCGACTTGTAATGACCCGTTCCTTGCCGTAGGTGCGAATGGTTTTTTGCCCGGACAGCATTTCCTCTGCAAAGCCATTGAGCTCACCAAGCTTTGCAGATCGCGCACGGAACAAGGGACGGATATGCGTAGACTTATACTTGGTAAAGATCAACGAAATGGGCACGGTCAGCACAAACACCAATATCAGCACGGGAGAAATGGTCAGCATCATGATCAGCGATCCCACGACCGTAATGCTGTTTGCGCAAATGGCTAAGACATCGTTGGATAAAGATGCATTTAGCGTATCAATATCGTAAGAAAGACGGCTGACGATCTCACCCGTCTGGTGGGTATCGAAAAATCCCACCGGCAGATCGGTCAGGTGGTCAAACACCTCCTTGCGCATGGAATAGGTAATACGCTGGCTGAGATTGACCATGACTATGGATAAGAGATAGGACATGATACCCGACACAATATAGCATACGATCATCAAAGCACAGAACAGGAACACGCGTTCAAAATCCACATTGCCCTCTCCGGTGATGGCTTTGATGGCAAAGCCTGACAGCTTGGGACCCGCCAATGCCAACAAATTTGCCGAGATCATCAGGAAAAATGCAAGCAGCACAAGCCCGGGATAGCGGAACATATATTTGCACAGACGCACAAGCGTCCGTCTGCGCTGTGCAGGGGTCATGGGTGCCTTTTGCGGCTTATGTCCGTTAGTCAAGCAAAGCACCTCCCATCTGCGAATCGCGGATCTCGCGGTAGACAGGACAGCTCTCGAGCAGCTGCTCGTGTTTTCCCTTGCCGATGATCCTACCCTGGTCAAGCACGAGGATCAGATCGGCATGCATGACCGAGCTGACGCGCTGTGCAACCACCACCGTGGTAGTATCCGCAAAATAAGTACGCAGATCGCGGCGCAGGGCGGCATCGGTCTTATAGTCAAGCGCACTTGATGCATCGTCCAAAACCAGTATTTCCGGCTTGTCGGCAAGTGCACGCGCGATCAGCAGCCTTTGCCGCTGTCCGCCCGATACATTTGTGCCCTTGCTTGTCAGCATATGCTCCACACCCTCGGGGAATGCGGATACAAACTCTTCTGCCTGCGCCACGCGCAAGGCAAGGGAGAGATCCTCGTCACTCACTTCCCTGCCAAAGCAGATATTCTCGCGCACCGAGTCAGCGTACACGAAATCATTTTGCATAGCCGTGCCGAACATGGCGCATAACTTCTCATGACTCATGGAGCGAATATTCTGCCCGTTTATGTAGATATTCCCCTTGTCAGAGTCATAATTGCGCAGTAACAGGCGCAGCAAGGTGCTTTTGCCGCTGCCCGTGGCACCGATAATGCCCAGGGTTGCTCCGCGCGGCAGCGAGAACGAGATATTTTCGAGATCGTTCTGCTCGCCATTGTACGAAAATGTGACATTTTCAAACACGATGTGATCGGATGTCGGCAACGGCAATCCCCCGTCCTCGGGCTCAAGCTCGTACGACGCATTCATAACCGTTTCAATACGGTTTGCCGACGCGATACATTTAGTGGACATAATGAAAATGCGGTTGATAACGATCATGGCATTGGAGAGGAGCGTGAAATACTGAATAAAAGCAATAATTCTGCCGGATTTGCTCACCCCTATGTCCACAAGAAACGCACCCACCAAAACCACAGCCACAAGACCTGCATTAAGCAGAATGGTGATCAATGGATTGGTCAACGCCATGGTCAACGCAGCCTTTTTTTCATTTTTTACAAGTGCGTGATTGACACCGTCAAATCTGGCACGCTCATATTCCTTTTTTGAAAGCGCTTTGATGACGCGAATACCACCGATATCCTCGCGCACCACGCGCACCATATCGTCCCCCGCCTTCTGGCTGGCAGAATACAGCGGCACGCCGCGGCGCGAGATATAAAATACGCTGATGCCGATAAAAGGCAACAGGCAAACCATGACTGTGGCAAGACGCCAGTCAAGAAAATATGAGATTGCGATGCCGCCGATCAGGAGGATGGGTGCACGCACTCCGATGCGCTGGATCATGCCTAAAAAGTGGTGAATGTTATAGGTGTCCGAGGTCAGCCTGGTCTCAAGCTCCGGAATGCCGAATTGGTCGGTCTGTCGGGGAGAAAGCCGCATGGTCTTGGCAAACAGATCGTGACGCACTGCCTGCGCCGCATTCTTTGCCACGCGGGCTGCCATACGATTGGCAACGATGTTGAGCACCAACGCCGCCACCGCACACAGAAGCATGACGCTGCCCCAGATAAACACGGGGGTCAGGTTGCCGTCAGGCATGTCCGTCGTGGGTTTGTTTGCGGGCACCACCACGTCCAGCATATGCGACAGAATGTATGGCAGCGCAAGCTCGGAGACCGTGCCCGCTACCTTGATGATAAAACCGATGAGGAGAGAGAACCCGAAGGGGCGCAGGTATTTGATAACAAGCTTCAAGTCATCTCACTCCTTTCTGAAAACATTACATTCATTATATAACAAAAATCGGAATTTGTCAATTGATAGGCGCATTTTGAGGGAGAAGAAAAACTCTGCAAAGCAAAACGCCGCCGCTTACGCGACGGCGTTTTGCTCTATAAATTTTTACAATGTAATTTCAGAAATTACTCGTACAGCTTACCCATCTTTTCAAGTCTTTCGAACTTAGCAGCTGCAGCCTTTTCAGCCTTGTCGAACAGAGCAGCAGCTCTTTCGGGATTGGACTGAGCCAGACGAGCGTAACGAACCTCGGACTTGATAAAGTCAACGTAGCTTGCAGTGGGAGCCTTGCAGTCAATGGTCAGCTTGTTCGACTCCAGCGTGGGGTTGTAGCGGAAGGTCTGCCAGTAGCCTGCCTCAACAGCCTTCTTCATCTCAAGCTGGCAGTTCTGCATACCGCCCTTGACACCGTGCATCTCACAAGGAGCGTAACCGATGATCAGAGAAGGACCATTGTAAGCCTCAGCTTCAGTCAGAGCCTTGAGCAGCTGGTTCATATCGTAGCCCATTGCAACCTGTGCTACATAAACGTAACCATAGGACATAGCGATCTCTGCCAGGTTTTTCTTGCCGATCGCCTTACCTGCAGCAGCAAACTGTGCTACCTGACCGATGTTGGAAGCCTTGGAAGCCTGACCGCCGGTGTTGGAGTAAACCTCGGTATCGAACACGAATACGTTTACGTTTTCGCCGGAAGCCAGTACGTGGTCCAGACCGCCAAAGCCGATATCGTATGCCCAACCGTCACCGCCGAAGATCCAGACGGACTTCTTATTCAGGTAATCCTTCTCAGCGAGAATCTCGGGAGCTACGGGGCAGCCTGCCTCTGCAGCCTTCTCCAGCTCTGCGATCAGAGCGGTAGTAGCTTCAGCATTCTTTGCGCCGTCATCCTTGGTTGCAAGGTATGCGTCAGCAGCAGCCTTGAACTCAGCGGATGCCTTTTCGGAAGCAGCCATTTCCTCAACCTTAGCGATCAGCTTTTCGCGGATAGCCTTCTGACCGAGAGCCATACCCAGACCGTGCTCAGCGTTGTCCTCAAACAGGGAGTTCGCCCAAGCCGGACCCTTCTTGGTGGCATTGTTTACGGTGTAAGGAGTTGCGGGTGCACTACCGCCCCAGATAGAGGAGCAACCGGTCGCGTTGGAGATATACATTCTCTCGCCGAACAGCTGGGTGATCAGGCGAGCGTAAGAGGTCTCGGCACAGCCTGCGCAGGAGCCGGAGAACTCAAGCAGGGGCTGCTTGAACTGGGAGC
>JAZNBB010000102.1:0-30381 GCA_045586845.1 Eubacteriales bacterium
ACAGAACGACATGGCTACGATCCGACTTACCCGCTTTTGCGGGTCGCTGCTTTGGTATTATTTTTCGGTATCTCCGTCCGAACAATACACCGTATATCGGGGCGTGTTCATATCCCAGCTGTCCTCTTTGGTTACCAAAGACCATTGATCGGTCGTACCTGAGAAATAAATCTTTCGCAAAGAGGTACAATCCTGAAATGCACTGAATTCGATCTTGGTCAAGCCGGCAGGAAGATATACTGTTTTTAGTCTCTTGCAGCCCTCTGCACACTGCGAGCCGAGATTGGTGACCGACTCCGGAATGCGCAGCTCGGTAATGGCAGTCCCATAGAAAGCACACAATCCGATCTCCCCGACACCCTCGGCGATCTCAACCTGCTTGAGCGACGTGCAATCTGAAAAAGCAAATCCCTGCATGGTTTGCAAGCTGGAGGGCAGACTTGCGTATGCAAGTGAAGTACACCCGTCAAACGCCATCTCATGGATTGCCTCAACGCCTTCGGGAATCATGATCTCTTGCATATCAACGCAATTCTTAAAAGCAATATACCCGATGATCCTGACCCCCTCGGGAATCTTGCTGTTGCTGCCCCCCGAGATCAACCGCCCCGTTTTCCTTTCGATCAAACAGTTATTTTCAACGTAATAATAAGCATTTCCGGCAGCTACCGTAATGCGCTCCAGACTCTCTCCCGCGGAAAATGCACCAATACCGATCCTTTGCACCGAAACAGGGATATCAAAGCTTTTGATCTTGGAGCACCCCTCAAATACAGCATCACCAATCACGGTAACACTGCTTGGAATATACACGCTCTCCAGGTTCTTACAATACTGAAACGCAGTCGTATCGATCAAATACACGCTGTTGGGAATGGCAACCTTGACAAGGGTATCACAATACGCAAATGCCTCCATTGCGATCTTTGTTACGGGAAGTCCCTCGTGTTTGTACGGAATCGAAAATTCTGTCTGTTCACAAGAGCCGATTCCAACTACCTCATAGGAATCTCTATCCTTGGTCAGCGCAAACGAAAGCCCGATCGCCTCCGGCAAGACTTCACCATACATGGTGTCATCACTAACCTGCTCAAGCGATTCCTCGGCCCAATGTTCATGATCATCAACGTCCCGGTACTCTTTATCATCAATTACCTCAAGCAGCTCATGCACAAGTCCTCCGCCGCAGCCTGTCATTGACAGGCAGGAGAACAGCATCAAGACTGCCAAGCAGTACAAAATAATTCTTCTCAACGTAAACCTCCGTTCGTTAATCAACAGGCTGCTCATCCACAGGCTTCCCCTTGATCAGCACCTGTGCTTTACCGCTCTTGCCGACAACCAAAAGCGCTTGCGTGTCCCCCACGCGGAACGCCTCGCGGCGCGCAAGTCCGAAAAATAAAAACTTGCTTTTCAGGGCAAAGCTTTCACCGTCAATAGCGATCACGATCTTACCGATCAAAGGACGGCAGGTATACGCAATCTTGTGTACTTGCTCCTCCTCGGTAATACTCCAATGCTGCTTTATCATGCGTATTCCTCTTATTTCCCGTAATTTTCAAAGCTTTCGTTGGTGCAAAAATCCTTCTTTTCGGTAAACTTTGCGCGGATATCGGCAAGGCTGCCCGAATAGATCAGATAGCTGTACTCCAGCGGCACAAAGCTCTGCAGCTTGACATTCTTAATGGGAGCTACGTAATTGGTAGCGGCATGGTGCGGCTCCTTGGTACCGTTATAGGCATGTCTGCCGCCGACCAGCATATTGACACCCGGTACATAAAGACCGATACCCCAATCGTCATCGTCGGTCCAGGCGCACCAGGTTTCTGTGTCCCCCGCGGGCAGCGGGAAGCGGTGGCGCGGCCAGTCCTCGGGCCAAAAGATCAGATCGCGGCGTACCGAAAGCTCGTCGCCCGTCCAAGGCTTGTGTCCGTCATAGAACCAGAAATTGCCCAGATAACTGATGGTATAAAACGCAGGCACCTCCTGCCCTCTTGTAGGATGCTCCCAACCCGAAAAATCCACAAAGCGGTTATCCACGCGTACCACATCGCCGTCAAAGGCATACGTATTTTCCATGTAAGAGGGGGTATACCACGCCTCGTGTCCCCAATCGCGCGGGCGGCACTTGACGTACACCGATTTTTCGGTGATCTCAAGATCGACCAACTTGCTCTTGGCATTGGTGCGGTCACCGCCCTGCACAGGGTTATAGCCCCAGCGGTTACCCATAAATTCTCCGCACACAAAGGGCGGCTCGCTCGTGCCGTAATAGGATTGTTGCACCAATCTGCCCGTATCAAAATTGTTGAGCAGATTGCCAAGCCCATCGGGCGCGTGCTTATCCACAAAGCAGGAAAGTCCGCCGCCCCAGGCAAGCTCAATACCCACTCTGTAATAGTCATTTTCCATATAGTAGGTCTCTCCCGCATAAACGGGAATGATGTCTGTACGCAAAGAGTGAATTTTGATCTCCGATCCGCCCTTGATAAAATCCACGTGCACATCAACGGGAGCTTTTGCGGTCTTTCCCGCAAGATAGCCATCAATCAAGCAACGGAACGTGCGGTTCTGCCCTGCCTCCAAGAAAAAATCCTCCGAATAAAGGGCCTCGTTCACGTAATAGGTCAGCGTGCCGCGTACGGCAGCATCTGCGCTGTACGTCAGCGTATATCTGTTAAAGGTATTGATCTGTTCAAATCTCATTTGCATTCTCCTTTCTGTTGGATTACTCTCATTATAGCTTAATTGGAAAGATTTGTCAAGAAAATTCCCAAAAAGCGCCTTTTATTACATGGTGATTGTGAATACGGGGTGAATATTACCGCATAACCCTTTACAAATTTGCGGATATGATATATAATGATAAAATAGTATACTGTGAAATGGTTTCAAATCGAGGTAATTATGGCATTCATTGAATTCGATAAGGTGAATAAGATATACCGCACAGGTCAGGTAGAAATCGCAGCACTGCGCGAGGCATCCTTTGAGATTGAAGCAGGGGAGATCTGCGTGATCGTGGGCGAAAGCGGTGCAGGAAAGACCACGTTGCTCAATATTCTGGGTGGCATGGATACATTAACCGGCGGCAGCGTTCGCTTTGACGGCAGAGACGTAGGGGCTTTCTCTGTCAAACAGCTTTCCGAATACCGGCGCCGCGAGGTGGGCTTTGTGTTCCAGTTTTACAACCTCATTGGAAATTTGACAGCACTGGAAAACGTGGAAATGGCGGCGAGGCTGGAAAAGAATTCCCTCTCGCCTGTGGACGTATTGCGCGAGGTGGGTCTGGGAGACCGCCTGCAAAACTTCCCCGCTCAGCTTTCGGGCGGCGAGCAGCAGCGCGTTGCCATTGCACGCGCTCTGGACAAAAATCCCAAGCTGCTGCTTTGCGATGAGCCAACCGGCGCTTTGGATTACGAAACCGGCAAAACCATTCTCTCGCTCTTGCAACGCAGCTGCCGTGAGCGTGGCACTACCGTAGTCATCATCACACACAACCAGGCACTCTGCCCCATGGCAGACCGTATCATCCGTGTCAAAAACGGCACGGTGATCAGCTGTGAGTGCAATCCTTCCCCCACCCCGATCGAGCAGATCGAGTGGTAATTTTTGAAACATTGACGTAATTTTCGTTTTGGAGGTCTTATGAAACATCCCTTTGGAAGGGCGGCGTGGCGCGAGATCAAGACGCATCCCGGCAGATACCTGGCAATCCTTGCCATTGTTGCGTTGGGTGTAGGCTTTTATGCGGGACTGTTCGTGATCGAAGACGCTATGCTCGACACCACAAACAGCTATATTACCGAATATAACCTGTACGACTTCTCGGTGTCATCCGCTTTGGGACTTTATGAGGACGACGTCGAGGAACTCTCATGCCTGGACGGCATCAGGCGCGCCGAAGGCGTGATCACAGCCGACGCGATTTGCAACAGCACGGGAAATGCCGAGCAGGTATTGCACTTTATGAGCATTCCCAAACACATTGCCCTGCCCGAATTGCTGGCGGGTCGTATGCCACAGACTGCCGATGAATGCCTTGCCGACAAGAACCGATATACAGAAGATGATATCGGCAAGAAGATCAAGCTTACGGACACAGATGAGGACACCTTTGCTTACACCGAATATACCATCGTGGGCATTGCCAATTCGGTAGAGTTTATCAACTACCGGCGCGGCAGCACCTCACTTGGAGGCGGCTCCGTCACTTCATTTTGCTACATTCCGCGCGACGGCTTTTCAGCAGATTACTTTACTGCAGTACACATAGAAGCCGATACCGACGCTTATATTTACTCGGATGAATACCGTGACACCATCAAGGCACTCAAGAACGCAGTTACCGACAAGCTTGCCGGACTTGCTCGGCAGCGCGGTATTACCTTGATCGAACAGGCACACGCAGAAATCGCCGTGGGCGTTGCCGCTTACGAACAAGGCAAGATAGACCTTGACCAAGCGCGCGCAGAAGCAGAATTGAAATTTGCTCAAGCCGAGGCACAGATCGCAGATGGGCGAGAGCAGATCAAGCAAGGCAAGAAAGAGCTTGCCAAGACCGAGGAAAAGATCGAGATCGCGCTGGCAAAGGCAACTGTGGATCTGAACGCTGCCATGGCAGAGGCAGACGAGCTGCTGGCACACGCCGATGCGATCGCCAACACCGTGGATTACGACAAGTATCTGGAAGTGACCGATGCATTGGAGCAATTGGAAGAAGCACGGGTCAATCTGCTGCGTTTGATCAAAGAGCAACCCCAAAACGAACAATATCCCGCACTGCTTACACGTGTGGAACAAAAGAAACAAGAAATTGTGGACGAATACGCCTTGCTGCTTGCCACAATGAGCTACTACCACGACCTGCGCACCAAGGCACAGGACATTCGAGATACCGCACAAAAGACCTTTGATAACCTGGATCTGGCATCCAAGGGACTGATCACCATGCAAAAGCTGGAGATCACCAACGCCGAGACCGATCTGACCATTGCAGAAAAGCAATTAAACGTGGAGAGAATCAAGGCAAAGAAGGAATTTGCCAACGCTGAGAAGCGGTTGGAGGATGCGTTTGAAGCACTCAAGCTACCCGATGATCTGGACGCACTGACTACTCCCAAAACATTCGTGCTGACGCGCGAAGAAAACATCGGATACGCCGGCATGGAGGCAGACTCCACCATCATCTCGGGTATAGTCGTGGTCTTCCCGATATTTTTTGTACTGGTTGCCGCACTGGTATGCTCCACCGTTATGACTCGCATGGTGGAGGACGAGCGCACCTCGTTGGGCACGCTCAAGGCACTTGGCTATGGGAAGCGAGCACTCATGGCAAAATATCTGATTTACGCGGGTTCTGCCTCGCTGATCGGTTCAATACTCGGATTTTTCATCGGTACCTTCGCCATGCCGCGTGTGCTGTGGCTGGCATATATGCTGATGTACGACTTTACCGATACGCTGCAATACGTATTTGACCCTGTTTTGCTGCTGGTGTGCGTGGCAGTTGCCCTTGCCTGTTGTATGGGCACCGCTATGCTCTGCGTGCTCTCCTCTGCAGGAGAGATGCCTGCTCGGCTCATGCGTCCGCGTACAGGCGTTTCCGGTAAGCGCGTATTCTTTGAGCGCATTCCCTTCTTGTGGAAGCCGTTGCCGTTTTTGACCAAGGTTGCACTGCGCAACATCTGGAGATACAAAAAGCGTCTTTTGGTCATGGTATTGGGCATTGGGGGCAGCACCGCCCTGCTGGTTGCGGGCTATGGCTTGGCAGACTCGATCAAGCCGCTTGCCGATTACCAGTTTGAGCACATTTCACTCTATGATTACGAGATCACCTTCAAGGACCCGGCGGATACAGACGCAACCGCATCGTTTATTGAGAGAAACTCCGACAAGATCGGAAGCATGATGACCATGCACCAATCCGAGCAGACGGTAGAGAGCGAACACGGCAGCCATACGGCTACCCTGCACGTTTGCGACTCACTTGACGGCTACATTGCGCTTACGCTGAATGGAAAAACCGTCGCCTTCCCCGAAGCCGGACAGGTAGTGATCAACACACGCCTTGCCGATGTGCTGCACGCACATATGGGCGACATGATCACGCTGGACTCGGATGACGGCAAAATCAAGGCAACCGTCAGCGGTATTGTGGACAACTATATAGGAAACGTGGCGTACCTCTCCACCCAAACCTATGAAAATGCCACAGGAAAAACGCCTGAGATCGGAACCGCCCTGCTGTATGCTCCCGAAGGCGCAGAGATCGACCGCACGGCAGCGCAGCTGCGCGGCGACGAGGCGGTAGCATATTTGGAAGCGGGCACAGATACACAAAATATGCTGGAAACCATGATGCAAAGCATGAACTACGTGGTCATTGTTGTCATTGTCTGTGCCGGTGCGCTTGCCTATATCGTACTGTTCAATCTGACCAATATCAATATCACCGAACGCACCCGCGAGATCGCAACGCTGCGTGTCATCGGGCTCTACCGCGGCGAAACACGCCGATACGTCATGACCGAGAACTACGTGCTTTCGGTTATCGGCGCACTGATCGGTATACCCGTAGGAATTTTGCTGCACCGCTACGTCATGTCGCAGATCGTGTTGGACTCCATCTCTTTCCCGGTAGTCATCAACTGGCAGAGTTATCTGTATTCCTTTGTGCTGACCATGCTGTTTGCCGTACTGGTGGGACTTGCGCTGCGTCCGCGTATCGACCGGATCGACATGGCGGAATCGCTGAAATCCGTTGAATAATTTTTACAAGGAGATATATTATCGTGACAAACATAAGAGCCGAAATTCCCGCAAAATACAAGTGGGACATGACCAACATCTACCCGACCGAGCAGGATTTTGAAACAGACTACAAGAAGGCTGCCGACATGATCGATGCCTTCCCCGCACACGCCGCTACCATGAGCGAGAGCGCACAGGGTCTGCTTGCCATGTTTACTGATTTTACAGCCATGATCCGCGTCGTGGAAAAGCTTTACATATACGCACACCTCTCCTCGGATGCAGATACCACCGACAACCACTACCTTGCCATGATGGGCAAAATGCATGATTTGTTCAACAGTCTGGGCGTTGCGTCCTTCTTCGTGACTCCTTCGCTGATTCGCCTGGACCCAGACAAGGTCAAGGTTTGGATGGATGAGTGCCCTGCTCTGCACGAATTTGCGCGCGATATTTGGCTGGCACAGCGTGAAAAGCCTCACACACTCTCGGACGAATGTGAAAAGCTGATGGCAGATATGCAAAGCGGCATGGGATCCGCTGCCAACGTGCGCGGCATCTTTGCCAACGCAGACCTGCAGTTTGGCAAAATCAAGGGCGAGGACGGCAAAAAGATCCAGCTCAACGATGCTACCTTTGTAACCAATCTTATGTCGAGCGACCGCCGCGTGCGCCGTGCCGCATTCAAATCGCTTTACAGCACCTACGAACAGTACGGCAACACCTTTGCAACGCTGTATCACGCATACGTCAAGGAAAGAACCACAATGGCACGCGTTCGCGGCTACGCGGACAGCCTGACCGCTTCCGTATTCCGTGATGAGGTCACTCCCGAGATATACAACAACCTGATCAATACTGTCGGTGACAATCTGCACGTGCTGTTTGATTACTACGCCATCAAGAAAAAGGCACTGGGGCTTTCCAATCTGCACCTTTATGATATCTACACACCTTTGATCGCAGAGTGCGAAAAGGAATATTCTTTTGAACAAGCAACCGAAGAAGTGCTGAGAACGGTTGAGATCTTTGGTTCCGAGTACCACGACACGCTGGAAAAGGGCATCAAGGAACAGAATTGGGTAGATGTTTACCCCTCTCGCGGTAAACGCGGCGGTGCATACAGCTCGGGCTGCTATGACACCCAACCTTATATGCTGCTCAACTATGTGGGCACGCTTGATAACGTATCCACCTTTGCACACGAATCGGGACACTCAATGCACTCCTACTTCTCCAACAAATACAACGCTCCCCAGAACGCAGGCTACACCATTTTTGTTGCCGAGGTCGCATCCACCGTCAACGAGCTGCTGTTCTGCCACCGCAAATTGCGCGAGAGTGACAGCCGCGAAGAAAAGCTGGCGATCCTCAACCAGATCATGGAGACTTACAAGGGCACGCTTTACAGACAGACCATGTTTGCAGAGTTTGAAAAGACTGCGCACGCCATGGTCGAGGGCGGCGCAACGCTGACCAAGGAAGTGCTTTGCAAGACCTACTACGATATCGTTTGCAAGTACTTTGGTCCCGACGTGGTCTGCGACAAGGAGATCGCAAACGAGTGGATGAGAATTCCCCACTTCTACACCAACTTCTACGTTTACAAGTACGCAACCTGCATCTCTGCTGCCTCCAGCATCGTGCACCGCATTGAGACCGAGGGTGAGGCTTATATCGGTCAGTATCTTGACTTCCTCAAGTGCGGCGGCTCCAAGTCTCCTCTGGATAGCTTGCTGGTTGCCGGTATTGACATGCGTGATCCGCAGGTCATTAAGAATGCAATCAACGACTTTGCTGCCACAATCGAGCAGTATAAAGCACTTTCCGAATAAGATATGGGACTTTTCAAGAGAATTTTCAAGCCTAAGAAACCTGACTCCAAGCGTTTCCGCCGAGAAATGGCAGAGCAGATGTGTGGTCATCACATCAGATACGTCACAGAAAAGCGAAACGGGGTGGATGAGGTGATCGGACGTAACGGCGGTCTGAATATCCGTGACGACGAGCTTTTAGTATTTGCCAGCGCGGACGTGATCTTTCGCTGCAAGATCGACGAAATGCAAGCCTGGGAGCTTCTTTCCAAGGATGGCGTGGTCATCACCGCTCCCGACCTTGAGCACGGCGGCGTGGAGAGGACCATCATCGTGTTTTACGTGTATTATCGCTAAACAACAACACCCCCGACCGCGGTCGGGGGTGTTCTCATCAAAAAGTTTTCGCCCGCCTTTTTCAAAAGGCGGCGCAGGTCGAGGGCGCGCAGCCCTCGTCGCGCCCGCAGGCGCGAAATTCCAAAAACGCCGTTTTGATTAGCGAAGCAAATATGTTCTTCTTTTGCGGCTGCTTGCTCAAAAAAAGAACGGAATGAATTAGGACGGCTGACATTAAGAAAGCTCTCTCCGTTCTTTTCTTTGACACCGCTGGCGCAAAGAAAAGAACCAAAAGAAACGCCGAGAATATTTCGCTCGTTGCGACGAGCGACTCGGGGCTCTGCCCCAAGACCCGGGCGCCTTTTGAAAAAAGCGCCGCAAAAACTTTCATGAGAGGTCGTCCGTATGGTGACGGGCACCTGAAACACCCCCGCGACAACGTCGCGGGGGTGTTCGTTTACTATTAGAGCGTGATCTTTTTCTCTTCCAAGGGCATATTTTTCCTGAAATGCGGCATTTGCATGGTGCGGCTGCCGTTGGTCACCGACAGCTCGGAAAGCAGTCCCACCGCCGTCCATTCGCACGCGCGATACACGTCGATCTCGGGCTGCGTGCCCGTACGGATCGCGTTGATAAAATCCTCTACAATAAAGAAATCGCCACCGCCGTGACCGGCGTTATTCTGCTCTGCCGTTGCCTGCTTGTATCTCTCGGGCAAATAGTCGCGGTAGTTAGTCAAAGCCTCCCAATGCATATTGCCAAGCGGGTTGCCTTCACCCAAAAACGACACCTTGTCCTGATCTCCAAAGCCGTGCGATGCTGCTTGGAAAATGCCTTTGGTTCCCTGTAGCTGATAATAGGTCATGTTATGCGGACGGGGCGAGGTGCAATCCACGCGGATATTTAGCAGCTTTCCGTTCGCCGTACGGCACATGGTGGTCGTGCCGCTGTCCTGTCGCAATCCCAACTCGTTATATACGCCCGGAGAATACGTCGTGATCTCGGTGATCCTGTCACCCGGAAACCAGTTCATCACGGGTCCTACGCTGTGCGTGGGATAGAAATTGCCGCGCTTTCCGCATTGCCAGAACGAGCGCCAGGTACTCTTACCGTCCGGGTACTTGAACAACCCGTCGATGTTATGCAAGTACATACCCTCCGCATAATACGTATCGCCAAACAAGCCCGCCTTAACCATTTCCTTAACCTGCTGCACCTGCGGCGTGTAGATGTAGTTCTCAGCCATCATGTAGATACACCCCGACTTCTCCACAGTCTCACAAAGCCACCAGAGCTCGTCCATGGTCACGCCCGCGGTCACCTCGCTCATGACATGCTTGCCTGCCTCCAGCGCAGCAATTGCCTGCGGAACGTGGCATTGCATGGGTGTCGCAATGATGACGGCATCGATATCCAACGCCAGCATATCCTCAAATACGCGATACTTGTGCTCCACGCCAAGCTCCTTTGCCTGTGCGTCAAGCGTGCCTTGATCCAGATTACAAAGCGCGGTGATCTCCACGTCGGGCAATGCGCGCAGTCCCATAACGGTGGAAAGTCCTCTCGATCCCGCAATACCAACCTTTATTTTTTTCATAATGATCTCCTAATCAGAATAACTCGATCAAGTCCTTGCGGCTGTGCGTAAAGTCAAGCGCGGTACCATCAGCTTGAATACCGATCATGTCCTCAATGCGACAGCCGTACTTGCCCTCAATATAAATACCCGGCTCTGGGGTCACAACGTGACCGGGACACAGCACGTCATTCTCGCCTGCGCCGAACGAAAGTCTGGGGTTCTCGTGAATATACAGACCCACGCCGTGACCAAGGCTATGACCAAAGCAGCCCTCGTAGCCCGCGCCGTCAATGATGTCGCGCGCTATTTTGTCCGCCTGTCTGCAGGAAAGACCTGCCTGCAGCGCGTTGATCGCGGTAGTTTGTGCTTCCAAAACGGTATTATATACCTTCTTGATCTCGGCATCCGCCTTACCAAGCACCACGGTGCGCGTCATATCCGAGCAATAGCCGTCCACGCGTGCGCCGTAGTCCATAGTCAGAAAGCCCTTTTCCAACTTGACCGGCCGGGGCTCGCCGTGCGGACGCGACGACATGGTACCCGATACCGCAATGGTATCAAAGGCAATGCCCTCCGAGCCCATCTTTCGCATAAAGAACTCCAGCTCCAATGCAACCTCTATCTCGGTCATGTTGGGGTGCAATACGGTCAGAATATGCTCGAACGCCGCATCGGTGATCGCCTGTGCACGCGCCATGCAAGCAAATTCCTCTTCGTCCTTGTAAAGACGCAATGTATCAATCAGCGCAGAACCACCGGGCACGATATCTGCACCGACAAACTTGGCCTTGAAGCGCTCATATGCCGACAGCGAAAGAGTTACCTCCTCCACGGCTGCGATCTTGACATCATTTGCCGCCATTTTGCTTGCCATCTCGTCAAGCATACTGCCCTTGGGCATGAGAATGTCAAATAAGCTTGCATCCACAGTTGCCTTTGCCGCCTCAATATAGCGGAAATCGGTCAGCAGATAGCACTTGCCTGTGGTAATGAGCACGTAGCCGTCGGTATAGGCAAAGCCGGTCAGATATCTTTGGTTGATCTCGCTGGTCACGATCAACGCATCATACCCCTTTTTTGCCATTTCGGCTTGCAGCTTTTGAATTCTTTTTGCTCTCATAATCTCAACTCCTCAATTCATTGTAGTATTGTTTCATAGCAAGCGCATCGGCGGTCATGGTGCCGTCCGACTCGCAAATGATGTTGGGACATACCCCTTCACGCACGATGGCTTCGATCAGCGGCTCAAAGCGCGGGCCGTAAACCGTGTCCTCAAAGGTCACGTGCCGCTTCTCCCCTGCCGCCGTGAACTCGATCTTGGAAAAATGACAATGCAGATACTTTGCTGCCTCGTCACCAAGCTCACAGCCAATGCGGTCAAACACGTACCTATACGCATCCATGTCAGGGAAAGCGTTTCCGCACACACGTGCATTCAGGTGACCGAAATCCACTACCGGCACAAATTTGGGATCGACCTTGCATTGCTCGATAACCTCATCCAGTGTGCCCAACTGATTGACCTTGCCCATTGTTTCAATGCCCAATCTGATCTTGGTGTCTCCCACTGCCTCGGCTACCTTTTCCAAGGTATCCTTGGAGAGTGCCATGGCGTGTTCGCGGCTGATCTTGCCCGCGCTGCCGCTGTGAATGACGATGGTTTCAGCACCCAGCAGCTCGGCTGCCCATAGAGATTTTGTGATATAATCAATGCTTTTCAATCTCGTTGCCTCTTCCGTACCCGAAAGCGAGATGAAATAGGGAGCGTGCAGCGACATTTTGATACCGTGCGCTCTTGCCTTCTCACCGACAGCACGTAAGGATGCCTCACTTGCGTTGACACCTCTGCCCGCCTCGTATTCGTACGCGTCCAAGCCCTTGGCTTTCAGCCACCCCGGTGCTTGTACAGTGGCTTTATTGCCCTCGGCATAAAACCAATCACAATTCCCTCCGGGGCCAAACGTTGCAGAACTCATATTTTTACCTCCTATCGAGCCAAAAAGCCGCATATGCAGCCTGCTCGGGGTGTTTTTTTGCATATTTTTTGATGATCGGCTTCTCCAGAGCACGCTTGATGCGCCAGAACACCGTGGTCTTGTCCTTGATAGGCGGCACCAAGAAGGCAGTCGCGCCAATGTGTTTACCTGCAAACACGTCGGTCAGCAATTGATCTCCAAGCATGGCAGTATGTGGCGCATCCGCGCCATACGATTTCATAACCTGCTTGAGCCGTTTGCCAAACGGCTTACCGCTCTTAGCGTGCGCCTGTATACCGATCTCACGGTTAAACAGATCAACGCGCTCCCAATTATTGTTGGACACAAAGGCAAGCCCAATGCCCGCCGCCTGCATCTCTCCAAGCCACGCCTTGATCGCTTGATCCGGCTCTGCTTGCTCGTAGGGGGCAAGTGTATTATCAATGTCCATAATCAACACGAGAATACCGCGCTCTTGCAGATATGCGGGTGTCAGCTCGCGGTACGACGCAAACATACAATCGGGTGTCAGATATCCCATAGCTTCCTCCCACGACAATAATTTCTTTTCCATTATAGCATCTTTTGCCCTCAATATCAAGACTTTTCACAAATTCCGATCCCTTTTTCGCCCGCTTTTTTTACGATTTGCTTTTTTCGCTTTTTTTGTGATTTTTTTTGAAAAAGGGCTTGACAAATCCGCCTTGGCATGATATCATATTAGAGCGGTTTTGAGAAACGTACGTATGCGAGTGTAGTTCAATGGTAGAATTCCAGCCTTCCAAGCTGGCCGCGTGGGTTCGATTCCCATCACTCGCTCCATTTTCCGGGACACCGGAATATGTGCCTTTAGCTCAGTCGGATAGAGCAACTGCCTTCTAAGCAGTAGGTCGGGGGTTCGAATCCCTCAAGGCACGCCATATTTCCAATATGGTGGGTATAGCTCAGTTGGCTAGAGCGCCAGGTTGTGGCCCTGGAGGTCATGGGTTCAAGCCCCACTACTCACCCCAGAAAAAAACCCTAACGCAATGCGTTAGGGTTTTTTCTTGTAAAAAGAAGACCATGCGATAGTCGCGTGGTTCAAACATGGCTATTACCGATGAGCAAAAGCGAAACCAAAAGTCAACGCAGGCTCTCTCCGCCCGGCTTATTTCAGATTTGCGTCCATCTCGCGCAATCATGGTATTCTTGAACTTTGCTGCCGTCTTTTTTTCCATTTTTGGGGGGCGGAATACGGGAGCAGCTCCCAATAATTCTCTGTCCTGTCATGCAAAGCAAAAGCACATTCATACAGACAATTACACATAATTGTTTCGAGCTAAATGTGGCAAACATATTGACACTTCTGTGCTTATGTGCTATGATGATTATAATGGGAGGAGATCCCCATGACAATTATTTATTGCTATAGGAGGCTATTATGAAAAAAACAAAAATCCTTGCCTTGGCAGCACTCATGTTAGCGGCAGTACTGCTGTTCTGCTCATGTAGTCTGTTCGAAAACCTCGGCAAAAAGACCGATTCCATGCAGTTGCATGAAATTCTCGATGGTTCAAGCTTTGTTGACACTTCTGTCGTTTATCATTCCGCACAGAGAATCGATGAACTCCGGGGTGCACAATACACGGACAATAACTCGTATTTCGTGGTGTTTAAAAAGCGCGTTTTGGATGAAAGCGCATATCAGTATTATACCGAAACGTTCGTATACAGCCGTCAATCCAACAGCATCGTTTTCTCTGAGCGTGAGACCGATAACACTTCTTACAGAGTTTCTCTTCACAGCTTGAACGGTGTCGGTCTGTTTACCGTAGTTACCACGACCTATGAAATGAAATACGGCGAAATCGATTATGACACCCCCACAAGTAAAACCGCTCTTTACAGCGCAAACGGTTTTGTAGCAGAGGCCGATTATTCCGCATCCGTGTCTGCAAGCTATGAATATATCCTCTTTGACGGCAAGTATTATTCCGCCGATGCAGACGGCAATCTTACGTATGCTCTTGACCGTCCAGATTTCGGAAAGATCCCCGAAAAAAGCATTTTCGCCTCCAATGATGAGTATTATTACGTTTCCAGCAGCTCTGCTATTGAAGTTTATAACAAAAATCTGGAGTTCATCTCCTCCTACAGTGTTCCTTCATACGTAGAAGATCAAAATGTTGTTCTGCTTGAAAACGGCAATCTGTTCATACAGTACCTTTACGGTGTTGATTCCTTCTCAGACAAATACGACATTATCGACACCTCCAACTACAACAATACAAAAAAGTACAATATGGTTTCCTTGTTGGTAGATCCCCTGACAGGCGAGGAGAAAGAAATCGACTTTGAATACATAATTTACTCGGATATAACAAATAATGCCGAGGTTGGCTTGAACGATCAGATATCCAATATTGTGGCACTTGTTCCGATCGTTGATAAGCGTATCGATTCTTCCATAGCTAACATCCAATGTGCAACGATCTCCGGCGAAGGCACTATCACGCTTATTGAAGGCATCAACGGTCAGGTTTCCATTCCTTCCGATATGCTCAACGCAAATCTTTGGATCATCTCCACCGTCATGGATCAGGATTTCTTGATGGATGCTTCCGGCAACGTACTCGCAGAGATCACCAATTACGAGAAATACAATAACAGTTATATCCTGTCCGGCGGAAAGGTGTTTGATTTTTCGCTTAACGAGGTCTATAATTACGAGAAAAACAGCATGGAATTGATTCGAGTTTATGACAACTCCATTCTCTTCCAGAACACAAGCAACAATGAATTGGTTCTGTTTGCAAACAACCGCACCACCACGCTGTGTGACGCTGATTCCGACTGCGAGTTGTATGCAAACGGCAACGGAAGCTTTGTGATCAAGGATAGCACCGATAGCTATAACACTCAGTATATTGTTTACAATACACTGGGTAACACATTGATCTCGATCGATGGCAACGCAAGGGAATTCAATCTCGAATATATCTCCGGACAAAACTCCGATCTGATTGAGGTCAGATATTGGAATGACTCGGAGTACGAATACGAATACCAGTACTATTGGATTCATTAATTGATTTTTCAGTCCCCCGATGCCCCGGGCATCGGGGGACTTTTTACACAATCGATAAGCCTCTTATTACATAAATGGACAAAAAAACAGCCGGACTGAAAATTGTTCTAATATTTGCGTAAAAAGTGTTGACAAAATCACATTTGTGTGATAAGATATTACGGTACGAAAAATTGTACTGTAATAAATGACCCATTAGCTCAGATGGCAGAGCACATGACTTTTAATCATGGTGTCCGGAGTTCGACTCTCCGATGGGTCACCAAATACAAAAGGCACGGAATTTCCGTGCCTTTTGTATTTGGTGACCCATCGGACAAGAGGCGAACTCTTCGAGCTGCAATAAAAACCAAACTCATATCAATTACCCAATATGCAGCTCGACCTCTAGGGGCGAAGCACCGAGAGAATTCGACATCTCCGATGGGTCACTCCGATGCATTCGCCTCCGTGCCTTTTGTATTTGGTGACCCATCGGACAAGAGGCGAACTCTTCGAGCTGCAATAAAAACCAAACTCATATCAATTACCCAATATGCAACTCGGCCTCTCGGGGCGAAGCACCGAAACTCCGAGGGGGAGTCGATAGCGGTGCACAAGCCCCGCTTCACTGTATATAAAATTTTACAAGGAAAGCTCCCTGAGTTGATTTGCAAACTGCGCGATATTTTCCTCCGAAATAGTAGGCAGCACCATATCCTCACGTTGGTCGCCGTTGTTGCCACCGCCAAGAATATTGTCACGCTGGATCTTCAAGATCAACTTATCCCACAAATTTGTGGCGTGTGCAGGCACCATTTCGCCGCCAAAGCATGCAAGTGCAAACGCGCGTTCCGCTTGCTCCTCGGTCAATATTTTGTCATAGTATTCCTCTACACTGTCGGGAAAACCGCACAACAGGAAATAGGCTGTTTGCTTTTCTGCCAACACCGCATCCCATTTTTGCAGATATTCCCTGGCAGGCTTATACAGCTTTCCGTAACGGATACAGCCGCCGATGACCACGATATCGTACGCGGTAGGGTCTGCCTCAGGAGCGTCTGTAGGGCAAAGTGTCACATCCCTACCCGCAAGGCTATCGCAAAGCAACCGAGCGGCAGTGGCGGTGCTGCCCGTTTTGGTTGCGTAAACAATGAGTATCTTTTTCATATCAGTCCTTTACTGCGTACATTCCACGGTGTTACCGTCGGTACGCAAAAGCATTGTGCCGTTGTAAGAATAGTAGGTCAATGCGCCCAGATTGCGCATCAGATTGACCGTGTTGGTCTCAATATTCACAAAGGCATCCGAGCAAATCACACCATACTTGACACCTGAATTTGTCAAAATATCTCTCAATGCCTTATTGTAATTACCGTGGTGTGGCAGCTTGACGAAATCGTACTGCCCTGCATACTGCGTTTGCGCAAGGAAATCCTCGCATCTCGCCTTTTCTGCATCGCCCATAAACAGCGCGGAAAATTCGCCGAGCGAGAGACCACAGATCAGCGAGAGATCGTTATCCATGCTATCCTCGGGGATCGGTTCCTCATGGGAAAGCTCCGGATACACATGCGAGACGTTGAGCCAAAGCTTGCCCACAGGCAACGCGATCTCGGTATCCTCGTTAAGCTTTTGTACCGTGGTTACGGCTGCCTTTTCTTCCAGCGACTCACTAAGTGATCGGTAGAGCCCCGAATCTCGTACGTAATTGGGCATATACACCTGCGCGACATCGAAATCCTCAATAATCTTCGCCGCGCTGCCGATGTGGTCGTTATCAAAGTGGGTCAGGATCAAATAATCAATGCGAGAAATGGCAAGCGACTGGAGCATATCTGCAATCTCGGCATAATCGTCTGCGTCTGCAGTATCCATCAAAATGACGGTATCGTCCAGTTGGATCAGGATGCAATCCGACTTTCCCGTTTCCGGCACGCGGATGGTGAGCAGATGCTCGGCATTGATAAACGCATCCGAGGGTGTCAGCGAACCCATGCTGCCGCCCGTGGTGCCCGTGCTTTCCGGGGGAAGTGTGCCCAACTGACCGGAGCTGTGTCCGGAACCGCCCTGGTCCAACACCTCGCCGCTGCACGCGCAAATACTGCATACAAGCAGGAGACAAAGGGCTACTATTATGAATTTTGTATATTTCATGTAATTACTCCTCGATACAGAATAAGCGGAGAGTTCCCTCTCCGCTTATATTATAGCTGATTTTGTCACGCTTTACAAGTCATTTTGCATACTGTGACAAAATTTTTACATTTATTGCGATTCAAAAACTTCGAACGCGTCCTTGACCTGCGCAGATGTAAAACCCTGTGACAGCATTTTTTGATACAGCTTTTTGCGCTCGTCTCCATCGGGCAAGCCGTGGCGGCATTGTTTTTGCAGAGCAATCAGGCAGATCTCGCCAAAATCCACCTCGTCGAGGTAACATCGTACGTCCGCATTACGCACGTCATAACCCTTTGCCTGTAGGTCGTATTCCACACGCCTGCGACTTCGGTGCTTTGCAACACTGCGCTCAGCTTCACGCAAAGCAGCACTTTCCTCGCGCAAATATCCCGCATCAGAAAGCATCTGAACCGCGACCAAAGCGTGCTCCTTGGCACTCCCCTTTTGCATCAACTTATAAGTCAAGCCACGCGCCGATTGATCCCCGTAGGAAAGCGAGGTCAAGCCCTTGATGTAGGCGCGGCAGATATGCGATGCGTACACGATTTTATCGGCAATCTGCTCATCTATCTCCCCCACCTGTAATTGCAGCTCAGAAAATTGCGAAAGCAACAACGGATATTTCTCCTTTTGCACCTGCTCGGCTTCCTCTCCGCACAGGAGCAGCGTCACCCAAACAAGCCCCTTATCGGGTACGGGGGTGATGCGCTTGATCACAACCGTCATCTTTACTCTTCATCCTTGAGCACGCGGATATCGAATGCGTCATCTTCGTCCTCGTCCAGATCGAACTCCTCTTCCACGGTCATATCACGTTCTGCCAGCAGCACGCGCACCTTTTCCTCGATCTCAGCCATAAGCGCAGGGTTACTCTCAATCAGCTTGCGCACATTATCCTTACCCTGTCCGATCCTTTCGCCGTTATACGAGAACCAAGAGCCGCTTTTCTTGATAATATCCGAGGAAATAGCAAAATCCAACACCTCGCTGGAACGGGAGATGCCCCTGCCGTACAGAATGTCAAATTCCGCCACGCGGAAAGGGGGCGCGACCTTATTCTTGACGATCTTGCACTTGACGCGGTTGCCGTAAATCTCTCCGCCATTCTTGAGCTGATCGGTCTTTCTGATGTCAATACGCACGGATGCGTAGAACTTGAGCGCGCGACCACCCGTGGTAGTCTCGGGATTGCCGTACATGACACCTACCTTTTCACGCAGCTGATTGATGAAGATGACAACGCAATTGGACTTGTTAATGACCGCGGACAGCTTGCGCATAGCCTGCGACATCAGTCTTGCCTGCATACCCATCTGTGCCTGGCCCATATCACCCTCCAGCTCCTGCTTGGGAACCAGAGCCGCTACCGAGTCGATGACCACGCAATCGATCGCACCTGAGCGCACCAGTGCCTCGGTGATCTCCAGCGCGTCCTCACCGCAATCGGGCTGAGAGACCAACAGATTGTTGATATCCACGCCCAGCGCCTTTGCATACACGGGATCTAACGCGTGCTCAGCGTCGATAAACGCAGCTTCGCCGCCCAACTTCTGCACCTCTGCCACGATATGAAGCGCAACCGTAGTCTTACCCGAAGACTCGGGCCCAAAAATTTCAATAATTCTGCCCTTGGGCACGCCGCCGATACCAAGCGCCATATCCAGCGAAATAGATCCCGTGGAAACCGCCTGCACTTCCATGTGCGCATTCTCGCCCAGACGCATGACTGCGCCCGCGCCAAACTCGCGCTCGATCTGCGCCATAGCGGTATTGAGCGCTCTTTGCTTTTCTGCCTTCTTATCTACAACGACCTCGGGTGTAACTGTTTTCTTTGCCATAATAATATTCCTTCCCTTCCGCCTGCGAATGCGCAAGCCCTCATTCTTTTATGGTAACATTATACACCCGCCATGCGTGTTTGTCAATAGGTTTTGCAAATGTTTTGTTCCGAAATCGGAATTTTATTTTTACAACGGCATTATTGATCACACGCGTTTTTCCGTTTTTGGCGCAACAATGCACGTGCGAGAGCGGCAGGACAGAAAAAAGTTCTTTGTGCGAGGGGCGGGCGATCAATGATCGCCCCTACAGCAAAACCAATATGGTTCTGGTTATGCGAAACCGCAGCGCACACAGTCGTAAGGGCGATCAGCGATCGCCCGCCTCCTGCCCAAACTAACAAAACAACCGCCCCACCTGCCGCGGCTGTCTGTATTTTTGTTACTGTTGTTCAAGAGATCCGTAATAGACAACGCTGGTAACACGTGCGTTTCCGTAATCCGCAGTCAAAATTTGATTCCATTGTATAGGCTCACTCTCGCCAGACGACAACCAAGCGCAGACCTGCCCTCCGTCAGCCGTATTCCAGACAAAGATCCTCATTCCTGCGGCAGAATCGTAGCCGTGAGGCTTCCCCATGATTTTGACCACCTCCGTCATGGGAAGCCATTCTGCGTCTACGGACGCCTTCAAAGCAAGATAATCCTCATAGCTTGGATGATGTACTTCGTCAAGATCGAGAAGTTCTGTTGTCAAACATATGTATAAGCGTTTCCACATCGCCCAGCCTTCAATATTTGAATTGTCATGGTCGCCTATCAGCACGAATCCATTTTCGCGTACTGTTCCCTCCTTTATCTGCAGTGCATCCATCTGCACCGTCATACGCAGATAATGGTAATAGTCTGCCTGCACGTCCACCGTTACGTCCGAATTGATTTCAAAAACATCAATCCGCTCCATAGTCGCGTTATAACCCTCACAGCGATATTGAGAAACTTTTTGCGAGCGATTGTAAGCCGCGTAGAATTCTACAACAACCGTACCTCCCGACACATAATCTAAATACAGCTTATTTTCCGCATTTTCCAACGCCTCGGCACTCATCCGATATACGAGATCCCCGGCTTCATCATAAACCAGTACGTTCAGATATCCCAATTTGACAAACTCCGGAACGTCGTTCCAATCTATCTGCGATTCGGTTTCACGAGGCGGCTGGGTTGTGATGGGTTCGGTTACAACAGGCTCGGTCTCTTGGGCGTCCTTTGCCTCGGTCAAATATGCCAGATACTGATATTCTGCTTCTGGTCTAATGATAGAGCAATCAAGCGCCACTCTGCCGTCCGGTGCAATATGCAAGCCCCTGATCTCGATTCCGATAGTTTCTGCATACTGTCGCCCCAAATCCGTCAGATCTGCCCGAACGGTATCGATTAACGCATCCGGGATCTCTTCCAAACGGCGGAAAGCCCCCAAATACCCCCAAAGAATGCTGTCAAGCGCGCCTTCGCTGTCAAAATAAGCCGTCAAGGCATCGCATGTTTGCACACTGCCAACGTATCGTACATAGCTGCAGATCGTATAACCATCCTCTTTGGTCACTTGCGCGGTATAGACGTGGGGATCACTGACGCAACTTGCAAGGTATGCATAAGCCAAATCCATCATTTCCTGTTCCGACGCTGCAACTGAAGTCTGTGCCTCGCCACCGATCTCCCAGCCGATCATCGCATCCGTTGCCGCATCCAAATAAACGGTATAGCTTGCTCGATTCTCGCGGATCTCATATACGTGTGCCGCCTGTGTTTTTAACGTTTGCGGCCATGTACCTTCATAGTTCAAACTACCTATGTCGGCAGAAAACAAATCATTTGCAAAGTAAGATAAAGGAGCCTCGGGATCAATATATCCTTCTCCATTCATCCACACCCACGGATTGGGCTCTGAATACGATTCATAAATGACACAATATCTCTCATACTTGGGATTCTCCACAAATGTTCCGAATGTTGTGTTTGCCCAAGAAAATTGGGGGAATTGCGGCACGACGGATACTACAATTTCGATTGATTCGAGTAGCGCAGCGGTATCGATTGCATCCGCATCACCAACCCAATATACGATATAGACCGCAATGCCGTCAAGCACGCCCTGCCATCTGATCACGTCACCGTTCGCGCTCGGCTCTCTTGTTTCGGTATACAGCGTCAAACGACCGTCCTCGGTAGCAAGCGGTGCGGACAAAAGATTTTTCCTGCCCAATTTTCTCGTAGCCTTTTCCATCTGCTTTTCCACGTCGGATATGCCAAGCTCATAGCTGACGTACATCGATTCCCCGTCATCTGCCTCTACGGAAACGGAAAAGTACTCGTCAGTCTTATTATAAGTCAAGCCTGTAATCTCACCGTCGATAAACCGCGCGTAAGGCGTATTGTCTACCAAATTTAGAAAGTCGATTAAATCCTGACGGCTTTCCGCACCACCACCCGTTATGCCGTGCAAGTAATCAAGCAACACTTGCTCGTCCTCACAGTCAACCATCTCGCGCATGGTTTCCAGCTCTGCAAGACTTTGCAGACTGATGGTTGGCGGCGGATCCGACGGACCGTTTCCGAGCTGCGCAATCATCATCCCCACCGGCACGCACGCGCCGATCAGCAAGGCAAGGCAAGCGGCAATGATCAGAGCGCGCAGCGCGCGCTTTTTGCGCAGCGCCTTGCGGGAAAGCTGCAAGTCCATTTGGCGGTATTTATCCAAAACCTGATCGTCAAGATCTCCAAGAAGTCTGAAAAACCGTTCCTTTTTCATACGCCGATCCCCTCCTTTGCAAAGCGGTCACGCAGCTCGCGCTTGATCTCGGCAAGCTCCTTGTTGACCGTGGACGTGCTGCAGCCAAGGCGCTTTGCGATCTGCGATACGGTAAACGAATAGAAAAAACGGGACACAAAAATGTACATTCTGCGATCGGTCGTATCTTGCAGAAATTTAGCAACCACGCGTCTGACGGTATGTGCAAGCACATCGTCATCCGGGCCGTTGGGGTCAGGCAAAAAATCCTGCACCTCGTCCATGGGGCAGACCGCCTCTCTCGGCACGCGCCCCTTTCTTTTGCGCATATCGTATCGATTGAGCGACAGATTGCGCGTGATCTTTGCCAAAAACGCATGGAAAACACTCGGTCGCTCGGGCGGAACGGTATTCCACGTGCGCAAATACGTGTCCTGCAGGCATTCCTCGACGTCCTGCTCGTTGGTAAGAATGTTATACGCCACCGTGTGCAAGTACCCGCTGTACTTCTTGTCCGTTTCTGCAATGGCACGCTCTTCCCTTGCAAAATACAGATCAATGATCTGCTCGTCGGTCAGAATACTGTTCTTTTGCTGTGCCACTATACCACCTCCTGTGAATTTTTATAAGGCTCTTCACTTATAAAGACAGATAATTTTCAAAAGTGTGTAATGCTTTTCGGGAATTATATTATAGCATATGACCAAGCAGACGGCAAGAGGCATGCGCCTTGCGCCCGGACATGATGTCGCCAACAGTTCACAATAAGTAATCCGTCTATCGGTAAGGGCTGATCTCCCCGACGCCCCGCACAGGCGCAAAGAACTTATTATATTAAAAAAGATAGTATATGCAAACGGGCTGTCGAGGACGTCAGCCCCTACCGATGGACGGATTGCTCGCCCCGGGCAGCGCAATCCGGGCATCAAGAAGCGTCGTTCCCTGCAGACAGATGGTTTGCAAAGCAAAAGCCCCTGCTTGAAACAAGGGCTTTTGCTTTTATTCTGTTTTTGCTTCGTTTTCTTGCTTCGTTTCCTTTTCGGGAAACAAAAATGCGATCTCCTCGGGCTTGATGCGCGTCAAGGCAACCGTCATAAACACGGCAACTGCGACGCCAAGCACAGCGGTGATTGTCACAGTCACAGCATCCCAGCGCACGCCGCCGCCAAGGTACAGGATGGTGCCGCCGATATCATATACGGTATGCAGCAGCACGCAATACCAAATACTGCCGGTTTTGAGCAGCACGATGGCACACATGCCGCCGATCAGGAAGGAATACCCCACCTGCAACAGCGTTGCCCCGGGATTTGCTCCGACAGCCAGATTGGCAAGGTGCACCAGACCAAACACGGCGCAGCTTGCAGCGGTGGTCCAAAAGATCTGCTTTGTGCTCTTGCGTCTGCCATCTAAAATCATAAGATAAAACAGTCCGCGGAAAGCAAATTCCTCAAACATGCCGATGGCAAAGCAATACGCCACCACAATCAGCACGCCGCCAAGCGGGTCTGTAATCTGCGCTTTGCCTGTAGCAAGACCGATAATCGGAAAATTGTTGATGGCGACTGCCAGCGCCGGCAACCCAAATAACAGCGACTTCAGAACAGGCTTTTTCAAAGGCGTGAATACGCGATAGCCCATATACAGCGTCATGAAAATGAACACCACACTGCCCAAAGCATCCATAACAAGCGTATTGAGAATGGCAGGGCGGTAATCGTCGTCTGAGATCAGCGAGCGCATCAGCTCATTTTGCGCCAAAGCGTCAGCAAAAAACAGGCGGTACGCACCAAGCAGCACCACACACGCGATCAGAATGATCAAGCAGATCTTACGGCTGGGCTGAGGTCTCTTCATGCTGTTCCTCCTCGGGCTGCTCCTGCACTTCTTGTGCTGTCACGCGTGCGGTATAGCGTCTGACATATTTTTCAATAAAGATCACGCCCACGCCCACCGCGATCAGCAATATAGCCGTCTGCTGCGAGGGAGACAAGAACGGAATAATCCCCTGCCCGCGCGCATCCGCACGCAGATACTCGGCAAAGAATCTCCACGCACCGTACGCGATGGTGTAAATGGGCAAATTATAGTGCTTGTTTTTGATCAAACGCCACAAAAGCAAAGCGGCAAGCGCGAACAGGAATACAGCCTCCATCAGCTGCACGGGCACGGCATAAAACTCCTTGACCGAACCGTCGGTATACAGATTATAGAAGGTCAGGGTGTACCACTGCGGCGCGGCGCAGACCTTGCCATGGCAGCATCCTGCAAACAAACAGCCAAGACGTCCAATGCCGTGGGCAAGCGGAATGACCGCACCCGCAATATTGGCGATGGGGAAAAAATGGTGAATGTTCTCCTTCTTTTTAAACAGCAAGGCTCCAAGACCAAAATACAACCCGATAAAGATCAGTACACCGCCCACAAGACCACCGTAAAAGGTGGCACCCGTGCCCCAGAAATCCATAAATTTAGCCTCGGGATTTGATGCAAGTGCTGCGTTCCAGTTATAAAAGGTCTGCACCAAGGCAGCGGCATAATAGCCGCCGCCTATGGCAGCGATTGCAACAATCAGAGCAAAGTTTTGCACCTTTGCCTTGAATTTCTGTCTGTCCGCGAACACGCGGTACAGGACAAGACAAGTAAGTATTGCGACCATCAGGCAAATATCGTACAGCCCAAGCCGTAGATTCTTGCCCAGGTCCAGGATCAAATACGGATACAAGGTAATCCCTCCTTAATCGGCTTTGCCGTTCATACGAAGCTCATCAAGATCGGACTTGGTGACCAGGACCTTTCTGGGCTTGTTGCCGTCCTGTGCCGAGATAAAGCCAAGCTCCTCCATGCGGTCAAGCAGCCCCGCTGCTCTGCCGTAGCCTACCTTGAGATAACGCTGCAGCATGGACGTGGACGCCTTGCCCTCGGTGACCACGACCTCGACAGCTTCCCAAAGCTTTTCATCCTCACCGTCGCCCCCGCCAAGGTCACCGTCAGCACCGCCACCGGATCCCTTCTTGCCATTGTTACCGACTCTGCCTGCCTCTTCCTCGATCTGGCGGGTAAAGCTATCGTTATACTTGGCAGAGCCGTTTTGCGTCTTAACAAAGTTGACCACGCGCTCGACCTCGCCATCCGCGACGAATGCGCCCTGTACGCGCAAAGGCTTGGCAGCACCGACCGGCGCATACAGCATATCGCCGCGACCGATCAGCTTTTCTGCACCCGCTACGTCAATGATGGTACGCGAGTCGACCTGAGAGGATACGGTAAACGCGATACGCGAAGGAATGTTTGCCTTGATCAGACCGGTCACAACATCAACAGAGGGACGCTGCGTACCAATGATGATATGAATACCCGCAGCTCTTGCCTTTTGTGCAAGACGGCAGATGCAGGTCTCCACATCGTCAGGCGCGGTCATCATCAAGTCTGCAAGCTCATCGATAATAATGACGATTCTGGGCAGGTATTCCTTTTCCGGGTCGTCCTTGGTGATCTCATTATAGCCCGTGATGTTACGCACACCGACTTCCTCGATCAAAGAGAAGCGGCGCTCCATCTCGGATACCGCACTTGCCAAAGCCCCCGCCGCCTTTTTGGGATCGCTGACAATGGGACAGTACAGATGCGGAATATCGCGGTACATGGTAAACTCTACCTTCTTGGGGTCAACCATGATCAGCTTGACCTCGTCGGGTCTTGCCTTGTAAAGAAGCGACATGACAACACAGTTGATACATACCGACTTACCCATACCGGTTGCACCCGCCACCAGAAGGTGAGGCATTTTTTCAATATCGAATACGACAGGCTTACCCGAAACGTCTGCCCCCAGGCAAACAGCAACCTTACTCTTGTGGTTGACAAATTCGGGGCTTTCCAGAAGGTTGCGCAGATATACGGTCGCGGGCTTGTCGTTGGGCACCTCGATACCCACGGCAGCCTTGCCCGGAATGGGGGCTTCAATACGTACGCCCGACTTGGCAAGTCCGAGCGCGATATCGTCTACAAGGTTGGCAATAGCACGCACGCGCACACCCGCCTCGGGCTTGATCTCGTAACGCGTGACGGTGGGACCCGTGGAGCAGGTGACCTCCTTAACACGGATGTGGAAATCCTCAAGCGTCTGACGCAGCACCTCGGTATTGGCTGCAACCTCCTCCTCGCTGGAATGATATGTTGCATTTCCCGCCGCTAACATATCGGTGGTGGGGAAAACATATTCGTTTTCCGGTTCCTCCGTATCTTCGGGCTGATCGTCCAAGGAAAGCAGCTCGTCGGGCAATTCCTCATCAAAATTCTCAAGCACCGGTTCAGGCTCTGCGACCTTGCGCAAACGAGTGCGGGAAGCAGGCTGCGGGTCAAAATCATCCTCAAGGTCGACCTCAATCTCATCCATGGGCGCCTCTGTATCAATAGGCTCCTCCTCGGGAACAGGATCGGGCTCGGGCATCTCCGCAGCTGCGTACGATTCGTCCTTTTCCTCGTCAGTATCATCGGTCAGCTTAAGCGGTGTAAAGCCGATGTCATCCTTGTCCTCTTCGGCAGCTTTTTTGGACTTTTTACCCCTCTTAGCGGATTTTTTATCAAGCTCGATCAGCTCACCCGTTTCAGGATCGATGCGATAGCCGTCGTCCTCGGCACCCTCATCACGTGCGCTCTTTTTACCTTTTTTGGCAGACACGGGGATTGCAACCTCATCCTCGTCTTGATCGTCCTCGTATTCATCTTCCTCGTCCCGGTCCTCATCCTCGTCCTCGGCAGCAAGACGTGCGCGCTCGGCGCGCTTGGCATTGGCAGCCTTGATCTTGAGCCAGATCTGGTGCGGCGTGATCTCCAGAAGCACAAAAAACAGAATGATCAAGCAAAACAGCAGTACAAAAGGAGATGCCCAGCGGAATGCCCAGCAGAATACCCAACCAAGATAACCGCCCAAAAGACCGCCTGCCTCCAAATTCGCACTATCGGTAAACAGCTTGGAAATATTGGTATCCATATTTTCGATGCTCATGCCTGACATGAAAATATGAATCATGGCTGCAAACGAAGCCACGATCATAACAGACAGCACTGCCTTGATGGCACGGGTCACGGCATCCTCCGTCTTGAACCAGAAGATACCGAAAATGACCAGAAGCACCGGGAACAGATACGCCGCGTGTCCAAACAGACCAAACAGCATATTGCGGCAGATAAATTCTCCCACCACACCCTCAAGCTGCGAGTCATTAAATTGGCTGATCAGATTCAGCACCAGCAGCACAAGCAATATCAACGCAAAAGCAAACAAAATGAAGGGGACAAATTGCGAAAACTTATTCTTGCGACGGCTTGTCTTGGCAACGCGCTCCAAATTCTTTTTTCTTTGCTCCGCGCTGACCGAAGCACCGCCCTTGGTGCTTTTCTTCGGCGTACTCTTTTTCTTTTTGGCAGAAGCCGCCTTAGATGTGGTCATAGTGCTCGAAGAGGCATTTTTTTTAGTTGCCATGTGTGTCTTATCCTCGTCTTTCTCAAAATTTGCTTGGTATGTCACAGAGCAAATACATCATACTGAAAACAGCAATGCGTTTGCCACAAGAAATGTACAGTTATATAGATTATAACATTCTTTACGGAAAATTGCAAGTACCACACGCGGATTTATCACAAAAAAGGAGAAGTTTATGGATATTGTGCGTCGTCCTGCGCGCTTTGGTGCGCTGCTTATCTGCGGGCTTGCCGCGGGTGTGATCAACGGTCTGCTCGGCACGGGGGGCGGCATTATTCTTGTACTGGGACTTTCCCGTATTTGCAGCGGCACATTGTCCGACCGCCGAGACGTTTGCGCAAACGCCCTGGTGGTCACGCTTGCACTGACGCTTCTTTCCACCCTGCTGTATATCCGTTCGGGAAACGCGCCCCCCTCCGATCTTTCACGCTTTGTTCTGCCCGGAGCACTGGGAGGACTGGCGGGCGGACTGCTGCTTGGGCGCATCACCCCGCACGCGCTGGGCAAGTTGTTCGCGGTTTTATTGGTCGTTTCGGGCTTTTTCATGTTGTTTCGCTAATGCAAACAGAACAGATACCCTTAATAAAGGAGGCTTTCTATGGTACTTGATGTCATCGTTTCATTTCTTATCGCCGTGCTTTCGGGGCTGGGCGTGGGTAGCGGTGGACTCTTGGTTATTTATCTGACACTTTACGCACAGATGCCGCAGCTGCGTGCACAAGGGATCAATCTTGTCTTTTTTCTGTTTTCGGCAGGGGCTTCCATGCTGGCGCACCTCTCGCGCCGCAGGTTGATCGCCCCTTTGTGTATTTTGCTGATCACGGCGGGTCTGCCGGGCGCTATGCTGGGCGCTTCCCTCGCCGCCCTGCTGCCGGCGGCACTTTTGCGCAAATTGTTCGGAGGTTTTTTGGTCACGGCAGGTCTGCTGACATTGACAAAACGCGACAAGAGTCGTGCGACCTTTGGCGTTTTTCACAATGAGAACAATAATAATAGATGAGATTTTTTCACAACCGATAATATTTTTTGTATCCAACCCCTTTACAAACCGTTTGAATTGTGGTATAATACATTATGCATGGCGTTCTCACGGTCCTCGGACAAACGGCTGCTTTGCGGCACTTTCACCCGCCGATCTCTGTGGGACACGCGAATTGCATGAATATTTATTTTTGAAAGGTGAAAAACATCATGACCACTCAAGAAAAACAGGCAATCATTGAGCAGTATGCGATCCATGAGGGCGACACCGGTTCTCCCGAAGTACAGATCGCCATTCTGACCTACCGCATCAACAACCTGACCGAGCACCTCAAGAGCAACCATCACGACAACCACAGCCGTCGCGGCTTGTCCAAGATGGTCGGTCACAGAAGAAACCTGCTGGGTTATCTGCAGAAGGTTGACATTGAGCGCTACCGTGCGATCATCAAGAAGCTGAACATCAGAAAGTAATGACTGCAGGAGTGGAAAGCGGCGGACGTGTCTGCCGCTTCCACTCCCAACTGTTTTTTTACCCCGAAAGCCGTTCTCGCACGGATTTAGAACTTAAACGCGCGCCTGTCCCGCTCTCGGACAAGCTCGGGTTTAAGTACTAAAACCGGTGCGGGAGTTAACAACAATCATTAAAGAATAGGAGAAAGAAAAGAATGAACTCTTCCGCAATCATCAGTTCCGAAATGAACTTCAAGAACCACAGAGTATTCCATTACACCCTGGCAGGCAGACCTCTGGTTATCGAGACCGGTAAGGTTGCAGGCCTTGCAAACGGCTCGGTACTGTGCCGCTACGGCGACACCGTAGTACTGTGCTGCGCAACCGCTTCCGAGAAGCCCCGCGACGGCATTGACTTTTTGCCCCTGTCCGTTGACTTTGACGAGAGAATGTACGCTGCAGGCAAGATCCCCGGCGGTTACCTCAAGAGAGAGGGTAAGCCCTCCGAAAAGGCAGTTCTCACCTCCCGTGTGATCGACCGTCCGATCCGTCCCCTCTTCCCCAAGGATCTCCGCAACGACGTTGCCCTCACGCTGACGGTAATGTCGGTTGACCCCGACTGCTCGCCTGAGATCACCGCAATGATCGGTGCATCCATCGCTCTTTCCATCTCCGACATTCCGTGGAACGGCCCGATTGGCGGCGTGTTCATGGGTCTTGTTGACGGCGAGCTCGTCGTTAACCCCACCCTTGCACAGCGCGAAAAGAGCGACCTCGAGCTTACCGTTGCAGGCTCTGCAAAGAAGGTAGTTATGATCGAGGCGGGCGCAAATCAGGTAGAGGACGACAAGATGTTCGAGGCTATCATGACCGCCCACGAGGAGATCAAGGACCTCCTTCTCTTCATCGACGGCATCGTTGAGGAGCAGGGCAAGCCCAAGTTCGAGTACGAGCATCACGAGGTAGACGAGGAGCTTTACAACAAGATCTCCGAGTTCTGCATCGACGATATCCGCGTTGCTCTCGATACCGACGACAAAAACGTTCGCGACGACCGCATGAACGTTATCACCAATAACGTATACGCAAAGTTCGACGAGGAGTATCCCGACAGCCATCCCATGATGGACGAGATCCTCTACAAGATCCAGAAGTTCGTTGTTCGCCGCTGGCTCCTTGACGAGCACAAGCGCGTAGACGGACGT
>JAZNBB010000103.1:0-24713 GCA_045586845.1 Eubacteriales bacterium
ATCGGAAAGATCGGACAGGGAAGAGGAGAGGGTCTCCACGGCCTCGGTGGTTGCAAAGCCGGTCAGTGTGGTTTGCATTTGTGCAACGGTGGTCTGCAGTGCTGCAATATCTGCTGCATTGGTTGCAATGCCGCTAAGGTCTATGGTATCAACCGCACTCTGTAGCGCGGCGATTGCCGCCTCGGCTGCCGTCAGTCTGTTTGCGCCGTCGATATCCTCCAGCGTCTCAAGTCTTGCGATCACATCTGCCATAGCAGCATTGATCTCTGCTACGTCATCGGTGGTGGCAACGGTGGTTTCAAGAGTATCAACTGCGCTTTGCAGATCGGCGATCGCCGCCTCGGCTGCCTCCAGATCGGTAGCCAGATCTGAAACGGTGTTCGAAAGGGTGTTGAGTGACTCGGTCAGTTCGGTGTCCTTTGCGCCAAGGCTTTCAAGCGTGGTTTGTATGCCTGAAACAGTGGTGCTCAGCGTTTCGATCTCTGCCTTATTGGCTGCGATCTGCGCAAGGTCAATACCCTCCAGCTTTGCGTTGATGGCTTCAACTGCGCTCTGCAGCGCCTCGATGGCACTCTGCAGCGCTGCGATTGCGCTCTCTGCCGCGTCAAGTCTGTCGCCTGCGCCGATTGCCTCCAGCGCATCCAGTCTTTGCTGTACTGCCTGCATTGCCTCGTTGATATCTGCAATGCTTGCCCGGTTGGAGGCAACTGCATCGTTCAGCTCGTCAACCGCCTGCTCAAGACCTGCGACCATGTCAGCCACGTTGACTACCGTGACAAGCACGGGCTCACTCGCCATGGCGATATATTGTCCGTCCACGTTCGGCACCACGACTCTGATGTAAATCTTATCGCCAACCGATGCGGAAGGAGTGAACTGATTGCCGGGAATTGCGTTCCATTGCACAAAATCGTGCAGCTCGCCAACGTAATATTCATATGTTACGTTTTCGATCTTCTCACCGCTGTGCGGGTTGACTGCGGTGTGATCCAGCGTGACGTACTCGCCAATGCCTACCCAATCGGGCACGATGACGGTCACGTTCTCGGGAAGAACCGTGTCGGTTGTGAAATCCGCGTCACTGAGCGTAACGACAGTAATTTCATAGGTATCGGTATCATCGGGGGTAAAGACCACCTCGTACCCACCTGCCTCGTTCTGCGTGACCGCACCGAACGTACCGGGAACGATCACAGTATCCGCAGCGCCTAGCAGGAACATCTCACCGCGTACGTGTGCCGTCGTGCGGTCAGTGCCGAACGGATGCGATGCAAAGGGACCGAAATCCACGCCAAGCTGCCCCTTGGTGACGGTATAGGTTGCGGTCAACGTATCAGAGCCGTCCGGCAAGTACCAGAGCTGCACGTCGGGCTCAACGGTAAGCTCGTACTCACCGATGTCGATCATATCGCCGTTGTAATATACGGGCGAGTTATAAAATTCCACACTGCCAACCCACACGTTTGCCCAGGCAATCGTGTGCGCCTGTCCCGTATAGGGCCCTTCGGTCGCGGAAAGCTCGATCTTAAGCTCGCCGTAAACTACGTTGCCGGCATGATCCACGATGATCGCGTCGCCCTCGGTCAAGCCGAGCTGCAACGCTGCAAGGTCGTTTACGGTCAGCTGATATCTGTCTGCCGCAACGATGCGGGCTGCTTTGGTAATATCAATATCTCCCATCACGGGCGCACCCAGTCCAAGCGTGCCTTCGGTATCGATCTCTCCGTACACGCGTACGTTCTCGCCAAGAACCACCGTAGAATCGGAGGCGCCTGTAATATCGGTGTAAACCTTGCCGTTTGTCAAGGTCAGGGTGCTGCCTTCGCCAAGCGTGAGCGTAATGCCCTCTGCCA
This sequence comes from Eubacteriales bacterium, assembly GCA_045586845.1. Classification (GTDB taxonomy): domain Bacteria; phylum Bacillota; class Clostridia; order Oscillospirales; family CAG-272; genus SVQP01. The sequence continues at coordinate 1,854 of JAZNBB010000103.1, forward strand.
GCGCATATCCGTTCAGATTCAGCACCAGCTCGTCGTACTCGGAAATCTGCACGTTCTCGGTCACGTCGCACAGCAATACGACGTAGCCTCTTCCACTATCTGCTGCATACTCCAGCGCGGTTTTCAGGTCGACAAAGTGATATTTTTCACCAAAATCGTCCACCACCTCTGCCACAGCCTCTCTGCCGCAGACAGAGCAGACCATTTTGCCGTCCTCGTTTTGAACAAAGCCGTTGATCTTGTCATGCTCGTAATGCTCCTGTCCGCTCAGCTGTGCATCGTTGGTGTAGCGCATGCCGGGAGCGGAACAAGTACCGCCCGTGTAGGCGTAGACCTGCGTACCGCCCAATACGGGGAGTTGATCCTCGCCAAGCGTCTGACCGAATACGATCTCGCTCTGATCGCCGTTCAACAGATACGCCACCTCGCCGTTTCTGAACTGTTCTTCGGTCTTTGCCGTCGTACCGTCAAGCTCGTCGGTTTCGATGTCTGCGAGGTAGTAGCAATTCTCCACGGTGCCAATGTTCCTGCCAACCACACTTCCTGCGAAAGAGCCGTCGTTGACGCTGCCGGTATTATAGCAATTCTGAACGGTGCCGCTACCGTTCAAGCCAACCACACCGCCGACATTTTGAGTGCCGTTGACGCTGCCCGTGTTATAGCAATTCTGCACGATTCCTTGCATGTGGTTAATGCCAACCACGCCGCCGACGTCCTCTGTGCCGCTGACGCTGCCGGTATTATAGCAATTCACTACCGTGCCGTTATTATCGCCAACCACGCCGCCAGCAGTGCCGCCGTCCTCAATATTACTGATGACGTTGCCCGTGTTGTAGCAATTCTCCACGGCGCCTTCGCCGTTTGCGCCAACCACGCCACCGACAATATCATTGCCACTGACTGTGCCTTCGTTATAGCAATTCAGCACGATTCCATCGTTCCAGCCAACTACACCGCCAACACAAAACCTGCCGTTGAAATAAGAATCGATCACGCCTACGTTTTTAACGGTTGCACCTTCATCAACGCAGCCAAACAGACCGACGTTGTCCACTGCTGCATCATCGAAATACAATCCGCTGATCGTGTAGCCTTGACCGTCAAACGTGCCTGTGAATCCGCTGCCATCATTACCGATAGGCGTCCATAATCTGAAATTCGAGCCGTCGCCGTTCAGGTTGCCGTTCTCGTCCAGCACACCCTTGTTGACCACGATATCATCGGTCAGGATTGCGTTTGCGGAAGCATTCTGTGCCGTGCCATCGGTCAAAGTACCGTTGACAAGCGCTGCAAACCAGTAAAGCTGACCTGCATTGGAAATTTCATAATAGCCCGTTTCCTCGTTATATACTGCGGGCTGGAATGCATCGCACTCGGTGCAGAAGCCGTTCACGAATGCGTGCGCGGGAGGATCAAGATATACGTTGGAATATGTTTTTACCTGATCTGCATTGCAGGTAGGATCATACTCATACACCTGCGCGCCGCCAAGCGTGGGCGCGTCATCCTTGCCGAGCGACTGACCGAACACGATCTCGGTCTGATCGCCGTTCAACAGGTACGCCACCTCGCCCGAGGCAAACTGCGCTGCACTCTTTGCCTCTGCCTGTCCTGCTGCGTTTGCGCCATTTATACCGCCTCTTGCCGTGCCGGTCAGGTAGTAGCAGTTCTCTACGGCGCTGCCGTCATTTTCACCAACCACACCGCCAACGAAGCGCTCACCGCTGACAGAGCCTGTGTTGTAGCAGTTCTCTACGGTGGAGTCGCTATAGTTGTAACCAACCACACCGCCAACGTAGTACTCACCACCGCTGACAGAGCCTGTGTTGTAGCAGTTCTCTACGGTGGAGCCGCTATAGTTGTAACCAACCACGCCGCCAACGCGGAGCTCACCGCTGACAGAGCCTGTGTTGTAGCAGTTCTTTGTGGTGCCGCCATTATAGTTGTAACCAACCACACCGCCAACAGACTCAGAGCCGGTGACAGAGCCGACGTTGTAGCAGTTTTCTGCCGTGCCGCCTATATTCATGCCAATCACACCACCGGTGTAACATACACTACCATTGACACTGCCGGTATTGTAGCAGTTCTGTACGGTGCCATAAGCATCATTATTGCCAACCACACCGCCAACTGAGCTTGCGCCGCTGATAGTACCCGTGTTGTAGCAATTCTCTACGGTGCCGCTGTTGTCGCCAACCACGCCGCCAACGTAGGAGTCACCGCTGACAGTACCCGTGTTGTAGCAGTTCTGCACAGTGCCGCCGTTGTAGCCAACCACGCCGCCAACGTAAGCATCTGCTCGGAAGTAAGAATCGATCACGCCTACGTTTTGAACGGTTGCATCCGATGCGGTGAAACCGAACAAGCCGACGTGGTCCTGCTCAGGGTTATTGAAATACAGACCGCTGACAGTGTGTCCGTCACCGTCAAAGGTGCCTGCGTATTTATTGTTGGTATTGCCGATCGGCGTCCACTCTCTGAAAGGATTGCTGCCCAGGTCCTTGCCAAGCGCATTCAAAACGCCCTTGTTGACCACGATATCCTTGGTCAGTATCGCATTCACGCTTGTATTGCCTGCATTGACGTGCTCCATGAACCAATACAGCTTGCCCGCATTGTCGATTGCGTAATAGGTCACGCCCTCGATCTCAACCGTGTCGGGCTGCTCGTACGCATCGCAGTTGGGGCAGAAGCCGTTTTCGGACGCGACGCTCTCATCGTGCGTTACGGTCGCATCGTTGCTGTACTGACGGTCTGCGCAAGTGCCGCCAAGATATACCGTTTCCTGCTCGCTGTCAAGCGTGGGATAGCTTTGCTCGCCAAGAATCTGGTACCAAGCCTGAGTGCCGTCGGTCACGCCGTTGTTCAGACGGTACGTTGCCTCGCCCGAGGCAAACCACTCTGCACTCATTGCCTCTGCCCACCCCGGTTCGTCATTGGGTTGGCCGCCAATGCCGCTCTGTGCAGTACCCGAGAGGTAGTAGCAATTCTCCACGGTGCCGCTATTGTCGCCAACCACGCCGCCAACGTAAGCATCGCCGCTGACAGCGCCCGTGTTGTAGCAATTCTGCACGGTGTTGTTGTTGTTACCAGCCACGCCACCAACGTAATCGTTGCCGCTGACTGCACCCGTGTTGTAACAATTCCGTACGGTGCGTTTGTCGTTGTTACCAACCACGCCACCAACGCAATAGTTGCCGCTGACTGCACCCGTGTTGTAACAATTCCGTACGGTCTCGCCATAGTTGTAGCCAACCACGCCACCAACTCCCCTTGTGCCGCTGACCGTGCCTTGGTTATAGCAATTCACCACGGTGTCGCCGTTGTAACCAACCACGCCACCAACGCAATCGTTGCCGCTGACAAAGCCCTCGCTGTAGCAGCTACCCACCAGGCCTTGATTGTAACCTACGATACCGCCAACGTAATCATAAGCGTTAAAATAGGAATCGATCACGCCTACGTAAGAAATGTTTGCACCGGAAGCGGTGCAACCGAACAGACCGACGTAGGATTCGTTCGGAACGTTAAAATACAAGCCGCTGATTGTATGTCCGTTGCCGTTAAAGCTGCCGTTATATGCATTACCACTCGTGCCGATCGGGAACCATTCTCTGAAGCCCTCGGTGTTGGGTTGATCCTTTGCCATCTCGGCAAACACGTCCTTGTTGACCACGATATCATCGGTCAGTACCGCATTTGCGGATGTATTCTGTGCCGTGCCATCGGTCAAAGTGCCGTTGACAAGCCCTGCAAACCAGTAAAGCTGACCTGCGTTGGAGATCTCGTAGACCTCGTCATATGCCTCGTCACCGTCAAGATCGTACTTGTCGGTAGTCAGGGTAGCGCTCTGATATGCACCGCACACCTCGCAGAAGCCGTTAGACTCCTCGGTAAAGGTATGCTCCAGGGGGCTGCTCTGTGCGGGATCGTTGCTGTAGGTTGCAGTGCCTGTTGCGCAATCGCCCTTGCGGTAGACCTTGTTTGTCTTTTTGCTGTTGATAAATACGGGATAGGAATCGCTGCCGAGCTTCTGACCGAACGCGTCACCCAGCAAAAACGCAATCTCACCCGAGGCAAACCGTTCCGCATTTACGGAAGTGCCATCACCCGCTGCGCCGCAGGAGTCAAGGTAGTAGCAGTTCTCCACGGTGGTGTTGTCGTTGCTGCCAATCACGCCGCCAACGTAATTGATGCCGCTGACAAGCCCCGCGTTGTAGCAGTTCTCTACGTTACCACCGTTGGTGTAGCCGGCTACACCGCCAACGTAATCTCTGCCGCTGACAAGCCCCGCGTTGTAGCAGTTCTCTACGCTTGTGTTGTTGACACCAACCAGACCGCCAACGAAAGCCATACCGCTGACAGAGCCTGTGCTGTAGCAGTTCTCTACAGCAGCGTTGTTGAAGCCAACCACACCGCCAATGTAATAATCGCCATTGAAATAAGAATCGATCACGCCTACGTTTTGAACGGTTGCACCGGTGAAAGTCTGCCCGAACAAGCCGACGTAGCTTTGAATCTCACGATTGAAATACAAGCCGCTGACCGTGTGTCCGTTGCCGTCAAACGTACCGATGTAGTAAACGTCCTCAGCCTCACCGTCTCCGTCACGGTCAAAGTGATAACCGATCGGGAACCATTCTCTGAAGCCCTCGGTATTGCTGTTCAATGCGCCCTCCACAAGCACGTCCTCGTTGACCACGATATCCTCGGTCAGAATGGCACTTGCGGCCGCATTGCCTGCATTGACGTGTTCCATGAACCAATACAGCTTGCCTGCATTGTCGATCTCATAGTAGCCGTCTGCATTTTGCGCGGGCTGCTCGTAGCCGCCGCAATGCACGTTTGTGCAGAAGCCGTTTTCATCATGCTCTGCTGCCTGATCGTGCAAAAGCGTGCCGTCTTCTTGATCATGATTTGTATATACGAAATAATCGGAGGTGCAAAGTGCGCCGTCCTGAATGTAATAGTGAACACGAGCCGTGCCGCGCAATACGGGATGTGCGTCACCTCCGCCGCCAATCTGCTGATACCAGCCCTCGCCCAGCAGGACGGCAAGCTTACCCGAGAGAAGCGCCGTATCCTCCACGCTCTCAAACGCGTACACGTCCTCGGCAGTCCCCGCGTTGTAGCCCACGGTTATGCCCGTTTTTTCCGCGCCCGTTACAGTCGCAACGGCAAAGGAGTCGGTCATCGTGCCTGCGTGATAGCCTGCAATACCGCCCGCATAGTCGCTGCCGCTGACGCTGACCTCATAGACATACACGTTATCCAGCACACCGCGGTTGTAGCCCACGATGCCGCCTGCAAAATCCGTGCCTGCGATGGTGCTGTTCACCACGCCCAGGTTGCGCACGGTTGCGTGCTCGTTGGCCGCACCGAACAAGCCGACGTATCTGCCATCTTGCACGGTCAAGCCGCTGATCGTGTAGCCCTGTCCGTCAAAGGTAAGGCAATAGGGATTGTCATAGCTGCCGATGGGCGTCCATACCATTCCCTCGGGGATCTCGATATCCTCTGTCAGCATAGCCGAATAGGGTTCAAGCAACTCGGCGTTGAACGCCTGTGCATACCAAAAAAGGTTGCCCGGGGTTTGGATCAGATACGCGCCGTCCTCATTCTGCTCGGGCTGCTCAAAGCCGCCGTTGCACACAAGGCATAAGCCGTTGTCGCCAAAAACGTGGAAGCCAACGCCATCGCACACCTCACAGGAAGCAAACTGCGCTGCGGTCTTGGCAGTCGTGCCGTCGATCTCGTCGGTTTCGCTGTCAGAGAGGTAGAAGCAGCTTTCTACTACGCTGTTGCTCTCGTTTTTTCCAACCACACCGCCGACATTGGAAGTGCCGCTGACCGTGCCGGTGTTGTAGCTGTCCCGCACAGTGCCTTCCCGGTTGTAGCCAACCACACCGCCGACATTGGAAGTGCCGCTGACCGTGCCGGTGTTGTAGCTGTCCTGCACAGTGCTGCTACTATTCAAGCCAACCACACCGCCGACCTGGTCCCCTCCGCTGACCGTGCCGGCATTGTCACAGTCCTGAACGATGCCGTTGCTGTTGTAGCCAACCACACCGCCGACATAAGAAGTGCCACTGACCGTACCGGTATTGTAGCTGTTCAGCACGGTGGAATAGTTGTAGCCAACCACACCGCCGACCTGGTCCCCTCCGCTGACCGTGCCGGCATTGTCACAGTCCTGAACGATGCCGTTGCTGTTGTAGCCAACCACACCGCCGACCTCGTACCAACCGCTGACCGTACCGGTATTATAGCTGTTCTGCACGATGCCGCTGTTGTAGCCAATCACGCCACCGACACAGGTGCTACCTTGGATCAGGGAAGCATCCACGTACACGTTTTTTACAGTGCCGCTGCTGTAGCCAAACAAGCCTTGGCTATCATCACTTCCGTTGATATAAATACCGCTGATCGTATATTCGCCGCCGTCAAACGTGCCGTAAAACGGAAAATTCGCGTTGCCGATGGGCGTCCAGGGGCGAACGTAGGTGTCCAGCAGCGCTTGGACAGCCGCCGTATTTTCGGTGTCGGTCTCATCAAACGCCACGTAGCCACTCTCGGTCTTGACGTAGAACGCGCCTGCCGTCGTGCCGCCAATGCCCGTACCGATCGCATAGGTGTCGTCGGGGGAATCTCCCCAGCCCCATACGTACCGGTCATCATCGGTTCTGTTTTGCAGGATAGGCGCGATCTCAATATCGTCGGTCAGTACACCGTTGATATCGACGTTCCCGCCGTTGACCTGCGCTGCAAACCAGTAAAGCTGGCCTGCGTTACTGATCTCGTAGTAGCCCTCTGCGTTCAAGGTCGCAGACTCGTAGGCATCGCACGCCGTGCAAATGCCGTTTTCATACGTGCCCGTGCAATCCGGTGTGGATGCACAAGCATCGCCCTCTTGGGCACCTGCCATCAGCACAAACGTGCAGATCATAGCGATCAGCAGCACGGCTGCAAGCAGTACGCCTAAGAGCTTTGTTTTGTTTGTTTTTTTCATGGGGGTTCCTCCGTTTCAGAATTCGGTGTATTTGAGAATTTTATATTACTAATGAAAAAACAGTCGTTTGCGCGGTATGCTATTCTGCGCTTATTGCGCGTTTTTCTCTTCGCATTTCGCATTTGCAAACGCCGATCCAATCGCTGCCGCGTCTGTAATGCACGCACTCGCCGCAGGTGCTGTCCTCCGTTTTCACCGACGCGCCTCGGAAATGCTCACAGGCATCCTGGATCTCGGTCACAAACGGTATGCCCTCGGCGTTATATGCGGGGGATGCCCGAAAATCGGGATAGATTGGAATGGGTCTGCACAAAGGGTTGTTTCGATCACATTCCGCATAATAACCGTATCGGAGCGTGAAGGTCTTTCCGTGCAAGCTGACTATCTTGTAAATATCCCCCTCCTTTGGACCCGTGTTCGGGGTCGCAGGGTCATGGGTTTGTGTGAATTTGTTGATCATACGTTGCTCCTTTCATCCGGTCCGTGTGCCAAAAACAAAAAGAGAATCCGACACACTTTTTCACATGATAAAAGTATAGCAGATTCTCTTGGTTTTGTTTATTACCTATAAAGGATAAATTCGGCTATTTTTTTCAAAGTTCCGGTAAGATTTTCATATCCTTTTTGCTCCTTGGCAGATATGATATGCACTCACAAAATGGCTGCAAATTGGGATCTGGGCATACCTGATTTTTCCATGGTGATACGAATGGCTTGCTTGACTGCGGGCAGCGACATATGCAACTTGTCTGCGATTTCCTGGTTGGTCATGCCAAACGCCGCCAGCTTTGCCACCTCACGCTCCTTGGCGGTCAGTGTAGTGATCAGCGTTTTGCCTCTGACTACACCCGAAAGCCTGGACCATCCGTCGTTATATATCCTATAAAGTCTTTTGACCTCATTCCAAGCCTCTTCGTCGACTGCGATAAGTCGTTTTTCCATCAAGGTGTCAAGCGTGCGGCAATACTCTGCAAGAACACCGTAAAACTTGTCGGGGAGCGCGAGTGCCAAGGCTCTGTCGATGTGTCTGACTGCTTCTGTGTCATTGCCGTAATTATGGTATACGGCTGCACAGGTCAGGCGCAGATAGATCTCGGACATCACCGTGTTTTTTTCGTTTGCCCAACAGATCATTGGTTCAAGCGTATACGGCACGGAGGTCATCACGTAAAGTCCGGCAGCTCCCGGGAGCTTTAACGTGCCCGTCGCCACAGAATATGCAATTGCATATAAAAACTTTGCGTAATACACCTGTGCCGCAGGGTAGGCATCCTTATCGATCGGTTCAAAGCAGCCCGTCTGGAACCATTTGGGGAAGCTTTGTACGTTATAAAGCATAATATCCACGGCACTGATCGCAAGCTGCATCATATCTCGGTCGGTATCGCTTTTCGCAGGTGCTTCAGCAATATGTACCTTGGCTTTGCGCCACATACTGATGTCACCCTTCCATACTGCGCACATGGCAAGAAGCATACCCGCGGAGATCACGGCATAAAAGCCCGAGTGCTTGGAAAGCAGGTAGTTGGCGCTCTCGTAAACCTTGTCTATCTGACCGCGTGAGTAAGCCACCTCAGCTTCAAAAAGCACCTGCGCTTCGTGGTGATATGCCAGACTTTCGCCCACTGCGTCAGCCGTGCCGGGCTTATGATACAGGTCTGTCATATAAAGAAAGGGTGTTTTTCGAGGCAGGGGCATATCCTCGTTTGTCGGGTTTCGACCTGCGCGGGTTCTGCCGTCCACGGGCTTTTTTGCATCCTTAGGGATCATCCAATCCCTGCCGAATCTGACTGCGCCCTCGATCTTGCCGCTCGCACACAGCAATTGCACACGGCGCACGCCAACTCCCCATTTTTGTGCGATTTCGTCTATTTTTAAGTATTCCATTTCGGTGATGACCCTCTTGTGAATGTGCATTGTAAAATTCGTCAAGACGAACGAATATTGCTCGTCTTGACGAATTATATTATACACCTTTGCCTTGATTTTGTCAATGCCTTTTGATCGCTTTGAGAGAAAATTGCGCCGGTTTGTCTTATCCAAACGTTGGGGCTTGGGTCTCGCCGGTGGCGAAGGCGTTGGGACCGGGATCGGACAGGGAGAAATACATCTTAGCCGCCTTGGTAGTACCAAAATCGCGGTTGGGGCCTGTGTTCTGCACCTTGTTGAAGGCATCGCGGAACATCTGGTTGTGCGCCTCCTCGCGGTTGAGCAGGAAATCAATGGTTTCTCGTACCTTTTTGTCCTCGATCTGGCGGTAAAGGTATTCGTAGACCACCTTGGCACGCTGTTCGGACGCGATATTGGAGAGCAGATCGGCGCAAAGGTCGCCTGTGACCGTGACATAATCTGCTGTCCAGGAGTAACCGGATGCGTTGATCAGTCCGGGATTGAGCCCGATCTGCACGTGGGTCTGTATTTCGCCTGCTTGTACCTTGGTCGCGTCCACGTCGTGCCCGTTGAGCAGATTGATGGTTTGTGCCACCATTTCCAGATGCCCCAGCTCCTCTGCGGCAATATCGAGAAAAAGATCCTTAATTTCGGGATCCTTAATGCGAAAGCTCTGGGACATATACTGCAAGGCAGCTTTGAGTTCACCGTTTCCGCCGCCAAGCTGCTCCTGCAGCAGCACGGCGTATTGCGGGTTGGGACGTTCGACTTGTACAGGATGAAACAGCATCTTTTCGTGTTTGAACATGGTAAAATACCTCCGATTTTGACTTCTCTGTTATTATTTCCCGCGGTGAACGGAGATATGCTTTTTGCTACATTCTTTTGTCATCGGTGGCGGGATTGTCGATCAGCTCGCCGTCCTCGGTAAAGCGTGAGCCGTGACAGGGACAGTCCCAGGTGTGCTCGGCGGCGTTATATTTGAGTGCGCAACCAAGATGGGGACAACGCGGTGCGGTTGGCGTGAGCAGTCCTATTGTGGATTCCAGCGCGTTGAGTGCCAATTGCGGGCGAAACACGGTGCGCGCGGGGTCGAATACGGCGGTATACGGGTTGGGCTTGTCCTGTACCATGTCACACAGCACGTCGGCGGCAACCATGGCGTTGGTCATGCCCCACTTACCAAAGCCGGTTGCTACAAACACGTCGGGTGTGGACGGAGCGTATCTGCCGATATAGGGAAGGGAATCCAGCGTCATGCAGTCCTGCGTTGCCCACCTTGCCACGATGTCAGCACCCTTATAGTTTTGTTTGGCAAAATCCTCAAGCTCCTGCCAGCCGCCGCCTGATTTCCCCGTACGGTGACCTCCGCCTCCGAGAATCAGAAACTCGCCATAGCTGCGGAAGGAAAGCCCCGTATCGCGCTCGTCCACGTACATACCCTGTACGGTGGGGACATTTTGCAGCACGAGCACGTACGAGCGGTGCTGATACAGCTTGAGAAAGTAGCCGCCGTGCTTGTTGAGCATGGGAAAATGCGTGGCAATGATCAGCTTTTTGAACGCAATCTCGCCTCGGTTGGTGAGCGCTTTGTGCGGCATCAGCTGTGTGACCTTGGTGTGCTCGCATATGGGCAGGTTTTCCGAAATGGCATACAGGAATTTGAGTGGGTGGAATTGTGCCTGATCACGCACGCGCACCGCGCCCGCAGTGGGGAAGGGGAGCTCGTGCGCATCGGATAGCTCAGCGTCCACGCCCAAGGTGCGCAGTGCGGCGACCTCCTTGCCGATCTTATCGCGGTCGTTCAGTGAGTAGACATAGGAGTCGCGCACTTGGTAGTCACAGTCGATCCCTTTGCAAAGCGCGGCGTATCGATCGCCCGCGTGCCTCTGTGCCTGCACGTAAAGGTGCGCTTTGTCTTGCCCGAAGCGCTTGATCATTTTGTCGTAAATCAAACCATGCCCCAGTGTGATCTTTGCCGTGGTGTTGCCGCTTACCCCTCCACAGATCTCGTCTGCTTCGACAAGCAGACAATCCACACCTATGTCTCCCAGCTTGTGCGCGCACAAAATGCCTGCAATGCCGCCGCCTACGATGAGAACGTCGGTGCTCCTGTTGCCCGAAAGTGCATCAAAGTGCGGACGACGCGCATCTTGTTTCCAGATCGATTTCATAAAAACCCTCCCCAACGTATTACGGTTAGTGTGCGCATTGGGGCGGAAAATATGCAAAAAAGCCCCTCGTTGCAGAGCAACGGGGGGCGACATCCCGGTTATTGCGCGTTGACCCGGAACAGCATTTTTCCGAAGAGCTTGGCGTTTTCCGGCTATATACCGTACTTGGTCTTGATACGTTGCAGCTTGTCACCGATCGGTTTGGCAAGGATCCATAAAAAGAATAGGTTGGAAGCTGTGTAAATCGCAGTGTGCGGAAGTGCTGCAACGATGCCGGCGAAATATCCTTGGAATGATAGACTGCCGGTAGCCCATAGTACGCTCCACACGTCCATGATGGCGGAGAAGGCAACGCCCGCTAGTGCACCGTAAGCAAGCAGTAAAATGCGATTTTTTCGCAAGGGCTTGGAGAGCAGTCCCGCGAAAAGACCGATCAGTCCCCAGCCAAGCATTTGAAAAGGGGTCCATGGGCCCTGACCGAACAGAAAATTGGAGAGCAGTGCGGATACTGATCCCGTATAGAAGCCTGCCTGCGGTCCGAGATAGATGGCGCAAAGGACACAGATAGCGGTGACCGGCTTGAACAGCGGGATCAGTCTGCCCACTACGCAAAGCGCGACCATGACAGAGACAAGAACCGTGCGGCGTGTACCGATCTCGCGGTGCTCAAAGCCTGCCACAAGCAGCAAAAGCGAGAGAATGGCAACGGTAAGAGAGATCCACAGATGCATTTTGGCATCAAATACCAAAGCACCGAGAATAACCACGCAGGGGATCAGCAATGCCGAAAGTAATATCGTGATCGTGCTGCGCAGTTTGGGGTTGGAAATATACATCATCCCTCGCCCTCCGTGCACAGATCCACCACGTCGTGCACCGTGACGGCATTGTCAAAGTATCCGCGTGTCATTCGGCGGGCGGCGGTGGTGTAAAAGTTGTTTTCGGAAAAGAACGCGCGGGGTGGCCCTTCCGAAACAGCCGCACCGCGGAAAAACAGCACGCAGCGGTCGGCGCACAGCGCGGCAAACTCTACGTCATGGGTCACGATCAGGATGCTGATCCCCTCGGATTTGAGCGTGCGCAGCACGCCGAGCAGCTGTGCCTTTTTGTCGGCGTCCAGCCCCTTGGTGGGCTCGTCCATCAGCAAAATACGCGGCTTGGTTGCCAGCGCCTTGGCAAGCGCTAACATCTGCTGCTCACCGCCCGAGAGATCGTAGGGGTGGGTGTCAAGCAGGTGTGAAAGGTCAAAGGGCAGGGTATCGGGGGCAACGCCCGCATCGGCAAGCTCCTCGCGCACAGTATTACAAAGAAACACGGTCTGTACGTCCTGCGGCAACAGCGAAAGGCAGTTACGGTACAGCTCCTGTCCGTGATAGTCGCGCATTCGCTTGCCAAGCACGGTGATATTGCCCGTGTAAGGGCGATGCAGCCCCGAGGCAACACCCAGCATGGTAGATTTTCCCGAGCCGTTTCCTCCCAGTACGCAAAGCACCTCGCCCATGTAAAGCTTTAAAGAAAGATTGTGCAGTACGTCAGGCAGCGCACGGTCGTAGCGGAAATATACGCCAAGCAATTCCAGTGCTGCGTCCCGCCCAATGTTCGGGGGCTTTTCGGGCAGCGCACGCACCTTGTTGTGGGCATAAGGAGCTATCATGTCGCGTCCCTCCTTGACAGAGAGAGGATAGGTCGGATCGCCCAACGCACATCCTACGCGTAAAGCGGTGGGCATGGAGGCAAGCAGAGCGGGGTGCTGTGATACGACAGGCGCAAGTGCTTTGGGGTTGTCTGCACCCAGCAGTCTGCCATCTTGCAATACGATCAGCTTGTCGCACATGGGCACCAACTCCTCCAAGCGGTGTTCGGCGATCAGCACGGTCAGCGAAAAATCGCGGTTGAGCTTTTTGAGGGTGTGTAAGAATTCAGCGGCTGCGATGGGGTCAAGCTGTGAGGTGGGCTCGTCTAAAATGAGCAGATCAGGACGCATGACCATGACCGATGCAAGATTGAGAAGCTGCTTCTGACCTCCCGAAAGTGCGCTGACGGGCAGGTCAAACCAAGGCGCTATGCCAAAATAGCTTGCCATTTCTGCTACGCGTCGTGCGATCTCATTCTGCGGCAGTCCAAGATTTTCCAACCCGAACGCAAGCTCGTGCCACACCTTGTCACATACGATCTGCTGTTCGGGCATTTGGCACACAAAGCCGATACATGCGGCTGCATCGCGTGCTTTCAGCTCCGAGAGCAGTACGCCCTGATAGAGAATATCGCCCGTGCGCTCACCGTGCGGTGTGAGGGAAGGCTTGCAAAGGCGCAGGAGTGTGGATTTTCCGCTTCCCGTGCCGCCCGAGAGTACGCAGAATTCGCCCTCGTTGATTGCAAAACTGATGCCGTTGAGCACGCGGCGGGTATTGTTGGGATATGAAAAGGTCAGATTTTTGACTGCAAGTATTTCCATTTGACCGCGTCCTCCGTTTCTGTGATGATCGGCAGCGCAACCAGTGCGCCGTATGAAAGATAGCCCAGCCATGAAAGCGCACCTGTATGGGTCAGTTGCAGGGTTGGGTAAAATGAAAAATCAAGTGCCCCGAACAACCAGGGCACGAGCGTGCCCGTCAGCAGGGCAAGTGAGAGCGAAAGGAACAGCGCGTCGCACCGTGAGAAGGTAAAGATACTGTAATGCGTGCGTTTGCCGGTGCCGTATCCGCGTGCAGACATACTGCCCGCACTCACGATCCCGTTTTCGAGTGCCCATCCGAGCAATGTCCAAAAAATGCGCAACGCCCCGCGTACGCGGTCAATGATATTGTCCTCTTTGTAAAGCCCCAGCGTGGTTTGCGTCTGCTTGATCTTGCGCCATTGCGAGGACAAAAGAGATACGTAGCGAAGCCCCATGGAAAGAATCAGAGAGAGGCGGGGGGAGAGTTTGCCGAACAGATAAAGCAGCTTGTCGCTTTGCATGATGGCGGAAAATGAAGCGAACAGATAGAGCGTCGCAAGCACGGCGGATGCCGAGGTCAAGCCCCACAAAAGGGCTTCGAGTGAGATTGGCTTATTGCCAATGACCAGCAGGACGGTCGCACCGTGGCGGGAAAACAAGGGATTGATCAACGCGCTCAGGGCAAAAAGTGTCCAGAAAAACAGGTGGGTGCGTACGCGTTTGATGTCGCGGCGTAAAAGGCACAGTGTCATTGCGCCCACGAGAGCCATACATAGCAGTACCGGGTGCGCACAGAACATGGCAATGCCCGCAACCGCGAGAAAGTACACGGCTACGGTGATGGGGTTGTATGCATCCAAGGCTTTCATAGCCGTCTCCTTTCTATTATGGCTTCGCCACAGTGATATTGCGCCTGTGGCGCAGTGATATTGTCGCGTTGCGACAGTTATTTGCTGCCCACGGTCAGCGAATACTCCCAGACGATCTCGTCGCCGTCCGAAAGCGTGTATGCGGCACAGCCCGTGGAGGGAATGGCGCCGTTGACGAGATAATTCCATCCCGAGAGGTCGCCGTGCTCCATTTCGTACAGGTGCCCGATGCCGCGCACGTACATAGCGTCGCCCGCACCCGTGGCGTCAAGGTGCAGGGCGTGCTTGCGCGCCGCCTGCACGAGAATATCGTAAACCGTCTCGCCTGCCTCGATTTCATAGGTTTCGGCAGCGAGCATGATACCGTCTTGCGGCAGATACTCGTAGTCTGCAAGTCCGGGCACAGCGTCGCAGCGCACGGTCAGGGTGACTGTTCCTATGGGATCTTGCTTGGTCGCAATCTCCCCGTTATAATAGTCCTCGGGCGTGCGGACGTCGACAAGAAGGATCGCCGCGATCAGCACTGCGACGGCAAGTCCCAGCGCAATAAAGTTCTTGTAGTGTCGCTTTTTGCACACGATGAGCAAAATGCAGGCGATCACGCCAAGCAAAACGACCGCCGCGCAGGCAAAAGGCTTATAAGAAAGCGGCTTGTCGGGCGCGGGGGCGGGTGTGGGTGCGTCCGTGTCTGCCTCGGTTTCATGCGTGGTCTGCACCTCGTCGGGGCGCGCGTGATCAAGCTCGTAGAGCGGTGCTTGCCCGTTTGCCATGCGCAGGTACGCGGTTGCGGCGCAAAGCACCTGCGCGGTAGCTGCCGCGCTGTAGGCGCCGCCTGCGGTGTGCGCATAGCTGCCGTTTGCAAGGGAAAAGCTTGCCATTGCGTCAAAGGCGGAGCTGCCGTTTTTGATAAATCTCGCGTCGGCGCAGGGATCAATACCGAGTGCGCACAATGCAATGACCACCTGTGCTGCGCTCTCGGGATTTTCCGCGCCGTAGCTTGTATAGCCGCCCGTATCGGTCTGGCGCTCGGAGAGCAGGGCAAGCGCGCGGTCGGCGGCTGCCGTAACGTCCTCGTGCATGCCGTAATAGGGAGCAAGAGATTGCAGGACCATGGCAGTCACGTCTGCGTCCGAGACCGTGCCGCTGACTGCCCAGCCGCCGTCCTGCTTTTGCAGGGAAAGGATCTCTTTGACGATTTGATCGACAGAAAGCGGTGCGGCGTAGCCGTTATGGACCATATGCAGCCCGTAGGCGTAGCTCATAATGCCAAGCGTGCCTACCGTGCCGTCCATTGTCCTTGCAATATATGCGTCCGTGCTGCCGATGGCGGCAAGGACCAGCGCGTATTTTTGTTTCGTGGTGGCAGAGGGGATCTTGTTGCCTGCAAGGTAGTCGAGCAGCGCTTGCTCATAGGCGGAAAAATCGTATTCGCCGCTTTGGGCAAGGCAAAGAATATACCATTCTGCGCCCGTGCCTGCTTGGGCGCACAGTGCGGTGTCGATCCACTCCTGCGTATTTTTGCCGTCCTGTGCAAAGGCAAGGATGCCGTCTGCGATCTCTTGCGCTTGCACTTGTGCCGTGCTGTCGGGCGGGCTTTCAGCACTTGCCGTCAACGCGCTAAGGCAGATGAGCAGGCACGAAAGACCAAGGGCAAGTGCCAAAAGCTTGATTTTCATGCGTTATCTCTCCCGTTTCTTGATGCAGAAGAATGCAAGGGGAACAAGTGCGATCAGAGATGCGCCAACGACAGCCTTGCAGCTCTGCTTTTCGGGAGCTTCTGCCTCAGCCTTCACCACGTTGATGCTGCATACGGGGGGGACCAGGGTCATGCTTTCGTGCGTTGCGCTGTAAACGTGCAAGCCGGTGATGTCGGGGCTGATCGTTACCTTGCCCTCGGCGTCCGTAACAAAGCCGGTTTTGTTGCCTGCAAAGGTCACGGTGGCACCCTCCACGGGGTAGGAAATGGGATTCCAGCTCTCGTCATAACCTGCAGCCATGAGCGTCAGCGTGATCTCTTGACCAAGCTCCAGCGTCTTTGCGGATACGTCAAAATACGTGTACACGTCACTCCAGTCGCTGCTTGCGTAAACGAAAGCTGTGACGTAATCACCGTTCTTGACAGGGTCTGCAAGGCTCATGCAGGAAGCGTTATTGAGATAGTAGCCGTAAGCGCCGGACTCATCGCCCCACAGCTTGCTCATGCTCAGACCGTATTCGCTTGTGTAGGAGCTGTAGCCGGCGTTCGCACCGCCCTCGTAAACCTGCTCGTGCGCACAGTACAGGGCGTCGTTGATGGTAAATACGCCGTCACCATCGATATCTTCGACGGGAACGGAGACCTGAGTGGCGACCAATTCGCCCTTGACTGCAATGGTGACCGTGACAATGGTGTGATTTTTCTGCGCCGATGCACCGATGGCGAGCAGGGAGAGAAGCAGACAAAGCGTGGTGATGAGAGTAAGGGTTCTTTTCATGGGGAGTTCTCCTTTTCTTTGTTTATATTTTTTGTCTGCGCGGACACCTTATCCCGTGCAGACGTGCGTTTTGCCAGCTTTGCCTCGGTACGTAATCTTTTGGATCTGATATGTTTTTGTTTGTTCTTCTCGGCTTTTCCGTCGTCGCGTGCGGGCTTGAGCCCCGCTGCCTCAAGCGCGCGCGGCCAGGGACCGAGATATGCTTTGATGGCAACGACCTCGCGCTCGGAAAAGTCCGAACGCTTGGGGTAACGCTGACCGCCAAGCTCGGCATGCTTACGCACAAGCAGGGAAATGCAATCTTGCTTTGTCAACCTTTCGCTCATGACGACCTCCTTTAGAAAAGTTTTCGACCGCCTTTTTCAAAAGGCGGCGCAGGTCGAGGGCGCGAAGCCCTCATCGTACCCGCAGGCGCGAAATATTCCAAACGCCGTTTTTTTGGTTCTTTTTTTGCGGCTTTTTGCTCAAAAAAAGAACGGAAACGGTTTTCTCACATAATACCCCAACGGATAACGGCGGGCGACCACAGGTCGATCCTACGCCCGGACTTGTCAAACAAAAAACGCTTTCTTACCCAAGTGGGCAAAAAAGCGCAGCGATCCCGTTCGCACATATGGATACACTTATCCCTTTGCGCGAACGATGGCCATGTGAAGTCAAGCCCGTTCAGGGCTGCTTTTACATGGCGAGACGGCTACACTTTTCATATCCAAAAGTAACTTCCAAGGCGCGACCCGGCGGGTATTCCGACTGTAACGGTAATGATGGTTGCGACGGATTTTCACCGAACTTCCCCCTGATCCGAAAAACGCATTCCGGAGCCGAACCGCGAACGGTATTCAATTATTCTTATTTTAGCATGGATGCGTTGCTTTGTCAAGAATTTTTGCGTAACTGTCTTGCAAAAGACAAGCTTTTCATGTATAATGAAAGAAAAAACCAAACGGAGGTATAGCGTGAAGGTTTACTCTGCCTATTTGTTCTGTAAGCATTCACGCACAAACCTCACCTAAAAATGGGTTTTTCCCATTTTTGGAGCAAAGCTCCACGGTGAAGTTTTAAAACTATTAAAGCCGCCATAGGCGGCAGAGGAGGTTCTTATGGTTTACAAGAATTTTAACGGTGTAGCACTCAGCGCGCTGGGCATGGGCTGTATGCGTTTGCCGCAAAAGTCCGAGGTCGGTGCAGATATTGACGAGGCGGCACTTGCGGAGATGGTCGATCTTGCCGTGAGCCAAGGTGTAAACTACTTTGACACCGCATGGGTATATCATCAGGGGAAGAGCGAGGAATTTATGGGCAGAGCACTTGCCAAGTATCCTCGTGATAGCTTTTATATCGCAACCAAATTTCCCGGCTTTTCGGTTGATTTTTGGGGGCGCGGCAAGGAGATCTTTGAGGAGCAGTTGTGCCGTCTGGGCATGGAGTATATCGATTACTATCTGATCCACAACGTGTCTGAGCATAACATCGATGCATATATGGATACCGAAAAGTACGGAGACGTGGAGTACATGATCTCCGAAAAGAAGGCGGGGCGTATCAAACACCTCGGCTTCTCTACCCACGGTACGCTGGCGACCATGAAGCGTTTTCTTGATAAGTACGCAGGCGAGATGGAGTTCTGCCAAATCCAGCTTAACTACCTGGACTACAAGCTGCAGAGCGCTAAGGAAAAGATCGAGCTGATCCGCTCTTACGGCTTGGGTGTTTGGGTCATGGAGCCGGTACGCGGCGGTCGACTTGCTAATCTTGAGCCGGAGTACGCGGCAAAATTGCAAGCATTTCGCCCCGGCGTGAGCGCACCCGAATGGGCATTCAGATTTTTGCAGTCCATACCCGATGTGGTAGTTACGCTGTCGGGTATGTCAAACATGGAGCAGCTCACGCATAACATTGCTACCTTTGAAACCGAAAAACTGTTGACCGAGCAGGAGTGGCAGGCACTCATGGAGATTGCGGACGATATGATCGCCAAAAAGACGCTGCCCTGTACAGAATGTCGTTACTGCACGCCATATTGCGCACAGGGATTGGATATTCCGCAAATGATCAAGCTTTATAATGCACAGATGTATCCCGAGCGCGCAGGAGAGGTCCGGGCACAGATCAGCGCACTGCCCGAGGAGCAAAAGCCTACGGCTTGTATTGCCTGCCGCGCTTGCGAGGATGTTTGCCCGCAGAACATCAAAATTTCCGAGATGATGGCGGAGATGGCTAAACGTACCTGCTGATTGGGAGGACATATGAGTGTTGTTTTTGAAGCGTTTGAAATACGCGGTAACGTGCCCGTGGGGCAAAATCCATTGCCGCGATTCAGAGAAAGAAAGCCCTCGCCCGCGCGCACTGACGGGGAATTTCCCGCCCATCTTTCCGAGAATCTCGGTTGCATGACCAAGGTTCTGCCCTATATGACACAGGACAGGTACGACCGAAGCCGTGAGGTGCTGAAATTACCCTCTTTCGTGCTGGAAAACGAGTATCTTCGCGCTCGGTTTCTGCCTTCACTGGGTGGCAGACTGCATTCACTTTACGATAAGGTTGCAAAAAGAGAACTTCTGTTTGCCAACCCTGTTATTCAGCCCGGCAATCTTGCCATCCGTAACGCCTGGCTTTCGGGCGGCATTGAGTGGAATATCGGTAATTTCGGGCATACGTATACCACTTGCGATAACGTGTATGCCGCTGTGCTGGACGACGGTCAGGGTAATGATTTTTTGCGTATTTATGAGTTTGAGCGCAACAAAAGCATCTTTTGGCAGGTCGATTTTCACCTGCCAAAGGGCACGCCGCGCCTATACTCACACGTCAAGCTGATCAACCCCTTTGACCGCGACACCACCACCTATTGGTGGAGCAATATTGCAGTACGTGCCGAAAGTCGTGTGCGTATTTTGGCAAGCCATAGGCAGGTGATCTCTTTTGTGGACGGCGCATGCCGTTACGAAACGCTGCCCAATCTGGTGGCAATGGATGATATTGACGCCACTTACCCCGAAAACGCCGACCGTGCATATGATTATTTCATTCAATGTGAGGATGAGAACGCCTCGACCTGGGAGGCTGCAGCGTACGAGGATGGCTCGGTATTTTATGAACGCTCCACGGCACCCTTGCTGTATAAGAAGCTTTTTGCGTGGGGTGAGCACTCTGCGGGGAAGCACTGGCAGGAGTATTTGTCGGACGGCAAGGGAACAGGGTATTATGCCGAAATGCAGGCGGGCATTGCTCCCTCTCAGCTGCATGATAAGCCCATGCCTGCCGGCTGTGTCTATGAGTGGACACAATGTTATGGCGGTATACAACTCAGCGCCGAAAAAATGCTCGATACCGATTACGACGGTGCTGTGAATTATGTGGGAAAGGCGATCGACACCGCCATCAGCGCGCAGGATATTGCGAAAATCCATGAAAATATGTGCAAATTGGCACTTTTGCCGGTTAAGGAGCAGCAGATCGGACACTTCGGTTCGGGATTTGGCGCTGTTGAGATTGTCAGAATGGGCATCGACGGCGATGCACTGCCGCCCGTTTCGATGTGCTTTCCTCTCGCCGCTGTTGGAGCCGCAGAGCAGATGTGGATGGCGCTTTTGGAGCAGGGAAGCCTGCCTGCGCAAGATCCCGCCGCGCTGCCACTGTCGTATATGGTCAGCCCCAAATGGTTGGATCGCCTGAGAAAAGCCCCGAAAACGTGGAATAATCTTCTGCATCTGGGCATTGCCGAGTACGAGTGGCATAACGTAGAGGTTGTGGTGAACAAGTCCTATGACGCCGAACAATGTGCAAAAGCCGAGGCGGCTGCAAGAGAAGCGTGGCTGGAGTCGGTTGCTTGCGCCCCCAACTGCTGGGCGTTGCGCAATCTTGCGATTTTGGAGCGCGAGGCAGATCACAAAGTAGAGGCACAAGCATATTATGATAAAGCGGTCGCGTTACCCGGTGCATATGCAGACGTGGCGCTTGCAAGCGAGTACTTGCAGTACTTGATTTGGTGTGGTGAGTATCAGAGGGCATGGGAGTTGTACGAGAGCTTGCCGCAAAGCTGCCGTGCGGACGACCGCATCAGCATCACGGCGGCGCAAGCAGCGCTCAAATTGCACCGTACCGACTATCTGGAAGCGTTTTTCAAGGTGGAGCACCACGCCATCAGTGAGGGAGAGACCACCCTGACAGACTTGTGGTTCGGGTACTGTGCCCTGCGCCTTGCCGCAGAGCGAGGGATCATTGCCCCGACCGAGCAGCAATTAGAGCAACTTGCCGATGAGGCGTGGGACGTGTGTCCGCCCGATGAATCTATTGATTTCCGTATGTCGTCGGACAGGAAGAACAAATATCGCATTTAATAAAAAAAGCTGAGTTGAGAGTCTGCAAAATTAGCGGAAAACCAAATAGCCTTCCCCAGTGGGGGAAGGGGGACCGCGTTAGCGGTGGATGAGGTGTTTGAAACAAACGAAAAAGACTCCTCATCCGTCAGCCTTCGGCTGCCACCTTCTCCCACAGGAGAAGGCTTTTTTGATATGCGGAAAGCAAAAAAAGCCCCGCGAGGCGGGGCAACAAATTATTCGAGTAATAGCTGTTCAATCTCTTTTCGCTGTTCTACGGTATATTCATACACGGTTGAGTGGAACCATTTGTCTTCAACGAAATCATCGGCAAATGCCTCTATTACCTTCTGAGCAATTCTGAATTGGGAATTTGCCTTTTCATTCTCCCCATGGGCTTTCAAATGTTTTCCCGCAACAATTAACATATCTATCAAGTCTTCGGCAGAAATGTTTTTTTGCTTTTGTGCAGCCTCGTAGCTGTCCTCACCATCCAACAAAGATGCCATAAGCTCAAGCTTTGTAAAATAGATCTCCGGTATAAGCTCAAGAGTAGGTTTAACCAAATCATTTTGCCCATTCTCTTTATAGCAGGTTGCCAAAATGCGGCAGGCATCATATTTCACCGAATCGTCTTTTGTTGATTCAATGAGCGATTTGCAGAGGGTAATAACCTCGTCTGCCCTTGTTTTATAATCCAACGTATAGAGCAAATTATTCAAAATAATATCGTTGCCCGGAAATCTCTGCAACCCGTCACGCAAAATACGCTCGGCCTTTTCAGAATCGCTCTCGCGGTATTTCCATGATTCGTAGCAAATAGCCTCTACCTGCTTTTCCATCTCAAATAAATTGAAATCAAAAAGCTCATCGGTAGAAACACCGAAAAATGAAGCAATCGCGGGAATCAAAGTCACGTCGGGCATTGTATTTCCGTTTTCCCATTTCGAAACGGCTTGAAAGGATACTCCGAGATAGTTGGCAAAAACCTCTTGGGATATATTTTTCTGCTTTCTTAACGATTTGATCTTTTCTCCAAGTTTAATCATTGTTCTTCCTCCAAAATATTTTGGATCAGCGCTTATCCTGATAATATTATAGCACATTTTCCAGCAAAAACAATAACTCGTTTGGAGAGAAAATTTCTAACTCGAGTTGAATTTTTGCGTTTTCCGATGATCACGTCCGGGGCAAGCATAGCGCGCGGCAGTCCTCGCACCATCGGTCAGAAGCCCGAACCCACTATCCGCAGAAGCACGGCGCACAAAAGCCTTCCTCCGGGAGGAAGGGGGACCACGAAGTGGTGGAAGGAGCCCGCGTGACTTTCAGCTTACGCGAATTTTATTGTCACGCGCTCTCCCTCAGTCGCCTGCAGCGACAGCTCCCTCCCGGAGGGAACCTTTCGCATATTCCCACCGATAGAAAACACCACCAAAGAAAAATCCTTGGTGGTGTTCGTGTTTTCTCCGCTAAAGATGCATAGCAGAGTGGAAGTATTTTTTCTTTCACTCTTGCTCTTGCTGCTTATAATCAGGGTGCGGGCTAAGCCGCGGTGTATGTGATCGGTCATAAAGACCGCGCTCTTAAGAACAGATTTAGAAAATTACGAATTCGGACACTACAAAAATGAAAGGCAACATCCTCCCTCAAAAAGGAGCGAGGGATCCTTTGCATAACAAAAGCCC
>JAZNBB010000104.1:0-13527 GCA_045586845.1 Eubacteriales bacterium
ACCACATAATGCGAATTATGTGGTTATTTTTTTGCCCTCATTTTTTGGCTAACATCGCACGAGGTTCAGGCGGTTGATCTGCTTGCGGTGGACGTCGCCGCTTTCCATGGTATAGATGCGCGTGGTGTCGATGCCGGAGTGTCCGAGAATGTCGGCAAGGCGCACGATGTCCTTGTGGATAGAATAATACGTGC
Source organism: Eubacteriales bacterium (assembly GCA_045586845.1). Taxonomy (GTDB): domain Bacteria; phylum Bacillota; class Clostridia; order Oscillospirales; family CAG-272; genus SVQP01. The sequence goes on from JAZNBB010000104.1 coordinate 195, forward strand.
GCGCGAAAAGGTGGCGCAGGTTATGTGGGAACACCTTTTCCGCACTCACACGCGCCGTTTGGCATAATTTTTTCATATCAGACCAAATGTTAGAGCGATCCAAGGGCTTTCCTGTGCGCGTGACAAACACCGCGCCCGAAGTGATCCTCTGCTCCCGCGTATAGGTGCGCAGCTGACGGCACAGCTCACCGGGCAGGTACACGCGCCGTCTTTTTCCCTTGCAGGAAATGTCGGCATATCCACGCTTGACTGCTTCGACCGTGATACATTGCAGCTCACTGACACGAATACCGCAAGCGCACACCGTCTGCATGAGCAGATACAGGCGTCTGTTCCCTTTCTCCAGCGCGGCGTTCAGCAGCCGCTCGTACTCCGCGCGCGTCAGCTCCTTTTCCCTTGCGGCAAATACGTTTTTCTGCTGCTTGATGCGCTTGACGCAAAGATCCTTGCGCTCGCAGAACGCGAAAAACGCCCCCAACGAGGACAGCACGCTGTTGACGCTGGCGGTGGCGTATCTTTCCTGCAAATACGCCTTATAATCAAGCACAGTTTGCTTGGTGATCTCGCTCTCTTTCGCAAAATCGCAGAATGCGAGCAGGTCGCGCGTATATTTTTCAATCGTTGCAGGGGCTCTTTCCTGCTCTCTCAAGCTCTTTTCAAACGCATTTATCAACTCGGCTGTCACAACAAACATCATCCAATCTCCTTTTTTGGCATTATACCATAAAGGATTGCCCTTGTCGTTCCCCTGTATGCGAGGGAATCGCCAAACCGTAGGGCGACCGAATTTGGGCAAAGCCGAAATATGTCGTCCGCAAAAGCATCGCAATCAATCACGGACGTGCAATGCACGCCCCTACGTGTTATCCTGCGCACGTCACCCCGAAGCTCCGCGCACAAAAGCCGTCCCCACAGGGGAAGGTGGGGACCCCGTAGCGTATGCGTACGGGGAGGAAGGGGCGGTCTGATGAATTAGGGCAAGCAAAGAACCGACGCACTTTCTCAACTGCTCCACAGTATTTTCCCGTTTTTTTACTTTCCCTCCTTGTTCGGTCTATCCCCTTCCTCCCGCGACGCTACGCTGCGGGTCCCTTCCTTCCCCTGTGGGGACGGCTTATATCGCATGCCCGTGCAGCGGGAGCGACATCAAAGGTGTCTCGCGTGATGCTCCCGTGCGGCATGACGTCAGCCCTGCGACACCCGATTACACATCCAAAAGAAATGCAAGTGAATGCTTTTCTCTCTTGCTTTTCTTCCACTTTTTCACCTTGTCTGCGTACTTTTTTCACTTTCCCTGTTGACAATCTCTTGAAAATCGGGTACAATAATTATATATGCCGTTTTTTGCCCTTTTACAAGGAGAGAAAAACTGCGGAATTTGGAGGATGTGACGTGATCTATAGCATGACTGCTTTCGGACGCGACAAACAGACCGTTTCGGGCAAGGATATTACCGTCGAGCTGCGCTCGGTCAACAACCGTTTTTTCGATTGCTCGGTACGTATGCCCCGTGCGTTCTCATACCTCGAGGAAAAGATCAAGCCCTACCTGCAGTCCCGCGGCATCTCGCGCGGCAAGGTAGACGTCAGCATTTCGATCGACGTGCTGGACACGCAGGGCGTCTCGATCGTGTTTGACGAGGGCTATGCCAAGGGCTACCTTGATGCACTCTATGCCCTGCGCGACACCTTCTCTCTTGCAGACGACATCAGCGTTATGACTGTAGCGCGCAATCCCGAGATCTTCAAGGTCAAAAAACCCGAGGAGGACGTGGAAAAGGATTGGCAGGATCTGCTGGTCGTTCTCTCCGCCGCTACCGACCGCTTCCTTGATGCCAGACGTGCCGAGGGGGCACGCATTGAGACAGATCTGCGCGGCAAGATGCAGAATATCATGACTCGCGTGGACACCATTGAACAGCTTTCAGAGGACGACATCGTAACCTACCGCCAAAGGCTTGAGGAAAAGATCCGTGCGGTGCTTGCCGATGCCGTGATCACGGTGGACGAAAACCGCCTGCTTACCGAGTGTGCCATTTACGCCGACAAGGTTGCCATTGACGAGGAGCTGGTGAGATTGCGCTCTCATTTCGTTGCCTTTGAGCAATACCTCGCTTCGGACCAACCGGTTGGCAGAAGCATTGATTTCCTCTTGCAGGAAATCAACCGCGAGATCAACACCACAGGCTCCAAGTGCACAAACGCCGCTATTGCAAAGCTGGTAGTAGAGGTCAAGACCGAGCTGGAAAAGATCCGCGAGCAAATTCAAAATATTGAGTAAATAGCGTGAAATTTCACTCTGTTTATCCGTTTTGTCCGCTTTTCACGCATAAACTTCACCTGAAAATGGGGCCTGCCCATTTTCGGAGCGAAGCTCCACGGTGAAGTTTCAACACTAATCGAGCCGCCATAGGCGGCATGGAGGAAGATATGAACTTTATCAACGTAGGCTATGGAAACATGGTGGCGGTAGAGCGCATCGTCACACTGGCAAGCCCCGACTCCGCACCTATCAAACGTCTGATTCAGGACGCCAAGGACTCCGGTCGCGTGATCGACGTTACCTGCGGCAGAAAGACCCGCGCGGTCATCATCACCGACTCCGAGCACGTCATTCTCTCGGCACTGCAGGCAGAGACTATTGCCAACCGCCTGACAAGCGATCAGGACTATGACGACGAGAGCGAAGAGGAAGAATAACACAGTTTATCAATTATCAAAATACATCGATTTTTGAAAGGAATCAACTATGCTTTATCCTACTATCAACGAACTGACCAAAAACGAGTTTAACCGCTACGAGCTGGCTATCGCAACCGCAAAGTGCGCACGCATCATCACGGGCGAGTACGTCAAGCAGCGCGAGCAGGCTGAGGCTTCCATGACCGGAAACAAGGAGACCGACAAGCCCTTGAACGCCCTGATCGACAAGGAAGTCAGAGACGAAAAGGCTGTTAAGATCGCTATCGGCCGCATTCATAAGGGCGAATACAAGATCGTAAAAGACACCGCCGCAGAGGATCTTGCCTAAAAGCTCCTTCTCAAAAAAGGAGATATTGTTGTGAAAGGCGATCAAGGCGCGGCACAATACGCGGGGGTCCATATTTTAGACAACCCCTATTGCATCGACGCCTCCTACGACTACTATATTCCCCAAGACTTACGCGCCGCGGTCACTCCGGGCGTGTTTGTTACTGTGCCGTTCGGACACGGAAACCGCAAACAGATCGGCTTGATCGTCACCACGCACAACGAGGCGACAGCCAAGCGCATCAAGAGTATCGCGGGCCTGTGCTCCGAGCGGATTTGCTTATCTCGGGAAATGCTTTCGCTTTGCCTTTGGCTGCATGAGCAAACGCTGTGCACAGTGGGCGAGGCGGTAAGGTGCGTGCTGCCCTCGGCATTTATGTCTCACATGGTAGACTGCTACCGCCCCGCACCGGATGCACACGTGCAAGACGCGGATAAAAGATTTGACACGGCACACCTGTTGGTGTTCAACTATATCTCAGCGCGCGGGAATGTGACCGTCAATGCGCTGCGCGCAAGATTTGGCGCAGGCGTGGGTGATATTGTATCCGAGCTTGCCGACAAAGGCTTGGTGATCAAGCAAGCCGAGGAAAAGCAAGGTTCGGCGGGCGTATTTACCACGCTCTATTCCCTGCAAATCACCCGTGAAGAGGCACAACGCATCTTGGACGGAGACAAGTCCGCCCTCGTACGCCTGACCTCACAGAAACAGAAGGCGCTGTTGGCACGCGCGATAGAATTGAACGCTCCCGCCGACAAAGACGAGATGTGCCGCGGCACCGATACAGGGTCTGCACAGCTGAAGGCGCTTGTGGAAAAAGGCGTGCTTTCCGCCGAGAAAAAGCAAGTCTACCGCAACCCTTACGCCATCCCCGCAGACCACACGCCCCTGCCCGATCCCATACTCAACAAGGAACAATCCGCCGCCGTACGCACTTTATGCGATCTTGCCGATGCGGACGAGGCAAAGGCGGCGTTGCTCTTCGGCGTGACCGGAAGCGGCAAGACTTACGTTATGGCAAAGCTTCTGGATAAAATTCTTGCCGAAGGCAAGGGGGCGATTTTAATGCTGCCCGAGATATCTCTGACACCGCAATCTGTCGCATTGTTTTGCGCAAGATACGGCGACACGGTCGCCGTGATCCATTCGGGACTTTCGGCAGGCGAAAGACAAGACGCATATGCGCGCATCAGTTCGGGAGCGGCGCGGCTTGTCATCGGCACGCGCTCGGCTGTCTTTGCCCCTGTTCCCAACCTGGGCCTTGTCATCATGGACGAGGAGCAGGAGCACACATATAAATCCGACCAGGACCCCAAATACCACGCGCGCGATGTCGCGCGCTGGCGTTGCGCCCACAATAAAGCCCTTTTGCTGCTGGCATCCGCGACCCCCTCTTTGGAAAGCTATGCCAAGGCGCAAGCGGGGACTTATACGCTCATCAGGCTGACCGAGCGATACAACAAGACAAACCTGCCCGAGGTGACGGTTGCCGATATGCGAGAGGGCACAGCGGCAGGGCTTTCCTCTCCGCTTGGCACGCTGTTGACAGACGCTTTGGATCAAACCGTACGCAACGGACAGCAAGCCGTACTGTTTCTCAATCGCCGCGGCTATCACCGCTTTATCTCGTGCGCATCCTGCGGCACGGCAGTGACCTGTCCGCATTGCTCGGTCGCTATGACCTACCACGTCAAAAACGGCACGTATACCGACGGCGAGCTGGTTTGCCATTGGTGCGGCACGCGCCTGCAGGTGCCCCAAAAATGCCCTGCGTGCGATTCCGCACATCTGCGTCACACGGGCTTTGGCACGCAACGCGTACAGCAAGAGCTGGAAATGCTGTTACCCGATGCGCGCGTCATGCGTCTGGACGCTGACACTACCTCGGCAAAATTCTCAATGGATAAGCTTTTAGGCGAGTTCCGCGACGGAAAAGCCGACGTCATGATCGGCACGCAGATGGTGACCAAGGGACACAACTTCCCTGACGTGACCTTGGTTGGCGTGCTGCTCGCCGATGCCTCACTCTACGTGGACGACTACCGCGCCTCGGAGCGCACCTTTGCCATGCTGACCCAGGTCATTGGACGCGCGGGTCGCGGCGACGTACAGGGTCGCGCCATCATTCAGACAAACAACCCCGACAACGACGTGATCACCTTAGCTTGCGCGCAGGACTACCACACCTTTTTTGAGCGCGAGATCAAGCTGCGCCGTCTGCTCACCTTCCCACCTTATTGCGATATCGTGCTGCTGACGCTGACCTGCGCCGATGAAAAAGAGCTTCTCAAGCACGCCGTGCGCTTGCGCGAGGAGCTTGACAGATTGGGCTCGGGTGACTTTTGCGACGTGCCCATGCTGATATTCGGCCCTTTTGAAGCGCCCGTATACCGCGTGGAGGAAAAATACCGCATGAGATTGGTCATAAAATGCAGACTCAACAAGCGCTCACGTGAGCTTTTCTCCAAAATTCTCATCCGCTTTGGTAAGGACGGTGCAAAATCACCCGTTCTCGGTATAGATTTTAACCCATCATCACTATAATAACTTTCAAGGAGCACCTTATCTTATGGCTAAATTAAGAATTGTCAAATTCGGTGACGACACACTCAGAAAAACCTGCCGTCCCGTAGATACCATCACCCCCCGCATCCTCACCCTGCTTGACGACATGGTGGAAACCATGCGCGCCGCAGACGGCTGCGGTCTTGCAGCTCCCCAGGTAGGCGTTCTGCGCCGCATTGCGGTGGTAGAGGTCGAGCCCGGCGAGATCTATGAAATGATCAACCCCAAGATCATCGCGCGCGCAGGCACGCAGGAGGAGACCGAGGGCTGCCTTTCCCTGCCCGGTAAGTGGGGTACAACACGCAGACCCATGCACGTGACTGTGCGCTACACCAACCGCAAGGGCGAGGTGGTAGAGGCTTCGGGCAGTGGTCTTCTGGCTCGTGCATTCTGCCACGAGATCGACCATCTGGACGGCGTTCTCTTTATTGACGAAGCGCTGGAAGTTGTGGAAGAATAAGACATCATAGGAGGTAACGACTATGAGAATACTCTTTATGGGCACGCCCGATTTCGCAGTATTTACGCTCAAAGCCTTGGTGGAGCGCGGCGAGAACGTGATCGGCGTTATCACGCAGACCGACAAGCCGCGCGGACGCGGCTACGAGCTGCTGCCTACACCGGTCAAGGTGTACGCGCAGGAGCATAATATCCCGGTATATCAGCCCAAAACACTGCGCGGCGAGGAATTTGCCGCACAGCTCTCCGAGATCGATCCCGAACTGATCGTGGTGGTGGCTTACGGCAAAATTTTGCCGGTAAACGTTTTGGATTACCCCAAATACGGCTGCATCAACGTGCACGGCTCTCTCCTTCCCGCCTACCGCGGAGCCGCCCCTATGCAGAGGGCGATCATGGAAGGCTGCCCTGTGACCGGCATCACTACCATGTATATGGCAGAGGGACTGGATACGGGCGATATGCTGCTCAAAGCCGAGCTGCCTATTGCCGAAGACGACAATTTTGAGACCATTCACGATAAGCTGGGGCGCTTGGGCGCGCAGACCATGCTTGATACGCTGGATGCCTTGCGCGCCGGTACGCTTGTGCCGGAGCAGCAGGACGACAGCCTTGCCAACTACGCCGAAAAGATCCAAAAGAATGATTGCCTGCTCGACTTTTCGCTGGACGCACGCACATTGCATAACCATATTCGCGGCACTTCGCCCATTCCCCTTTCCTTTACGCATCTGCCAAACGGCTCTCTGCTCAAGGTGTATGCCGCACGCGTATACGATGAAAATAAGGTGCATAACGTTGCTCCCGGCACGGTGGTAGGACTTGACGGTGAGATCCTTGTCGCTTGCGGCAAGGGCACGCTTGCCCTTTTACAAGTGATTCCCGAGGGCAAAAAGCGTATGCCGGCAGCCGACTACATCCGAGGCAGAAAGCTGAATGTGGGCGATCTGCTCTCTTAACGGAGGTTTTTATGTTTTTTTACTATCCTTTCTTTGATTTCACCTATATCATTCTCATTCCCGCCATCATCTTCACCCTTTTCGCACAGATACGCGTCAAAAGTGCGTTTGAGACGGGCAGCAGGATCAAGACCTCGCGTGGTATTACCGGCGCGGCGGCTGCGCGCAAAATCCTTGACGACAACGGTCTTTACCACATCTCGATCGAGCGCGTAGGCGGGCATCTGACTGACCACTATGACCCTCGGGAAGGCGTAATCCGTTTGTCAGACAGCGTGTATGACAGCACCAGCGCCGCAGCAGTAGGCGTTGCCGCACACGAGGCAGGTCACGCCGTACAGTACGGCACAGACTACTTCCCCATTCGCGTGCGCGCCGCCCTGATCCCCGTGACCCGCATCGGTTCAATGCTTGCCATGCCCCTGTTCCTGATCGGTATTCTGCTCTCTTACGTGTATTTCCAAGCCCCCTCGCAAATCGCAGAGATTTTGATGGTCTCGGGCATCGCGCTTTATTCGTTCTCCACCTTGTTTCAGCTGATCACGCTGCCCGTGGAGTTTAACGCCTCCCGCCGTGCGCTGAAAATTCTGGATGGCTGGGGGACCATGACAAATGAAGAGCAAGCTGCGGCAAGAAGCGTGCTCAGTGCAGCCGCCATGACCTACGTGGCAGCACTTGCCACCTCGCTGCTCTCGCTTTTACGCTTAGTGCTGATCTTTGGCGGCAGACGGGGACGCGACTGATGGAGCAGACCCAAAATCCCGCACGCGCACTTGCGCTGCAGATCCTTAACCGCACCGATTCGGCAGGACAGTATACCAACCTCGCCTTGGATGCGGCACTCAAAAAAAGCAATCTTTCCGCGCCTGACAAGGCACTTGTTACCATACTCGTTTACGGCGTGACCGAACGCAGACTGACGCTTGACTACCTTGCCGATGCACTTTCCTCTCGCCCCATTGAAACGTTAGACGGCACTGTGCGCAATTTGGTGCGCATGGGGCTTTACCAACTGTGCTACCTCGACCGTATTCCCGCGCATGCCGCCGTAGGTGAAACCGTAGCACTCGCACCTCGCCGTGCGCGCGGATTTGTCAATGCCGTTTTGCGGGAATACACACGCCGCGGAAATGAAGTTCCTTTTCCCGACAGAGGCTCCGATCTCTATCGCTACCTGTCGGTTACGTATTCCATCCCCGTACCGCTGTGCAAAAAATTCGTTGATATTTTTGGTATCGAGCGCGCGGAATCGGTCATGCAAGCATTCGGACACACGCCGCCCGTCACGCTGCGCGTCAATACACTCAAAAATTCACCGGAGCAATTTACCGGTGAGCTTTGTGCGCTGGGATACCGCGTGCAAGTCTCGGACGTACTGGAAAGTGCTTTGACCGTGTCGGACTTTGTACCCTCCGGCTCCCCTCAGTTGGCAGAAGGACAAGCCTTTGTGCAGGACCTTGCCTCGCAGATCTGCGTGCAGGTGCTGGATGCCCAACCGGGCGATTTTGTCATTGACGCTTGCGCCTGCCCCGGTTCCAAGACCTTTGGCACAGCGATCAAAATGAATAACGAAGGCAATATTCTTGCCTGCGATTTGCACCAGAGCAAGCTTTCTCTGATCAGTGCGGGCGCAGAACGCCTTGGCATTTCGATCATCCGGGTGCGTGAGCGTGACGCGCGTGCACACGATCCCGCCTTGCGAGGTATGGCTGACCGCGTGCTTTGCGACGTTCCCTGCTCCGGCTTTGGTGTACTTGCAAAAAAGCCCGAAATACGCTACAAAAATCTTGCCGACGCAGCTGCGCTACCCGATATTCAATACGCAATACTTGAAAATTGCTGTCGTTACGTAAAAGACGGCGGCGTGCTGGTGTATTCCACCTGCACCATCTTCCCCGAAGAAAACGAGCAAAACGTGGCACGTTTTCTCGCGTTGCACCCCGAATTCGCCCCCGAAGATTTTTGCGTGGGTAGTATTACAAGCGAGGGCGGTATGCTGACGCTCATGCCCGACGTGCACGGCACCGACGGGTTCTTTATTGCGAAATTGCGCAAGACACGTTGACCAACGTCGCCCCTACGATTGTTAAGATCCTGCATCCAATCATCTCAATAATCAGAATGGAAAATCATATGCAAAACATACTCTCCCTGCTCCCCGAAGAGCTTGAAGCCTTGATGGCACAGATCGGCGAGCCCAGATACCGCGCCCGTCAGTTGTTCGAGGGGCTGCACAAGGGACTTGCGCCCGACGAGATCTCCAACGTGGGCAAAAAGACGGTGGCAAAGCTTGCAGAAGTAACAACCTATCACCTGCCCACAGTGCGCCGTAAGTTAGTGTCCGCCATTGACGGCACCATCAAATACCTCTTTGAGCTTGCCGACGGCAACTGCGTGGAATCGGTAGTCATGCACTACAAGCACGGATCCACCATCTGCATCTCCTCGCAGGTCGGCTGCCGCATGGGCTGTAAGTTCTGCGCCTCCACCATTGGCGGCAGAGTACGAGATCTGACCCCCGCCGAACTGATCGGCCAGGTTATTGCCGCACAAAAGGATATCTCTGTCTCCGATCCCGACGCACGCATCGGCGGTATTGTCATGATGGGCATCGGAGAGCCGCTTGACAATTTTGACAACGTGGTCAAGTTCCTGAAATTGGTCAATATTGAGGGCGGCATCTGCATCGGCTACCGTCACATCTCGCTCTCTACCTGCGGCGTGGTAGACAAGATCTATGAGCTGGCAAAGCTCGATTTGCCCATCACGCTCTCTATCTCGCTGCACGCTTGCGACGACGTCACGCGCTCCTCCATCATGCCCATCAATCAAAAGTGGGGCGTGGACACACTCTTGAAAGCCTGTAAGGACTACTTTGCAATTACGGGCAGACGCATTTCCTTTGAATATACACTGATCCGCGGAAAAAACGACTCGGTCGCCGCCGCAGAGCAGCTTGCAAACGTGCTCAATTCCCGCCTGCGTTCGCGCAGCGACACCATGCCCATTCACGTCAACCTCATTCCCGTCAACCCCGTGGAAGAAACGGGCTTTGATCGCTCGGATGACAAAGCCGTCAAGGCATTTGCCGCGACGCTTGAAAAGAAAGGGGTTCGCGCTACGGTGCGAAGAAAACTGGGGGCAGACATTAACGCCGCCTGCGGACAATTGCGTCGCGCAGATAAAAAAGAACATTTACAGTAACATAAGGACGGATATATCATGGAGAATTCCAATCGCGGAAGAATCATCAAGGGCGTTGGCGGTCTTTATCAAGTAAAAATACCAAATACCGAGACCCCCGTTGCCTGCCGTGCAAAGGGGGCCTTTCGGCATGAGAACCTGACTCCCTTAGTGGGAGATATTGTATCCTTGGAGATAGACCCCACCGGCGATGCTCTGATCTCGGATATCCACGAACGCAAAAATGCGCTCATTCGTCCTCCGCTTGCAAACCTTGATTATATGTTTGTCACACTTGCCGCCGCCAAGCCGCAGCCCGTGCTGGAAACAGTGGACAAGCTGATCTGCATCTTGGAGCATCATCACATCACCCCCGTGGTCATCGTGACCAAATACGATGCAGATCCCGCATATGCCAAACAGCTTTACGCGCTTTACAAAAAAGCCGGCTTTGACACTTTCTGCACCTGCAGCAAGGACGGATTCGGCGTTGACGCACTGCGCGATTACGTCAAGGCGAAATGCGAGGGAAGGATCTCTGCCTTTGCGGGTGCTTCGGGCGTGGGGAAATCCACACTGATCAACGCACTCTTTCCCTCCTTGGAACTGCAAACAAGTGAGATCAGCCGCAAGATCGAGCGCGGCAGACACACCACCCGCACGGTCGAGCTTTTCCCCATGCCGGGCACCGAGAATGGCTACATTGCCGATACCCCCGGCTTTTCCATGCTGGATTTTGCCCGCTTTAACTTCTTTTCCAAAGACGACCTTCCCTTGACCATGCGCGAATTTGCCCCGCACCTTGGAAACTGCCGTTTTACCAAATGCTCACACACCAAGGAACAGGGCTGTGCGGTATTGGAAGCAGTTAAGCGCGGCGAAATCGCTCAATCGCGTCACGACAGCTTTGTTGCCATTTACGATGTGCTAAAGAATAAGCACGACTGGGACAATTAAAAACAACGGAGTAAACTATGCGAGCATTCATATACGTAGGGGGGCACATTTTCCCCGACAACATTACAGAACGCCCCGCCGACGGTGACCTATGCATTGCCGCGGACGGCGGCTATAAAAATGCAAAAGCACTCGGACATCCCGTGCATATAGCGGTGGGCGATTTTGATTCCTTCCCCCGCGACCGGATCGCAGACGGCATTGAGCTAATTGAGCTACCTGCCGAAAAGGATCTGACCGACTCGCAGGTGTGCATTGAGACCGCTATCGCGCGCGGTGCGGACGAGATCATTCTGATCGGCGGTCTGTCGGGTCGCCTTGACCATACGCTTGCCAATCTCTGCATCCTGCAGGATCTGCACCCACGCCGTGTTCCCGGCTATATTACAGATGGCACCAACCGCGCCCGCTTTATTCGCAATTCGGGTGCCATTATCATGCGCAGCGAATACAAATACCTTTCGCTGATCGCAGTCGATGAGACCTGCAAGGGTGTCAGCGTCCAGGGCTGTAAGTATGAGCTCAAAAACCAGCCCGTACACCGCAGACTGCAATTTGCCGTTTCCAACGAGATCGTCGGCAACTGCGCCATGGTCACAGTCAAAAAAGGCGGGCTTTATATCATAGAATCCCGCGAGGGGTAACGGATCGCGCAAGGTTTGCATATCCTTTTAGCAAAAAGTCTGAAAGGAGAGTATGCCATGAAGGTCGTGACCGTCAAGACCCCGAAAATCATTTCCGCGATCATTCGTCTGTTTACCAAAAATAAAAACCGATAGGAACATACGTCAATGTCTCTTTCTGAAGTTAAAAATAACGGATTTTTGCCGATCAATGCCCAAGAAATGGCAACACTTGGATGGGATGCCCCCGACTTTGTGTACGTCACGGGTGATGCCTACGTGGATCATCCTTCGTTTGGCGTGTCCATTATCTCGCGCGTACTCGAGGATGCAGGCTTTCGCGTTGCCATTCTCTCTCAGCCCGATTATAAAAGCGCAGATGCCTTCCGCACCTTCGGTCGCCCGAGGCTTGGCTTTTTGGTCACGGCAGGCAACATCGACTCAATGGTAGCACACTATACGGTATCCAAGAAAAAACGCACCTACGACTACTACTCCCCCGGCGGCAGGATGGGTCTGCGCCCCGACCGCGCCACCATCGTATATTCCAACCGTATTCGTGAAGCATACGGCGACATTCCGATCATTCTCGGCGGCTTGGAAGCCTCTCTGCGCCGTTTTGCCCATTACGACTATTGGGAGGATCGCGTACGCCGCTCGCTCTTGGTTGACAGCCGCGCCGACATTCTGACTTACGGCATGGGCGAGAAGATCCTTGTGCGGATCGCGCAGCTGCTTGACCGCGGTGTACCCGTCAAGAAGATCCGTGACGTGCGCGGAACGGTGTGGCTGGGTAAGCCCGAGGACGCGGTGCACTTCCCCGTTGCCGCTACCTTTGATTATAACGAGCTCAAGACCGACAAGACGGCTTATGCCCGTGCGTTCGGTGTACAATATAAAAACCAGGACAGCATTACGGGTAGGGCGATCTGCGAGATGTACGACGGCAAAATGCTGGTGCAAAATCCGCCCATGCAACCGCTTGAGCGCGAGGAATTGGATCACGTTTATGCCCTGCCCTACACCCGCACCTATCATCCGTCCTACCAAAAGGACGGCGGCGTGCCCGGCATTGAAGAGGTACGCTTCTCGGTCACGCACAACCGCGGCTGCTTTGGAAGCTGCAACTTCTGCGCGCTTGCTTTCCATCAAGGACGCACGGTGCGCTCGCGCAGTATAGAAAGCTGTGTTGCCGAAGCCCGAAAGATCACCGAAATGCCCGATTTCAAGGGCTACATTCACGATGTTGGCGGTCCGACCGCTAACTTCCGTGCCCCTGCCTGCCAAAAGCAGCTCTCGGACGGTGTTTGCCCCGGCAGAAAGTGTCTTGCCCCCAAGCCCTGCCCCAATCTGCAGGTAGATCATACCGAATACATTGAACTACTCCGTCAGATCGAAGCCCTGCCCCGCGTCAAAAAGGTCTTTATCCGTTCAGGCATCCGCTTTGACTATCTGCTTTTGGACAAGGACGACACCTTCTTCAAAAAGTTGGTCAAGGATCATGTGTCCGGTAAGTCGGAGGCCAAGCGGTCTTAGGAAGACAACATATTAGGACAA
>JAZNBB010000105.1:0-18876 GCA_045586845.1 Eubacteriales bacterium
GCCGTACCCGAATGCGTGCCCGAACAAGTCAATCCGTACTTTTCCTGCCATGCGGCAACCTGCTCGGCACTGTGTCCGAAAAAGCCCGCGTACTCTACAGAGGTGTATCCCAGCTCTGCTACCGCCTTGAGCGCGCCCTCAAGATCCGCACCCGTCATATCGCGCACGCTGAATAATTGCAAACCATATTCCATAATCCTTCTCCTTTATACGTATTATTTTATCAGATCCTCAAAGGGCATCTTAATGTTCATCTCTTCGATCTTGCGGCAATAGTCCTTGACTCGCTCGGGCAGATAGTCGCATACGCGGTGGCCGTCAAAGCCCACGCTGACCTCCACGCCCGCGCGGCGCACGATGTCCTGCTGCTCAAGGCTGTCAAAGAAATCCAGCATATACTGATGCTGACGGAAATGGTGCGTGGGGTCGTAGCTGACGTTCATTTCCCAGAAAATACCGCGCTCCGCCATTTTTTTGAAAAAGTCGTAAGGCTCCATGCCGATCTTTTTTGCAAAGCCGAACAGATCGGTATGTGCCACACCTACCTTGCAGCCGCAGCGCTCGGCATACGCAAACAGATCGCCGTTTGTCACCGAGTTTTCCATGGCATCCAGGTTTTCGATCAGACAGTAGTCAAAATACGAAATATCGTCCGCATCCGCAAGATTGTGACGCGGCAGCTTGACCGTGCAAACCTCAATGCCGCGCAGCACCGTGATCTGATCCTTGTACTTCTCGCGCAGCAGATTGATATGGTCGTAATATCGCTTCAAGCACCTGTAATGGTCGTTGCCCAAATCGGTGTTTTTGTAGAAAAACACATCCAGTCTCTGATTGCAAACGCCGTGATTGTGATCTGTAATACCGATCACCTTTAAGCCGCCGACAATAGCAGCCTCAACCACAGCCTCGGGCTGATCCGCGCCGCAAAAAGAATAATAGGTATGCGAATGAAGATCCTGCAGCATAATACCTCCGCATTTATGTTATCGTCTTCATTATAGCACACTTCCCTGTCCCGCGTCAAGGAAATTCCTTTCGGCAAATTGCATAGAATGTAATGATCTATGTAAATCGGAGGTTGATATGAAACAGAACGAAAACCGCAAGGCGGATTACAATACGACCGCGTCCAACATTCAAGCACGCCAATGGGCAAACGCGGCACGGCATAAATATTTGGCAAGGGTATTGCGCACGGTCGCGCCCCGTCCATCCGCCGTGTTTGCAAAGCTGGGGGAGCAGAATTTAGCGCACGCCGACCGCCTTGCCAAGCTGGTATGGGAGCGCGGTGGCGACCCCGGGCTGCAGGTACGCTTTACCACGCCTAAGATCTATCTGGGTGATGACGCGCACTCCCGCGCCCCCGTGGTGGTGCGCCGCGCCATCAATCAAAGCGTGACCGAACTCGGCGAGGTACTGCACCTGTATAAGCGTTTGCAAAAGGACGAGGACACCGCGTGCGAGACCGATGCACTGATCGCCGAGACCGAGCGGCAGATCACCGAGCTTTACGAACTGTTTGAATTGTATCGGAATGCGTGACATGGTGAGAGGCGAAACACCTCCCCTGCGGTCAAATGCCCTCAAAAATCGTAGAGGAGAGACTCCCCTACGAATCTCCAACATAAAAAGGGGCATTCGCCCCTTTTTCAATGCTTACAAAATAATGCAAATCAATCCGTTGCTACCCTCGTTGATGATCTTTTCGAGCGTATCGCCGATCTTGGTGCGCGACGCCTCGGGCATGTGCTCCAGCTTTGCGTGCAGCCCCTCGTTGACCAGCTCGTAAAGGCTCTTGCCGAACATATGCGACTCCCAGATCTTTTTGGGGTCCTCCTCAAACTCGCGCAGCATATACTTGACTAAATCCTCGGACTGCTGCTCGCTTCCTACCATGGGGCTGACCTCTGCGGAGATATTGGCGCGGATCATATGAATGGACTGTGCCCCTGCGCGCAGTTTGACCCCGTAACCGCCCGCCTGCTTGACAATGCGCGGCTCCTCCAACGTCATATCCTCAATATCTGGCATAACGATGCCGTAGCCCTTTTGCTCTGCGTCGCGCAACGCACCCTCGATCTTTTGATACTCCTCCTGTACCACGGCAAGACGGCGCAAGAGTGCGATCAGCTCCTGCTCACCCTCGATCTCAAAGCCTGTCAGCTCACTGATAACCTGATAATACAGCCCGTCGATAGGCTCCATCGAGATGCGCACCTTGCCTGTGCCAAGGTCGATGCTGTTGATTTCGGCGTTTTTGATGTACTCGTTATCACCAAGGTCGGCAAAGGCATCCTTGACGTCACCGATCTTATTTACGCGATCTGCGCATCTGCGAATTGAAGAAAGCAACGAACGGCGAATGGGGTGATCGGCATCCAAGGCACGCGTCCATTCGGGCAGATGCAGTGCGATCTCGGCAACGGGAAATTCGTGTAGCACAAGCTCTAAAATATGGCGGATATCCTCCGCATCAAGCTCAAGGCAAGAAACCAGCGCGACGGGCACGCCATACTTTTCCTCCAACTCGTAAGCAAGATTCATGGCGCTCTCCGAGGTGGGATTGACCGAATTGAGGATCATGGCAAACGGCTTGCCAAGGGCTTTGAGTTCGCCTACGATGCGCTCCTCTGCCTCCACGTAGCTCTGCCGCGAAATATCACCGATGCTGCCGTCGGTGGTGATCAGCATACCGATGGTGGCGTGCTCGGTGATGACCTTATGCGTACCCATCTCAGCCGCCTCGACAAACGGCATAGGCTCCTCCTGCCAGGGCGTGCGTACCATGCGGGGCTGCCCATTTTCGATGGTGCCGAGTGCTTCGGGCACGATATAGCCAACGCAATCGATCATTTTAACACGCAAGGACGCGCAATCGTCGATCTGAATGGGCACAGCTTCATCGGGAATGAATTTGGGCTCGGTGGTCATGACCGTCTTGCCCGCTGCCGATTGCGGCATTTCGTCACGCGCACGCTCGCGCGAGTAGCCCTCGCCGATATTGGGCAGCACGAGGGCTTCCATAAAGCGTTTGATAAAGGTGGATTTACCGGTACGTACGGGGCCAACGACCCCGATATAGACGTCGCCGCCCGTACGCTCGGCAATATCTTGATAAATGGAATGTTCAGGCATAATACATCCTCCCCTGTTTTGTTTCGCTATAATGTATGAAAAAGAGGGGAAGGTTAGAACAAGGAAAGAGAAATTGCTTGACTTTATGAGTTTGGACGAGCCCCTCTTGAAAGTTTTCGCCCGCCTTTTTCAGAAAAGCATGGTGGCGTGTGCATGTTGTTTTATTTTCGAGTGTTTCTGACGCCACCTGATGCTGAGTTTCTGCGAAATTCAGCATCCAAAAGGCAACCGGCAGAGCCCCGAGTCGCGCCCGCAGGCGCGAAATAATCTCGGCGTTTCTTTTTTGCTAAGCTTTTTTCTTTGCGCCAGCGGTGTCAAAGAAAAAAGCGGGTAATGGATTAGGATGCGTTACGTTGAGAAAATCTCTCCGTTCTTTTTGGCACCGCGGGCGCAAAAAGAACCAAAAACGCCATGTTTTTTTCGCCTCTGCGGAGGCGACGAGGGCTTCGCGCCCTCGACCTGCGCAAACTTTTGAAAAAGCTTGATCAAAACTTCTCAAGAGAGGTCGTTTTAAGCAAAATAAAACCGCAGGGACTTTCCCTGCGGTTTCGTCATTTATGATCACTTTTTTAGTGCAATCGCTCTCTTTGCCTTCCCAGCAATGTTTGCGGGGGTCAGACCGTACATTTCAAGCAGCGGAGGCACCTTGCCCGATCTGCCGAATACGTCCTCCGTTCCCACGCTGAGAACGGGTACGGGACAGCCTTCGCACACAGCCTGTGCAACAGCCGCGCCAAGACCGCCGATCACGTTGTGCTCCTCAGCCGTTACGATCGCGCCTGTTTCTGCAGCCGCTTTGCAAATGATGTCTGCATCCAGCGGCTTGAGCGTATGGATGTTGATCACTCTTGCGTCAATACCCTCTGCAGCCAGCATTTCTGCCGCCTCAAGCGCCATGGAAACCATATATCCGGTTGCCACAAGAGTGACGTCCTTGCCGCCACGCAGCTGCACGCCCTTGCCAAGCTCGAACTTGTAGCTTTCCTCATCATTGATAACCGGCAAAGCATTTCTGCTGAAACGGATATAGAAAGGTCCGTACGTTTCCAACGCGCACTTGACTGCAAGTCTTGCCTCGACTGCATCCGCAGGATTGATCACGGTCATACCCGGAATGGTGCGCATGAGTGCCAGATCCTCCAGACACTGATGCGTTGCGCCGTCCTCACCGACCGCAAGACCTGCGTGCGTTGCACCGATCTTAACGTTGAGGTGGGGGTATCCCACCGCATTTCTGACCTGCTCGAACGCTCTGCCTGCCGCAAACATGGCAAACGAGGAAGCAAACGCGGTCTTACCTGCTGCCGCCAGTCCCGCAGCCACGCAGATCATATTGCCCTCGGCAATACCGCAATCGAAAAATCTGTCGGGGTACGCCTTCTTGAAGGTCACGGTCTTGGTCGCCTCTGCAAGGTCAGCGTCCAAAACTACAAAATCATATTGCTCTGCAAACTCCACCAGTGCCTTGCCGTACACGTCTCTGGTGGCTACCTTATCACCGATCTTATACATCTTCTCAGTCCTCCTTCGTCAGCTCTGCCACGGCGGTCGCATACTGCTCGTCATTGGGAGCAGAACCGTGCCACTTGACCTGATTTTCCATAAAGGAAACGCCCTTGCCCTTAGTCGTGTTCATGACGATGGCACTGGGAGCGCCCTTGACTGCCTTTGCCTTATCAAGTGCTTCCTCGATCTGCTCAAAATCGTGACCGTCGATGGTCTGTACGAAAAATCCGAACGCCTCGAGCTTAGACTCAAAAGGCGCAGGTCCGATGACCTCGGCAACCGGGCCGTCGATCTGCAAGCCGTTGGAGTCAATGATCAGGCAGAGGTTATCCAGCGCGTAGTGCGCGGCAAACATGCAAGCCTCCCAAATCTGCCCCTCCTCGCTCTCACCGTCGCCCACAATGGCAAAGGTGCGATAATCCTTTCCGTCCAGCTTTGCAGCCAAAGCCATACCGCAAGCAGCCGAAAAGCCCAATCCAAGCGAGCCCGTGGACATATCCACACCCGGGATATGCTTCATATCGGGGTGCCCCTGCAGGATGGAATCGTGCTGACGCAGCGTACCTAAGAGCGCCTTATCAAAATATCCGCGCTCAGCAAGTGCCGCATACAGTGCGGGCGCGCAGTGACCCTTGGACAGCACCAGTCTGTCGCGGTTTTCATCCTTGGGATTCTGCGGATCGATGTTCATATGGTCAAAATACAGGTATGCCAGCAGATCAGAGATCGACATCGATCCGCCCGGGTGACCCGATTTTGCGGCGTGCGTGCCTTCCAGCACGCCAAGGCGAATTGCAGTCGCCTTTTCCTTGAGCATTTGCAGCTTTTCTGTGTTCATGGGATTCTCCCTTCCGTTGCAACGTTATTTGATTTATTATACCATTGATACCGCACTCTTGTCAAGGCAAACGGGGGGATTTGGGCAAGATTTATTGATCATAACTTTCATAAGGTCCTTAACCGTATCCCTTGCCTTTGTTTACAATATGTATCTTGACAAAGCCTTATAAATATAATAGAATATTTGTAGGGGCGATCAATGATCGCCCGCGGGCGCACGAATTTCAGCAGAGCTGAAATATTGCGCCCCTACGAACAAGATTTAACACGGGAGGCAACCATGGAGCAAAAGCGATTTACCAAAAACGACGACGGCTTTATCTGCGCGCATTGCGGGCGCGAGGTGCAGCCGCTGGGCTATACCTCACGCAATCATTGCCCCTTTTGCCTGTGGTCCATGCACCTTGACGTCTTTCCCGGCGACCGCGCAAGCGAATGTGGGGGACAGATGGAGCCGATCAAGGTCGAACCCGATCCCAAAAAAGGCTATGTGATCGTGCACCGTTGCACCAAGTGCGGCGAATTACACCGCAATAAGGCTGCGCATGAAGCACGTGTGCAGCCCGACAGCCTCAAGCTGTTGATTTCACTTACTGCCGGACGCTGAGAAAGGAGCTCGCTATGAAGTATACCGCAAACGCCTTTACCCTACCCTCCTCGGATAGTCTTCACACGCTCGCCGCTTGGTGCTGGACGCCCGAAAATCCGATCGGCGTCATTCAGCTCTCGCACGGTATGTGCGAGTACGTGTTACGCTATGAAAGCTTTGCTGCGCGTATGTGTGACGCAGGCTTTGCCGTTGTTGGTCACGACCACCTCGGCCACGGTCACACCGCCCGCTCGGCAGATGAGCTTGGCTATATCACCGACGCAAAAGATCCCGCACTTTGCTTAGTCAAGGACGTTTACGGGGTCAATAAGTGGATCAAAAAAACCTTTCCCGACCTGCCTGTGATCCTGTACGGACACAGCATGGGCTCTTTTGTGGCAAGATGGGCTTTGACCGCATACAAGGATGCATGGGATGCCGCTGTGATCAGCGGCACGGCAGGTCCCGAAGCCCCCACGGGCGCGGGCAAGCTGCTTTGCCGCGTGCTTGGGCTGTTTGGCAAGCATAACCGTTCCGCCCTGCTTTACAACATTGCCTTTGGCTCTTACGACAAACCCTTCAAGTCAGAGAGCATCAAGAACGCATGGCTGACCCGTGACCACGCTATCATCGAAAAATACAACGCCGACCCGTTCTGTAACTATCGCTTTACTGTCAACGGATATCTGACGCTGTTCACACTGTTGGGCTACGTTTCCGATAAAGGGTGGGCGAAGAAAATGCCGCTTGATCTGCCTATGCTGATCGTTTCGGGAGAAAATGACCCCGTTGGCAACTTCGGCAAGGGTGTACGCTGTGTGGAGGCACGCTTGAGAGAGGTGGGCGCGAGTGAGCTTTCCTCCATGTATTTTGAGGATATGCGCCACGAACCGCACAATGAAACGGACAACGATAACTTCTACGAGAGCGTGATCAATATCATGCGCCGTATGATAAGGAGATAAACAATGCAGACCCTAAAGCAAACCAAGGGCAAGCTGCTTGGCGTGGACTTTGGCGACAAGCGCACAGGCATTGCACTCAGCGACAGTATGCGCACCATGGCATCGGGGCAAGAGACCATATCCGTGGGCGGCATGGAAAAGACTGCCGAAAAGACCGCCGAGATCGCGCGATCTCTTGGTGTTGTCGGCGTGGTGGTGGGCGTACCCGTCAACATGGACGGTTCATTTGGACCACGTGCGCAACACGCGCAGAAATTCGCAAACATCTTGCAGTACAAGCTTGGGGAGGAAATTCACGTGGCAACGCTGGATGAGCGCATGACCACCATGGCTGCCTCCCGATACTTAAATGAAACCGACACGCGCGGTGCAAAGAGAAAGCAGGTCATTGACACGCTCTCGGCAGAGATCATATTGCAAAACGCGCTGGACAAGCTCAAATATATGAATTAAAGGATCTATCATTATGGCTAAATCTACGACCTCACGCATCGCAGGCTGGGCTGTACGTCTCTTGATCGGTGCCGTGATCTGCTCGATTCTGGGCGTACTGCTTTGGCGAATTTTGTCCTCGGGTGATCCCGCATCCATGAAAGCCATTCAGCCAAACCAAAAGCTTTACGACGCATACGCATCTTACCTTGCTGACACAGATCCCGACAAGGGCGACTTTATCATTCTGAACCAGAGATATGATACCATCATCCGCGAGGGCGATGCCAAAGGCTATTTCTCTGTTACGCAGGCAGATTTTCTGCCTGCGGCAGAGCAACTGCAGATCACCTTCCGCTACAATAACAGTACGCTGAAATACGTTGCCCGGGACTATGACAAACCAACCGCCCTGGAGCGCGGCAAGGACTGGTTTGACGTGACCGTGACCGTGGCGTACGATCTGACCCCCGATAATCATGCGGACAATGATATCAACGATGCAGCAAGCGTTCGTTTTGAGCGTTTCCTGCCCTCTGCCTGTGTCAAGGATACCAAAAATCTTTACAACTACGAACGCCTGACCTTTGACGGCATTGACATTTTCGAGGGCTTTGACCAAAATGGCGAGCCTGTCATGCGCACCGACGTGCTGGCTGTTTACGTAGATATCTATTTCAATGAGGATCTCGACTACGAAAAAGAGCCACTTGGCACTTTGATGATCTACGTGTACGGCACCGAGCTCAACCGCCCGGTCATCTTCGAACCGATCGGCAAGAAGGATGCGCAGGCGCTTGTCGAGTTCGGACAAAAATAATTTACAAATCCTATTGACAACAAGACAAAAATCATTTATAATTCTTACATAAGAGTCGAGGCGCATCGCGCAAAGAGTACCTTGCCGCAAAAGGCAGCACAGCCGTTGGCAAGCGAAAGGGGCGAGATGCCGAAGCCGTCCTTTTGTGCAAAGGAATTGGCTGGGCGAACGAACTAACAGGCGTTCGACTGTCGCGGAATTTCGCGGGGTGCTTCTCTTTGTACGGTTCTTTTCCGAGTCTTCGGTTTTGACGTATGCAAGAGTGCTTTCCGCATGGAAGGCACTCTTTCTTGTTTGTAAAAAAATTGTAATATAAAGGAAGATTTATCATGACACACACTCCCATTTTTAAGGGCATTGCCACTGCGCTGATCACCCCCATGCACACAGACGGCAGCGTAGACTACGAGGCGTTTGGTGCTTTGATCGATTGGCAGATCGAATGCGGCATTGACGCTTTGGTCATCGCAGGCACGACGGGCGAGGGCTCGACCCTGACCGACGATGAGCACCGCGAGGTCATCCGCTACTCTGTCGAGCGCGCAGCGCACCGCGTGCCCATCATTGCAGGCACGGGCAGTAACGACACCGCCTACGCCTGTGATCTGACTCGCTTTTCCTGCCAGGCAGGCGCGGATGCCATGCTGGTGGTCACCCCTTACTACAACAAGGCAACCCAAAAGGGTCTTGTCAAAATGTTCAACGCCATCGCGGACGCATCCGACAAGCCCATCATTGCATACAACGTGCCCTCGCGCACCGGCTGTGCCATCGCCCCCGCGACCTATGCCGAGCTTGCTAAAAATCCCAAGATCGTTGCCATCAAGGAAGCCAACGGCGACATGAGCGCTATTGTGGAGACCGCCGCGCTGGTGAGCGACAAAATGGACATCTACTCCGGCAACGACGACCAGATCGTGCCCGTACTGTCCATGGGCGGACTTGGCTGTATCTCGGTGCTTTCCAACGTCCTGCCCCGCGAGACAAAGCAGATATTTACCCTCTACGAGCAGGGCGACATCAAGGGTGCTGCCGCGCTGCAATGCAAGCTGTTACCTCTGATCAAGGCACTCTTTTCCGAGGTCAATCCCATTCCCGTCAAGGCTGCTATGGCTAAAATGGGTATGTGCGGTCCTACCATCCGCCTGCCCCTGACCGAAATGGAAGAGGCGCACGCGGAAATACTTTACAAGTGCATGAGAGAGGCGGGACTGGACGTATGAAAGTCATGATCATCGGTGCTGCGGGCCGTATGGGCAAGGAGCTGATGACGCTTGCAGAAAACGGATACGCAGGTGCAACCTCTGCATTTGGCGTGGATGCTTTTTCGGACGATTACCCCCACACCCCCGACGCTTGTAATGCTACACCCGATGTCATCGTGGATTTTTCGCACGCAAGCGCGACAGATGGTGTACTGGAGTTTGCCGTGGCAAACTCCATTCCCTGTGTCATCGGTACGACGGGACACAACGACGCGCAACTTGCACATATCGCCAAGGCTGCCGAGCTGATCCCCGTATTTCATTCGGGCAATATGTCGGTGGGCATTGCGGTGCTGTTGCAGCTTGCCAAGCAGGCAGCGCGCGCATTCCCCGACGCAGATATCGAGATCATTGAGGTCCATCACAAATACAAGGCAGATGCCCCCAGCGGCACAGCTCTGATGTTAGCCAAAGCCATCGAGCAAGTGCGTCCCAATGCACGCCGTGTGCTTGGCAGAAGCGGACAGTGCAAGCGTGCACCGCAGGATATCGGCATTTCCGCCGTGCGCATGGGTAACGTGGTAGGTGAGCATAAGGTGTGCATTTGCACCGAGAGCCAGACCATTACACTGGAACACAAGGCGCATACCCGCGCGCTGTTTGCGGAGGGCGCACTAACCGCAGCCGCATATATCGCAAATCAGCCCGCAGGGCTTTACGATATGCAGCGTATGCTTGACGAGATCAACAAGGAGAAGGATTATGAGAGTAGCAATTGTGGGTTACGGTAATCTTGGCCGCGGCGTGGAAGCCGCGTTGGTCGCCGCACCCGATATGCAAGCCGCAGGTATTTTCACGCGCCGTGATCCCGCAAGCGTGCAAAGCGCAAGCGGCATACCCGTATATCACATAGATACGCTGGACAGTATGGCAAACAATATCGACGTCGTAATCAACTGCGGCGGCTCCGCTACCGACCTTCCCCGTTCCACCCCCGCGTTGGCAGAGAAATTCCACGTGGTGGACAGCTTTGACACGCACGCCAAGATCCTTACGCACCGCGCAAACGTAGACGCAGCCGCACGTAAGGGCGGTAAGGTGGCGATCATTTCAGTCGGCTGGGATCCCGGTATGTTTTCGCTGACCAGACTTTATGCACAAAGCGTTCTGCCCGACAGCAAGGCTTACACCTTCTGGGGCACAGGCGTCAGCCAAGGACACTCGGACGCCATTCGCCGCACCCCGGGTGTGGCGGATGCAAGACAGTATACCGTGCCGATCGAAAAGGCGGTCACACGTGTCAGAAACGGTGAGCAACCCGCATTTGCGGCAGGCGATATGCACGAGCGCGTTTGCTATGTGGCTCTCAAGGAGGGCGCAGACCCCGCCAAGGTCGAGCAAGCAATCGTGACTATGCCCAATTATTTTGCCCCTTATAAGACTACGGTGCATTTTATCAGCCTTGAGCAGCTGCACCGCGAGCACGCGGGACTGCCCCACGGCGGCAAAGTCATCGTGTCAGGCAAAGCGGCAACAGGATCGTCGCACACCGTCGAATACGCACTTGACTTAGAGTCCAACCCCGACTTCACGGGCAGCGTATTGGTGGCTTTCGCAAGAGCCGCATACAGACTCGGTCGGGCAGGCGAGTGCGGATGCAAGACCGCGTTTGATATCGCACCTATCCTGCTCTCCCCCGAAAATCCGGAGGATTTGTATTCGCATTTACTTTAAACCCGGACACCCTATTTTGAAAAGTTTTCGTCCACCGTTATCAAAAGGTGACGCAGAGAAGGGCGCGCAGTCCATCTCGCCTTTGCACAGGCAAGGAGAGCTGCGCGCCCTCCTTTTCTGTGCAAAGGCAATTCAGGGTATCGCCATTGGAGTCGGCGACCTTTTTGCAAAAAGATTGAACAAAACCTCCCGTGCGGCTACTCAAAAGGCATTGTTTTTTTCTTTGAAATTTGCCGTTTCCCCCTTGAAATCGTTGACAATTCTCTTATTTTGTGATATAATGTATTATCTATTTTTTTCTACACAAGAAAGTGCGAGGAAATACCATGGTCATTACCGATATTTTAGACAATAACGCGCGTCTTTACGCCGATGAAGTGGCGCTTGTTGAGATCAACCCCATGTTCGAGCCGCAAAGCCGCATTACCTGGCGCGACTACGCGCTCATGCAGCCCCAGCCCGGCCAGCCCTTCCGCCGCGAGATCACCTGGGAGCAATTCCGAAAGCGCGCAAACCGCTTTGCCAATCTCCTGCTTTCCCGCGGTTGCCGCAAGGGGGATAAGGTTTCGATTTTGATGATGAATTCGATCGAATGGCTGCCCATCTATTTCGGAATCCTCAAGGCAGGTGCGGTTGCCGTTCCGCTCAACTACCGCTATACCGCAGACGAGATCAAATATTGCCTGGACAAATCTGACAGCTCCATGGTCATTTTCGGCCCCGAGTTTATTGGCAGAATGGAAGCCATCAGTGATCAGATCCCACGCGTGCGCAATCTCTTTTACGTTGGAGAGGATTGTCCCGCGTTCGCTGACAGCTACGATAAGATGATCGCATATTGCACCTCCCGTCAACCCGACATCTCTCTGACCGAGGACGACGACGGCGCGATCTACTTCTCCTCCGGCACGACAGGCTTCCCCAAAGCGATCCTGCACGCGCACCGCTCACTGACCCACGCCATGCTGACCGAGCACAACCACCACTCCCAAACGCATGACGACGTGTTCCTTTGCATTCCGCCCCTGTATCATACGGGTGCCAAGATGCACTGGATGGGCAGCTTTTTCGCGGGCGGCAAGGCAGTTCTGCTCAAGGGTGTCAATCCCGAGTGGATCCTCAAGGCAGCATCCGATGAAAAATGCTCGATCGTCTGGCTGCTCGTGCCGTGGGCACAGGACATTTTGGATGCGCTGGAACGCGGTGAGCTGAAAATGGCTGATTACGACCTCTCAGCTTGGCGACTGATGCATATTGGAGCACAGCCGGTCCCCCCTTCGCTGATCAAGCGTTGGTTGGAGGTGTTCCCGAATCATCAGTACGACACCAATTACGGGCTTAGCGAATCCATTGGTCCCGGCTGTGTACACCTTGGCGTGGAAAACGTGGAAAAGGTTGGCGCGATCGGTAAGGCGGGCTACGGTTGGAAGACCCGCATCATTGACCCCCAGGGCAGAACGGTTGCCCGCGGCGAGGTGGGTGAGCTTTGCGTCAAGGGGCCCGGTGTGATGAATTGCTATTACAACGATCCCGAGGCAAGTGCCGAGGTGCTGCGTGACGGTTGGCTTTTGACGGGTGACATGGCAATGGAGGATCCCGATGGATTCATCTACTTAGTCGACCGTAAGAAAGACGTTATCATCACAGGTGGTGAAAATCTCTATCCCGTACAGATTGAGAACCATATCCGCGCACACGCTGCCGTCAAGGACGTCGCCGTGATCGGTTTGCCGCACGAGCGTCTTGGCGAGATCGCAGCCGCGATCATCGAATGTAAGGAAGGCTGTTGCACGACCGAGCAGGAGATCAACGATTTCTGCGCATCGCTCCCCCGCTACAAACGTCCGCGCAAGATCATTTTCGCCACCATCCCCAGAAACCCCACGGGCAAGATCGAAAAGCCCAAGCTTCGTGAGCAATACTGCGGCGGCAGTCTTGTAGAAAAGCAGATTCAGAACTGACAAGGAGAATTTACATATTATGTCCAAAAAACTTATGCTCGGTAACGCCGCAGTTGCACGCGGCGCTTACGAGGCGGGCGTGCGCGTGGTATCCTCCTACCCCGGCACCCCCAGCACCGAGATCACCGAAAGCATTGTGCAATACCCCGAAATCAATGTGGAATGGGCACCCAACGAAAAGGTGGCAGCCGAGGTTGCCATCGGTGCAGCCATTGGCGGCGGCAGAGCCATGACCTGCTGCAAACACGTGGGGCTCAACGTTATGGCAGACCCCTTCTTTACCGCATCCTACACAGGTGTGAACGCAGGTCTTGTCATTGCCGTGGCAGATGACCCCGGAATGCACTCCTCCCAAAACGAGCAGGATTCCCGCCACTATGCAAAGGCGGCAAAACTGCCTATGCTGGAGCCCTCCGACTCCTCCGAGTGCCTGACCTTTACTAAACTGGCATACGAGCTCTCCGAGCAGTTTGACACCCCCGTCATGCTGCGTCTTTCCACCCGTATCTCACACTCGCAAAATCCCGTGGAGCTTTCGGAGCGCGTCGAGCTGCCCGTCAAGCCTTACGAGAAGGATATCCCCAAGTACGTTATGATGCCCGCCATGGCCGTCAAAAAGCACGTGGTGGTCGAGCAGCGTCAGCGCGATCTGGTCGCATACGCCGAAACCTCGCCCTTGAACGTGATCGAAGACAACGGCGCACGCATTGGTGTCATCGTGTCCGGCACGACCTACCTGTACGCACATGAGGCGCTGGGCGAACAGGTCAACTACCTCAAGTTGGGTATGGTATATCCCCTGCCCGAACAGAAGATCCGCGATTTCGCCGCCTCGGTTGACACCCTGTGGGTGATCGAGGAGCTGGATCCCTTTATCCAGGAGCACTGCAACAATATCGGTGTGACAGTCAAGGGCAAGGAGCTCTTCTCTCTGCTTGGCGAGTACACGCCTTCCATGATCCGCACCGCGGTGCTGGGTCAGCCCAACCCCGCTTACGTGGCTTTGGAGCAAACCATTCCCAGCCGTCCCCCCGTCATGTGTGCGGGCTGCCCGCACAGAGGCACCTTCTATGTGCTTAAAAAGTTGGGGCTTACCGTCTCGGGTGACATCGGATGCTACACGCTGGGCGCAGTCGCGCCTCTCGCATCCGTTGACACTACCATTTGCATGGGCGCATCGATCAGTGCAGCATTCGGTATGGCAAAGGTACAGGGCGCAGAATTCAACAAAAAGCTGGTCAGCGTAATAGGCGACTCGACCTTCATCCACTCGGGTATCACGGGTCTGATCGACATTGTATACAACAAGGGCGCAAATACCGTCATCGTACTGGACAACTCGATCACCGGCATGACCGGTCATCAGCAGAATCCCGCCATGGGCAAGACCATTCGCGGCGAGGACACCCGTGCAGTCGACCTGGTCGCGCTTTGCCGCGCAGTGGGCGTGGAGCGCGTACGCGTGGCAGATCCCTTTGATCTCAAGACTTTTGAGGCAGTCGTGCGCGAGGAGATCGCCGCAGACCTGCCCTCGGTCATCATTGCACAGCGTCCCTGTGCGCTGCTCAAGCACGTCAAGTACACGGGCTCCTGTGAGATCAATGATAAGTGTAAAAAATGCAAGCTTTGCATGAAGCTGGGCTGCCCCGCTATCTCTGTATGCGAGGACGGCTCGGTCAAGATAGACACCACGCAATGCAACGGCTGCGGACTGTGCCTGGGTGTTTGCCCCTTCGGCGCAATTGAGAAAAAGGAGGACTGACCATGAAAAACGTAAACATTATGATCGTTGGCGTTGGCGGTCAGGGCACGCTTCTTGCAAGCCGAATCTTAGGTAACGCCATTCTCTCACAAGGCTTTGACGTCAAGGTCTCCGAGGTGCATGGTATGTCACAGCGAGGCGGCAGCGTGGTCACCTACGTCAAATACGGCGACAAGGTCTTCTCCCCCGTCATTGACAAGGGCGAGGCAGATATCATTCTTGCCTTTGAGCAGCTGGAGGCTCTCCGTGCGCTTCCCTACCTCAAGATGGGTGGCAAGATGATCGCCAATATACAAAAGATCAATCCCATGCCCGTCATCACGGGCGCGACTGCCTATCCCGAAAATATTATGGACACGCTTGCTGCCAAGGTTGACTTGATCGCGCTGGACGCGTTGACCATTGCCAAAGAGGCAGGTAACACCAAAGCTGTCAACGTTGTACTTATGGGCGTAATGGCAAAAAACACCGATATCTCCTACGAAACTTGGGTCAACGCCGTACGCGAGTGCGTGCCCGCCAAATTCCTGGAGGTCAACCTGCGCGCCTTTGACGCAGGATACAATTATACAAAGGAGGCGTGATGCATGAAAGAGAAATCCGCAAGCCCCGTTAAAAAATGGCTGATCATCGCATATGTCGTGCTCTCTCTGTGCGGCTTTGCGGCTGTTCTGATCGTCCCCGCCTCCCGTGAAATCTTCAAAACGCTTTCAAGTAATCTCGTCTATCCCATGGGCTTTGCCAAATTCGCCATCCTTGCCACTGCAGGCGAGCTGCTTGCCGTCCGCCTTGCAAAAAAGGAATGGACTCTGCCTTCATACGTGTGGGCAAGATTTTTGATCTGGGGCGTCATCGGCGTGTGGATCACTTACATGATGAAGATCTTTGGCGCGGGCGTCGGTGTACTTATGACACACGGTCTTCTTCCCGCTCCTCAGAACGCGTTTTTCAATTCCTTTGTCAAAGCCTTCTTTATCAGCGCGACCATGAACCTTTCGTTCGGTCCCACCTTCATGGCACTGCACAAGTGCTCGGATACATACCTTGACCTGCGTGCCGCCGGCAAAAGAAAGATCTCGATCGCCAACGTCATTCACAAGGTTGACTGGGAAAAGTTTGCATCCTTTACGCTGCTGAAAACCGTGCCGCTGTTCTGGATCCCCGCACACACAGTCACCTTTATGCTCCCCGCAGAATACCAGGTTGCCATGGCTGCCGCACTTTCGGTGGCGCTTGGCATCATCCTGAACCTCAAAAGAAAGAAATCCTGAAAAGAAAAGAGTATTGATTATGGCTATCAGAAACCCCAAAATCGAATGTATGCCCCGCGAGCAGCTTGAGGCTCTGCAAAGTGAACGCCTTGTCAAGCAAGTCAGGCACTGCTATGATAACGTAGAATGTTTCCGTAACCGAATGATCGAAAAGGGCTTGACTCCCGACGATATTCACGGCATAGAGGATCTTTCCAAACTGCCCTTTGCGTACAAGAGCGATCTGCGCGACTATTACCCCTTCGGTCTGTTCGCCACCCCCATGTCCGATATCGTGCGTCTGCACGCTTCCTCCGGCACTACGGGCAAACGAATCGTAGTAGGCTACACCAAGGATGACCTTGAAATGTGGAGCGACTGCGTGGCAAGAATGCTTGAGGCGGTTGGACTTACCAAGGAAGATATCGTACAGGTCTCCTATGGTTACGGTCTGTTCACGGGCGGTCTTGGCGCACACGGCGGAACAGAGGCACTCGGTGCCACCGTCATTCCCATGTCCTCCGGAAACACCTCGCTGCAGATCCAGAACATGGTCGACTTTGGCGCGACCGCACTTTGCTGCACCCCCTCCTATGCCATGTACCTTGGCGAGGAGATCGAAAAGTTGGGGCTTAAGGGTGAGCTTAAACTTAAGGTCGGCATTTTCGGTGCAGAGCCCTGGAGTGAGGATATGCGTAAGCAGATCGAAGATAAGCTTGGGCTGCGTGCTTACGATATTTACGGTCTTTCCGAGATTCTCGGTCCCGGCGTAGCGTGCGAGTGCGAATACCAATGCGGTATGCACGTATGGGAGGACCACTTTATTCCCGAGATCATTGATCCCGATACCTGCGAGGTCCTGCCCGCGGGTGCTACGGGTGAACTGGTGTTCACAACCATTACCAAGCAAGGCTTCCCGGTTATCCGTTATCGCACCCGTGATATCTGCTCACTCAATTACGAGCCCTGCAAATGCGGCAGAACGCACGTGCGTATGCGCAAGCCCAGCGGCAGAAGCGACGATATGCTGATCATCCGCGGTGTCAACGTATTCCCCTCGCAGATCGAGGAGGTATTGCTCAAGGTCAGCGGCGGCGACATTACGCCCAACTATCAGATCGTGGTGGATCGCGTCAACAACACCGACACCTTTGACGTCAACGTGGAAATGAGCGACGCGCTGTTTGCAGACGATATTCGCTCGATCGAAGCGGTCGAGAAGCGCATCAACTCGGGTCTGCGCGATATGCTGGGCATTTCTGCTAAGGTACATCTGGTCAATCCCAAGACCATTGCGCGCAGCGAAGGCAAGGCAAAGCGCGTGATCGACAACAGAAAATACTGATACAGGAGGTTATTATGAAAGTAAAGCAGCTTTCCGTATTCGTTGAAAATCGCAAAGGCAATCTTGTGCCTATTCTCGAGCATCTTTCACGCGGCGGTGTGGACATCAGCGCGCTCTCGCTTGCAGACACCTCGGATTTCGGCGTGCTCCGTCTGATCGTGGATAAGGTAGACCAAGCACAAAAGATCCTTTCCGAGGATGGCGTGATCGTCAAGGTCACCGAGGTGCTTGCCGTGGTCATGAACGATCACCCGGGCGGTGCTGCCGAGGTTCTCTCGGTGCTTGCCGATAACCATATCGAAGTGGAATACATGTACGCCTGCGCAGGCAAAACGCTTGGCAAGGCGCTCATGATCGTGCGTGTCGACGACCCCGAGCGTGCAGAAGCACTGCTTTGTGCAAAGGGCTTTGACGACACCAAGGCAAATGAGATCTACAGAATCTGATCTCTTTCCAATCTCAAGTAAACACCCCCCGTTTTACGGGGGGTATTTCAGTTTCGGGCATAGCCCTAATAATACCGGCTGCGCACAAGTCCACCGTGAATTTGCCTGCCAGCCATGCAACTGTTACTTGCTACCCGTAAACGGGTTCTCACAAAAGCCTTCCTCCGAGAGGAAGGCGGCACGCGCAAGCGTGGCGGAAGGAGCCTTCGTGATTTTATAATTTAGTAGAGGTTTATTATAACGCGCTCTCCCTCAGTCGCTTCGCGGCAGCTCCCTCCCGGAGGGAGCCTTTGACTTAAAACATTTTTCTCTTACTAAAAAAAGCTGAGTTTTGGCTCTGCATTATTAGCGGAGAAATGACAGACACAAAGATTTCGGCAGAGAACTTGTTTTCTCTGCCGATTTGTGTTATAATGGAACCAACGAACAGCCTCCCTCCGAGAGGGAGGTGGCACGGCGTAGCCGTGACGGAAGGAGCCTGCGTGACTTTGGGGTTAAATTAACTTTATTGTAACGCGCTCTCCCTCAGTCACCTTCGGTGACAGCTCCCTCCCGGAGGGAGCCTTTGACTTAAAACATTTTTCTCTTACTAAAAAAAGCTGAGTTTTGGCTCTGCATTATTAGCGGAGAAAACACGAACACCACCAAGGAATTTTCTTTGGTGGTGTTTTCTATCGGTGGGAATATGCGAAAGGCTCCCTCCGGGAGGGAGCTGGCGCCGAAGGCGACTGAGGGAGAGCGCGTTACAATAAAACTGGCATAAACTCAAAGTTTCGCGGGCCCCTCCCACCGCTATCGCGGCCCCCCTCCCTCCCGGAGGGAGGCTTTAGTAAGCTATCGCTTACAAAAAAACACCACCAAAGAAGATTCCTTGGTGGTGTTC
>JAZNBB010000106.1:0-10635 GCA_045586845.1 Eubacteriales bacterium
AGGGTATGTCGGGTACGGGTAAGACCTCGCTGGCCTATGCGTTCGGAGAATTTATCGGCAACCCCTCGGTCATCGTGCCCATCCAGCCCATGTGGAAGGAGCGCACAGACATGATCGGGTATTATAACGAGTTCACGGGCAAGTTCAATGAAACCCTGCTCTTGCAAAAGATGTACGAGGCCAATTACAGCAGCGATATGTACGTGACCGTGCTCGATGAGATGAACATCGCGCGCGTGGAATATTACTTTGCGGAATTCTTGTCACTTTTGGAGATCCCCGATCCCGAAAAGAGATACGTGGACGTGGTGACCGACGTGCAAAAGGGCGATCCCGCGCTGCTCAAGGGCGGCAGACTCAAGCTGCCCCCCAATATGTGGTTTATCGGTACGGCAAACAACGACGACTCCACCTTTGCGATCTCGGACAAGGTTTACGACAGAGCCATGGTCATCAACCTTGACAGAAAGACGCAGTTTTTCGAGGCTGCACCCGCAAAGCAGGTGCGCATCTCGGCTGATCAGTTTGACGCAATGGTGGCAAGAGCGCAAAAGGAATACGGCATGACGGCCAGAAACGCGCGCAGGCTGAAAAAGCTGGACGCGTACATGATAGACAAATTCAAGATCACGTTCGGTAACCGAATCATGAAGCAGATCAGGCAGTATATTCCCGTATACTTAGCCTGCGGCGGTGACGAGTTGGATGCCTTGGACGATATTCTGTCCAAAAAGGTGTTCAGAAAATTGGAGGCGCAAAACCCGATCTACGTACGCAACAGCGTGCAGGGGCTTTGCAATTATCTTGACGAGCTGTTCGGGTACGACCGCATGAAGTTATGCAAGGAGTATCTGCGCAGATTTGAGAGAGCAGCGTAAGTTGCGCTGCGCACAAATGATGTTGCGCCGGCGCGCAAATATAGAGAAAGGAGCCCACGATGAACAGAAGATCTTCTACCGTGCTGATCGGCAGCATTGTTATAGGCGTTGCCGTCATGCTGGGACTTTATATGTGTCTGATCGTCACGGGCGTGATCGATACAAGACCTTCAGCGCTGGTTGTGACAATACACAGTGCGCAAAAGGAATTTGACGGAGAGCCGCTGACCTGTGAGGAATATACGATCAAGAAGGGCGTGCTCAAAAAAGGACACAAATTGGAAGTAACGTTCGGTGCACAGCAGACCGAAGTCGGATGGGTCGAGAATACCGCTGTTGTGAAGGTAACGGATGCCATCGGTGCGGATGTGACCAATCACTATCAGGTGGAGACCAACCCGGGTAAACTAACTGTTACAAAACGCAAGCTGGTGTTTAAATCGGGAGATATGCAAAAGGTTTACGACGGCACTCCGCTGACCCACGAGATGTGGGATCCGGTGGTGGGTACTTTGCCCGAGGGGTATACCGCAAGCGCTACCTTTACGGGTGCACAGACCATTCCGGGCGCATCGGATAACAGCTTTGCGATCATGATACAGGATGCGCATGGCCGTCCCGCGCACCAGAATTTTGATGTTTCCTGTATTTACGGCAAGCTGATCGTGACCAAACGCCCCCTGACCGTCACCTCGTACGGCGCCTCCAAGATCTATGACGGACTGCCGCTGACGTATGAGCACTACACGGTGGACGGGGAAATATTGAGTGAGCATCGATTGAATGTGACCTTCCCCACGTCGACAACAGCAGATGTGGGAAGCGTGACCAACAACATTATTGTAGCGGTGCTTTCGGATTACGCGGATGTTACACCCTACTATGACATCGATGTGCGCGTGGGTACACTCAAGATAGAGCCACGCCCCATTGAAATCTCGGCAAGCCCCTGCATCAAGCATTATTCGGGCAGCGCATTACCGGCAGGACAATGGTATATTACCAAAGGCTCCTTGGTGGACGGACACGATGTGTACGCCGACGTAGAGGCTGTCAAAAACGCCGAAGGTACCGTAGAGTTTATGCTCCGCAACGTGGGCATCTACGAAAGTTGGGGAAAAACGGGCGGCAATACCCGCGCGGGCGGAGCTGTGACGCATAATTACGATATTACGTTGGTTCACGGCATTGACCGTGATCAGCTTGAACAGCTGGTCTTTACTTCCGGCTCGCAATCGGCTCCCTATACGGGCGAACCTTTGATTTGTGAGCAATATGTGCTTTCCGCCGGTACGCTTGAGCAGGGGTACGAGGTGGTGCCGCATTTTACCGGCTCGCAGACCGAGATCGGCTTTTCGGACAACACCTTTACTGTGAGTATTATCGATTTGTTGACCGGCGAGGATGTGACCTACCGCTATGACGTTGATTACGATTACGGTATGTTGGAGGTTTATCAAAACGCACCCTCCACGGGCGGCGAGATCTCGGACGACGGCGGACTTGACAACGACGTGCGAAACGAGGATGCGGTTGCCGCACGCGTTTGGGCACAAAGCGGCGGCAGAGTGTATCTGCGTTGGAAGAGCTACGGCGACTATTCCTTCCGCGAAAGTGCAGGCAACTGGGGCTGGGGAGATGCTATGGCATATCCGCTTGCCTCCGAAAATATGCTGTATACCGTTGGTCAGACCTTGGCAGCGGATGGCAAGCTGCCTGTGCAGTACCGCATTGAGCTGCTGGGCAATCAGTATCTGATCCCCAATTACATTGCAGATGGACCCGAGGGAGCGAATAATGATGTCGTGATCTCTCCCTTGGCAAGTTCCTATACACTTTCGGGCTACAATTGGAATTATTCCTACGCCGATGCACTGCGTTATGGGATGTCGGGCTTGGAGGATGAGCAGAATCAGCGTTATGCGGCTTTTGTGACCGAGCAGTATCTGAGAGTTCCCGAAAGCACCAAGCAGGCTCTGCTGGAGTTTGCTGAGCAGCATGGAGTACAAGCCGGACGCCCGTCTACCATCGAGGATATCGCATCCTTGGTGCGCTCCTCTGCGGATTATAATATGGAGTATCCCGAGTGCCCCGCAGGCAAGGATGAGGTCGTATACTTTCTGACCGAGTCCCAAAGCGGTGTGTGCCGCCATTTTGCAAGTGCAGCTACGTTGTTGTATCGCTCGATGGGTTACCCGGCGCGTTACGTGGTGGGCTATGCCACCAATGCAGCCGCTCAATCCTGGACAGACGTCAAGGGTGCGGATGCGCACGCCTGGGTAGAGGTCTTTATTCCCGGGTTTGGTTGGATCCGCATTGATCCCACTCCCGCGCAGAGCAACGCCACGGGTGACACATTGGAGCTGACACCTTGGAAGATCAGGGGGGTATATACCGGTGAGCCGTATCGTGTCCTTTCCTCTCCCGAAAGTGTTTCGATCACCAAGGGATCGCTCAAACCCGGGCATACCATAACCGATGTGCAGATCAGCGGTGAGCAGAGAGACGCGGGCACAGGCTCCTCTATCATTGAGAGCGTGGTAATCAGGGACGAGAATGGTGTAGACGTGACGTCTCAGTATAACATCGTATGCAAGCCCGGTATCATTGAGGTCGAAAAGCCTTTGCTGACCGTGACGGCAGAAAGCGTCAAAATAAAGGATAACGGCACTGTGCTGGTAAATTCGAACTATTCTTATGTTTTCAAAAATACCGCTCCCGGTGAGCAGTATACGGTGGTCGCTGAGGTCACCGGTTCACAGCAGGGGGTCGGATACAGTGATAACGTGGTCGGTGACGTGTTCATTTACAATGAGGACGGCGACGACGTGACCTCCAATTTTGAAATAAACAGAGTAAAAGGGAAGCTCACGATATACCTGTATGAGTTGTTGCTGAGTTCGCAGGGTGCAACCAAGGTATATGACGGCACGCCGCTCTCTGCGCCCGAGTTGCACTATGATGCCGAAACCCTCGCGTCGCGCGGGCATACGTTGGAATACACCATGCCCTCGATTACGAACGTGGGTTCGGTACGCAATTCTCCCTCCACCTCCTCCTGCCGCGTGGTAGACAGCCGCGGCAACGACGTGACCAAAGAGTATGATCTGCAGATCGACGCGGGGACTTTGCGTATCACAGCCATCAGGCTGACCATTGTGACCGACAGTGCCGAAAAGGTTTATGACGGACGCGCGTTGCGTGCAGAAGGCTATACGCTGACCAGCGGAACTATGGCGCTTGGACAGAGCATTGTATCCTACCAGATCACAGGCAGCCAGACCAACGTCGGCGTCAGCGATGCAACGGTGACGGACATTGTGATTGTGGATGCCCTGGGACGTAACGTCACCGCCAACTATCAGATCACCATCATACCCGGTACGCTGCGCGTGCTGGCACCTTAATTTTTGATTTTTCCGGAGAGATACTTATGATGTACGAAGCATATGAGAAAAAGGTCAGAGGATATATCCCCCTGGTCCGTCTATGCAAAATATGCGTCATGTGTGCGGTACTGCTGCTGATTTTAGGCGTAGTACTGCTGTTTGGCTATCTCTCGCTGCGCGGTATTCATTTCGGAGACTATACGTTACAAAGCGAAACGGTCGCATTCGGTGACAAGCCCGAGTATGATTGCTTTGTATTGTTCGGTACGTACAAGTGCGAATATGCACCCCGGGGCAGTGACGATTGGTCAAAGCAACAGCCCACGCAGCCCGGCACGTATGAAGTCCGCGCGGTCATATCCAGAGGGTTTTTCGGCAGAAAAATCTACAGCGAGGCGGGAACGATCACGCTGTACCGCAGAGACGTGACGCTTTACCCCGAAAGCAAATTCGGTTCGACCGTGGAGTATGGCGGGGATCCTGCCTTCGGAAAGCACTGGCAGATCCCGGACAGCCTGCTTGCAAAGGGGCACAGCGTAGATGAGGCTGCGCTGTCCTACTTTACCTATGACGGACACGGTGGCGCCATTTGCCATATCGATCCGTCCTCTGTAGTCATTCGTGACAAAAAGGGTAACGACGTGACCGCAGGTTATGCACTCAATTTCTCGCAGGGCACCATAAAGGTCAAGGCAAAGCAGATCACGGTCGTGGTAGCCGAAGAGATCAAAAACGGCAAGCCTGTCAATATTACCAAGGTATACGACGGACAGAGTGCGGGCACGTCTCACTTTGAGGTCACCAAGGGCGAGCTGATCAGCGGAGATCAGATCTTTGTCACGCCGCACGGTGTAACAGCCGATGTAGGCAGACATGAAAACCGTGTTACGGTCACCGTAACCAATCAGGCGGAACAGGATCGCACCGCGTATTACGACATTAAGATCGATGCGTGCAAGGTTGTCATTGAAAAGAGACCCATTACAGTCAAGACCCCTGATGTGTCCCTTGAGTATTCGGGAGAGAGACAGTATACCGATGCTTACCAGATCACAAGCGGCAGCGTTGTACAAGGTCAGAGAGTTGATCTGGTACACAATGATAAAACGGGCGTGATCGACATTACCACTCGCCCGCAGGATAACAAGGTGCAGCTGCAGATCATAAGCGGCGGTGAGGACGTAACAAAGAATTATGATATTTCGTATGAATACGGATCGTTGACCATGAGTCCGCGCACGTTGCAGGTGCGCACCGATGATAGCTATGGATTGGTCTATAACGGCACGGCGCAAAGCTATACCTCTTACGAGATCACCAAGGGCAGTCTTGGATACGGCCATTATTTGTCTCCCAAAAACCAAGCTACACAAACTGTGCCGGGAAGCTGCGAGAATCGCGTAGAGTACCGTATTCTTTCGGGTGACGGCAAGGATGTGACCAAAAATTACAATTTCAGTGTGACTTACGGCACACTGACTGTGGAAAGGGGAGCGCCTTTGACGCTTTCCTTGAAATCACTGGAAAAAACGTATGATGCCGCGCCGTTGGACCCTGCTGATTACAGTGCGGAACAGCTGATTTCGGTGTTGGGCGGAACGCTGTTCAAGGACGATTATATTGAAATTGTGAACACACACGGCTCGCAG
The DNA here is from genome assembly GCA_045586845.1 of Eubacteriales bacterium. Taxonomy (GTDB): domain Bacteria; phylum Bacillota; class Clostridia; order Oscillospirales; family CAG-272; genus SVQP01. The sequence continues at coordinate 5,917 of JAZNBB010000106.1, forward strand.
ACCGATGCGGGCAGCAGCAGTTACAGCGTAAGCTACCGTATCATGCACAAGGAAGGTCTTGGCAAGACGGTGGATGCCACGGATTGGTACGCAAGCGATCTTTCGGGAGAAGGCTTGCTGAGTGTGTCAAAGCGCACACTGGACATCAAGTTTGACCCGATTACCAAGAAGTACGACGGTCAGCCCACCATTCCGAGCACCCCTAATCTCAAGGAAGCCTCCATCAGCAAATTTGAGGGAAAAGGGCACAAAATCGTGCTCGCATCCGGAGCGATGCAGCATCTGTCCTATACCTCGATGGGGCAATACGTACCCGAGGCAATCTCCATTGGTTCTTACAGCTATACGATTCCTGTAGAGATGATCTCGGTTGTGCTGGATGACGGCAGAGGTGCAGACAGAACTCACAATTATGAATTCAGATTTTCAGGAAACACCATTAAGATAGAAGGAACCACATTGACGCTGACTGCACCGAGCAGCAGCAAGCAATATGATGGTACGCCCCTTCAAGCCGAAGATTTCTCCCTGTCCGATGTCAAGGAGGTTTGGGAAATCGACGGGTATCATGCCACGTACACATTGGTGGGCGGTCAGCAAAATGCAGGCACGAGTAACCTGAGTATTCAAAACGTTGAGGTGTGGGACAGAAACGGCAATAACGTTACGCAAAACTTCCATATCACCATTGTGCCCGGCAAGCTGACTGTGACACCTATCTCGATCCAGGTCCGTTCGTCAAGTGGAAACAAGGTCTACGACGGCGCTCCGTTGGATAATGCCACGCAGATGACGCTGATATCGGGCAATCTGATCCCCGGTCACGTGCTGGGAGGCTCTGTTAAGTCGGATTATATCACCGATGTCGGTACACATGAAAATTCGCGCATCACGCCCAAGGTCTACACGTCTTCAGGGCAGGATGTATCGGCAAACTATCTGATTACGGTCGCCCCCGGCAGATATACCATTACGCCGGCAACTTTGTATATCAATGCTCCCGTGGTAAAGGGTGAATACACGGGACAGCCCTATAGCGGCACTTGTGATGCCACTTCCTCTGCGCAAGGACTTGTCAGAGGGCAGAAAGTAGAGCTGGATGTGGTTTCAAACGGTGCCGATCTCGGCAAACACCGCATGACGGTCAAGGGATACAATGTGGTAGATGCACGCGGGCGCGACGTAACAGGCAACTATGATATCACGTGCAGTAACGGCGAGATCGAGATCGTGCCGCGCAAGATCACGATAATCACGGGCAACAGTACGGTGGAGTATACCAATGCGCCTGCTGTGAATACGCAGATTTCGGTAGGCGGCTCGGGACTTTTGGACGGACATGATGTTCGCGCTACCTTTACGTATCCGGACGGCATAGCGAGTGTTGGTACTACGCAGCTGAACACATTGGACAATATCCGTGTGGTGAATCAAAGCGGCAAGGACGTGTCGCGTTATTACGATATTTCGACCAGTTACGGTACCTTGCACGTCAAGCCGATCGCCATTACACTGGAAACAGGCAGTGCTTATAAGGAAACGTACGATGGCCAGCCCATCATTGCAACCGTATTTGAATTGATCAAGGGCAGTATTCTGCCGGAGCATTTGATGAGCGTGGAATTTGAGTACGATGAGGGCGTTTGTGATGTGGGCAAGTGGAAAAACGAATTATCGAGCATACGATTCCGCACGGTTTCGGGTACAGACGTCAGCTACGTATATGACGTAACGGTCATTCCGGGCACACTGGAAATCGCAAACCCGTATGTATTGCCTATGCAATCGTTTGATGCCGAAAAGGTATACGACGGCAAGGCACTTTCCAATGAGGACTATGCGTTGCTTGGCGAGCTTTTGCCCGGGCACGAGGTCGCGGGTGTTAAGCCGGTTGCGCTAGACCTTGTAGGTGAAAAGGAAAACAGACTTTCGCTGACTATACTGGATCAAAACGGTCGGGATGTCAGCCGCAACTATGCATTTTATTATGAAGAGGGCACGCTGGGTACGCTGCGTGTGACACATCGCCCCATGACTGTGACGGTACCTGAGCACGTCGTGCTGACATATAGCGATACGACCAAGCTGCCGATCCCACAGAATCAGCTGCAGTGCCCCGGGCTGGTAGTCGGGCAGAGAGTTGTGCTGCCTATCACGGTAGAATCTCCCGAGATCGGATACAAATACGACTGCGAGCTTGGCGATCTGCGCATTTATGACACGCGTGGCCGCGACGTTACGCATTGCTACTATATTACATTGGTTGACCAATGGCAAAGCGTGGTCATAGAGCCCGCAGAGCTGACGTTGTATCTGCCGGCTCGTTATTACAAGGAATATGATGGTACAGGTGTCAATGCGGCGCAGGTAGGGTATCGTGCTATAGGATTTGTTACGGGGCACGTCGTGACCTACCAAGCGAACGAAGCACCCGCACAGCCCGGTACCTACACGCTGCAGTTCAGCGGATGGACGGTGTATGATCAAAGCGGTAACGATGTGACCGCGAACTATATCGTTACACCGAGCACGTGTTCGGTGACTATTTCCAAGGTGTATATCAGGCTGGAATCCGAGAGCGCGTCTCGCCATTATAACGGTGAAGCGTTGACCCATCCAGTGCTGAAGCCTTATAAGTTGTCGGGCGACTTTACCATTGAACCTGTCTTTACAGGCTCGCAGACCGAGGTCGGTCGTAGTGATAACACCTTCTACGTAATCGTTTACGATAGAAATGGGAATGACATCACCGAGTACATTGACACAAGCGGCTTTGTCTTTGGTAAACTGGAGGTTTGGGGAGACATTGCGCTGACGCTGAAGTCAGGCAGCCTCACCGCCATTTACGATGGCACGGCGCACGTATGCTACGAGCTTGAGCCTTACGAGTTACCCGCAGGATATGAGCTGGTAGATCTTGTGTTTACGGGATCGCAGACCGAGCCCGGTACGTCTAAAAACCTGTTCAGTGCGCGCATTATTGATACACGCACGGGCGAGGATGCAACCGATGCCTTTGATATTACCTGGGAAGAAGGAGATCTGACTGTAGTCAGAGCCGAGGATTGGGAAGTCAATCTGAAATCCAAGGATGCATTCAAGAGCTATGACGGATCGCCGTTGACCATGCCCGAGCTTGAGCCTTATGAGTTACCCGATGGCTTCAGACTCGCAGATCTGGTATTTACCGGCTCACAGACAGCGCTCGGTACGAGTCTGAATACCTTCACGGCTCGCGCAGTGAACGATGCGGGTCAGGAGCTCAGAGTAATTTGCGAATACGGAACATTGGCAGTGACGCTGGATATTGCCGTGACTCCGTATGAACAGACGTTTACCTATGACGGTACCGAAAAGAAATGCGGCAGTAATGATTACTGGGTACAGGGCTTGCCTGCAGACGGCAGATATCAGGTCGTAGCAGAGATCGCGGACAGAGGCTTGGAGACAACAGGCTCCATCGATATCGTATTCCGTAACGTAGTCGTTTACGATACGTATACCGGAGAGGACGTGACCGAGGCTTGTAATTTGACCAAAAATACCGCCAAGCTGACCGTTCGTCCCAGAACCTTGACCGTGTATGTGTACGGTCAGAGTGAGGACAGCATCGAGCCGGTACAGGGTAGCTTGCTGAGCAATCACCAGATGTTTGCCGAGTACGGTGAGGATGGCAATTGCTATATTGAGATCGCCGATAAGAATACGGGCATGCTGGTTTACAGCAACCGCGGCGACACTCCCGTCCGATACACGCTGTATGAGGTGATCATCCAGTACGGATAATAAAAGAAAAGTCCCTTGCGGAGAATACTCCGCAAGGGTTTTTTCTATTATTTCTTTTTTTTCGGTTTTGCCCAGCCTGCTTTATAAGTGGGCTTTTTCTTGCCGGACTTGGCAGCTTGCGCGGGTTTTTCTTGCGCTTTTGCGGCAGGCTTGCCGCCTGTCTTTGCGGTCGTTTTTTTACCTGCCGCGGGATTGCCTTGCTGCCCGTTGCCGTTCTTTGCACCGCGATTGGGGCTTACACCGCCACCTGAGGGGCGAACAAGACATTCCGCGCCGTAGCCGATCAGATCCTCTCTGCCTGCCTTTTGCAATGCCTTTCGCACCAAGGGCGCGTTTTCGGGGCGGTTATATTGCAAAAGCGCACGCTGCAGCTGCTTTTCGCGGTAATCGGTTGCCACGTAAACGCTCTTGCCGTCAAGCGGATTGATGCCCGTGTAATACATGACGGTGGATGCCGTGCCGGGGGTAGGGTAGTAATCCTGCACCTGCTCGGGCGCGTAATGATGACGCTTGAGGCACAGCGCAAGCTCGACTGCGTCGTTCAAGGTCGATCCGGGATGGCTGGACATCAGATAGGGTACGAGATATTGTTCCTTGCCACAAGCCGCGCACAGGTCAAAATATTGGTCGCGGAACTTCTCATAGACAGAAAAATCGGGCTTGCCCATCGCACGAAGCACGGGCGCGGAGCAATGCTCGGGTGCGACCTTGAGTTGACCGGACACATGATCCTTGACCAACTTTTTGAAGAAGGTGTCGTCCTTGTCCAAAAGCAGATAGTCAAAGCGGATGCCTGAACGGATAAATACCTTCTTGATTTTCGGAAGCGATTCAACCGCCTTTAGAAGTTCAATATACTCAGTGTGGTCGGCTTCGAGATTCTTACAAGGCGTGGGAGCAAGGCATTTGCGGTTTGCACAAACACCGTCTGTA
>JAZNBB010000107.1:0-24300 GCA_045586845.1 Eubacteriales bacterium
ACTGCACAGATACAAACTACTTTAATTATGGTTTGCTGACACGTATGTTGTTTTTTGTCTACTATCAGAAAAATCAAATTGGCTATTAAGCATAAAAATTCCACCGGAATGAAAAAAATCAACACATGGCCTATGATAGCAAAAGGAAATGTATACGGAACACCAATAGTAAACATCCATATACATAGAAAATTCAAAACAATACAGAGAAGATATATTGCCTGTATTATGGTTGTGCAGATAAAGGATATTTTACTCTTCACAATTCTATTCCTCCGTTCTACAAATTCTTATTTATCGCCAGTTTCGCCTTTGTATTACAAAGGCACAGGGCAAAGCCCATACCCCTAAGGTAGCACGTATCAAAGGCTCCCTCCGGGAGGGAGCTGGCGCCGTAGGCGACTGAGGGAGAGCGCGTTACAATAAAGCTAATTCAAACCCAAAGTCGCGCAGGCTCCTTCCACCGCTAACGCGGTCCCCCTCCCTCTCGGAGGGAGGCTTTTACGGCGGAATCTATATACTCGCAGACACCCGAAAAATTTGTGTTGATTTGACGGTTTGTAAACCGTATGACCTTCAGATCATATCCTTCGAGTATTTCCGTGCGAAATTCATCCTTTTGTCTGCCTTCTTCGGTATAATGCTGTGACCCATCAATTTCTATGATTAAGTTTGGCTTTATGGCAGTAAAAATCTGCAATAAAATTGTCTATGGCTTTTTGTCTTTGAAATCTGATTTCATATTTTGATAGGAAATCATACCACAAATGATTTTCCTGCGATGTTGCATTTTTACGAAGATTTTTTGCAAGAGTAATATTCTTTTCGTTGTAATCAAGAGACATACTTACTCCTCCAAAGTTTTATCATTTCCATTATAACACAAATCGGCAGAGGAAACAATCCCTCTGCCGAAATTTTGTACCCCGATTTCTCCGTTAAGAACAACAGAGAAAATGCTTGCTGCCTTTTTCTATTGACACACTCATGCATATTTGATATAATAAGCTATATACCGATAGCTTTTCGAGGTGTCTATGAAGAACGGAAAAAAGTATATTTTGATTGCAGATGACGAGCGTGAGATCCGCGATGTGCTGACATTGTTGCTTTCGGGGGAAGGGTACGAGGTGCTCTGCGCAAAGGACGGGCGCGAAGCTGTGGAGACCGCTTGCGCTGAGTTTGATCTGTATATTCTTGACGTGAATATGCCGGAGCAAAACGGCTTTATGGCGGGGGCGGATATCCGACGCCGTTTTGACACGCCTATTATATTTTTGACAGCGTATTCCGGGGAGTCGGACAAAGTCATGGGCTTTTCCGTGGGAGCAGACGATTATATTGTCAAGCCCTTTTCCAACGTAGAGCTGCTCATGCGTGTCAAAGCGATTTTGCGCCGCAGTACGTCCGTAAGCCAAACGGAGCAAGCAACAAAATCCGATGCAAACCATCTTGCGCTTGCAGACGTGATTTTGGACCTTGACAGCCAATCGATCATAAAGGACAGGCAGTCGATTGCGCTGACCTATACCGAATTTAAGATCCTTGAGCTACTGCTTTCCAACCGTAAGCGCATCTTTTCGTTGGATCAGATTTATGCAAGCATCTGGAACGACAATGCAGTTGGGGATAGCGCGATCATGGTGCATATCAAGAATATTCGCAAAAAGCTTGGCGACAACTCCAGAGAACCCAAGTATATCAAAACCGCGTGGGGAAGGGGGTATTACGTTGACTAAAAAACCAAAAAGACGGCGCAAGCTTTTGTTTGAGATTCTGCTTATGGTCGCGTTTTGCTTTGTCCTTTCGCTGATTTTGTTTGCAGTGTCCGTTACGCTCAGCCGCGCATTGATCGAAGAATACTGTTTTAATCATGACGTTCCCATGGATGAATTTGATTGGTATCATCTGGAGATGACTCTGATAGGGGCAGGCTTTTCGGTCTCAGCACTGTTTTTTGTGGTGCTGTTTATCGTTCTGTTTTTTGAGCGGTTTGCGTATATCCGCAAGATCACGGCGGGTGTCGAAGCACTCAGACAAGGCAATACCTCGCACCGTGTCAGGCTGGTTGGTAATAACGAGCTGACCGAGCTTGCAGAAGCAGTCAATTATCTGTCCGAAAGCGAACGGAAGATTAAGGAAAAGGAGCACAAATTGAATGAGGAGAGGGAAGAATTGATCCGCACGCTCTCTCACGATATACGAACGCCCCTGACCTCGCTGATGTCCTATACCGAGCTGCTTGCCGCCAAAGACAGCCTCAACGATGCCGAGCAGCGCGAGTATCTTGTTTTAGTCAGCAAAAAAACAGCACAGATCAAGCAGCTGACCGACATACTGCTTGATGGAGGGAATCGTACCGTCGAGCATTTTGAAGATGCGAGGCTGTTATTTGAGCAGCTTGCAGAGGAATTTGTAAGCGAGCTGGAAGAAAATTTTGAGTTTGCCGCAGTGTCAACAAATCTACCAGTGTTTTCGGGACATTTTGATGTGGGTGAGTTGCGCAGGATCTTTGACAATCTGATCTCCAATATCGGAAAGTATGCAGATCCCGGCAAGGCGGTGTTACTTACCATATCCAAACCGGACAGCGGCATTGTCATACGGCAGAGCAATACAGTCAAAGAAGACAGACAACCTTCGGAAAGCTATAAAATGGGCTTGAGCAGCATTCGCCGCATTGCCTATAACTACAACGGGTCAGTCAAGGTCTCTGATGCCGATGGCAAATTTGAAATTATCATCACACTTTCAAATATTTGATATGATCTTTAGAATTATTTAGAAATACCTGTGCTTTTTCTTTAGAAGTCTGTGTTATTCTATACTCACCAAAGGGGAAGACCCCAAATAAATATTGAAAGTGAGGAATAAATAATGTTAACTTCTTTGGATTTACTGGTAATCGTATTTATGGTTTTGGCTGTGCTGACGCTGCTGGCTGTCAGTTTGATGTTTTTGATCCGTAACAAGATCGCAAAGTACGTATTTTTCTGCATCACTACCGTGCTCGGACTCTTTGTGTCCCTGATAGCGTTTTTGATCGGCTTCTCAGGCTTTTTCCAGATCCAGATGGCTGTCAGTTTGCTGACAGCAGTTGTGGGCATCGGCGCGGTCGTACTGGCAATTGTGGGCAGAAAGCATAAGGCACTGTTCTTGATCGCGCGTCTTGCATCGATAGCAGTCCTTGTTGTGGGATTTTTCAATGCATTCGTATTCTGATCGAAACCGCAATATAAACCGGTCGCAGGGTATTTCCCCTGCGACCGGTTATATTTATACTTGCGCCAATTCCATATTTTCCGTTTGTTTATCACAAGGATTCATTAACTGTTGGATCTGCACGGACTGTACGCCTACAAGGTCTTCAAGCTCAGCAGCGGTCACAGCCGGGGCATATGTCTCATAACGCACAGTGATCACGTCGCCCGTGTCAATATAGCTCTTACGCTTGTTTTTGTGAGCACGCTCAAAGTGAATGACTGCGCAGGCATTAGGCCAAAGAACATCGTGCATTTCTTTTCCCACAATAAAGCTTTTACGTTTGACTGTCAGCGGCACATCTATTGTTTTCGGCTGCTCACCGTGCGTGAGCTGATGCATCTTGGATTCGATCACTGTGTCAGTAAAGTCTTCCACCCCCGAAGCCTCGACTACTAATATTGCAGATGTAGCGGCAATGATCAAAGGCAGCACGTTATGTATTCCGCCTAACGCCTCAATGGCAAATACGCATGCTGTGATGGGGATACGTGAGGTTGCACTCAGAAATGCAGTAATACCCAGCACCACCATCAAAACGTAATGCTCCTCGCCGATCCAACCAAGAGCCTCCATGCCTCGAAAGCCAAGAGAACCGAGAATGGCACCAAATGCAAGCGTGGGTAAAAACACACCGCCCGTTACACCTGAGGTATTGGCAAGCATCATAAAGATCATACGTACCAAAAAGATCAGGATCAGTATGTACCACGTATTTTTCCGTGAAAGCAGTGAGTCTACAAGCGAATGCCCGCTGCCAAGTCCGTCGGCAAGTAAAAAGCCCACCAAAGCAATTGCTGCAAACAGTACGGGAAACAGAATTTTGATAGAGATTCTGTCAAGAGTCTTGCGTACGATCTTATCGATCAGATGGTAAAAATGTGTAAAAAGAATCGAATAACCGCCGCATAAAAGTCCGATCACCAAAGGTGCGAACAACAGTTTTGGATGCAGAGAGGGGATCATGTCAAGATGGAACAGGGTTACAGAGCCTATGCCCAAAAATGCAAGCAGCTGCGTGGTGATCTGTGCTGTCAGCACAGAAAGAGAGACTACCGCGAGCAGCATGGGGGAAAAACGCTTGTGTAGCTCCTCCATGGAAAAAATAATGGCACTGATAGGGGATGCAGTGGCGATTGAAAAGCCCGCTGATGCACCGCCTGTCATGGCATAGCGTCGCCATGCCTTGTGTCGAATTCCTCCAAGGCAACGCACAACGCCTTCTCCAATAGCCGTACCCATTTGCACGCAAGGACCTTCAGTACCCAGTGGCACGCCGCCAAAGTAGGTTAGCAGTGCGGAAAAGGGCAGTACCAATATCCCTGCAAGCCACTTAAAGCTCACGATCCCGCGAATTGCCGCTACCGAGGTGGGGATTCCCCCACCTCGGCAACTGCGAGAAAGCGAAAGAACAAAGCTTGCCGCAAGTCCTACGGCAGCAGCGCCCAATACCAGCAAGAGCAACCACACAGGATGCCGGCGCACTATGCCATAAATGCTCGTAGATGCATGGATCACATATTCGGAAGCTAGCTTAAATGCAGTGACAAGGATGGCAGATATAAAGCCGGTTACAGCCGAGAAGGCAAGGCAGGGAAAAAGTTGATTTTTGATATAATTGGTAAATCGGTTTGACATAACGGACTCCCGATAAAATTCTTGTAATGCAACCATTATAACACACTTCGCAGCAAATTTCAACTCTATTGACAAAAAGGCGTATAATTTGTTATAATGTATGCAGAGTCAGACAAAAGGAGAGAACTTATGAGTATTACCGAAGTGGTGGCAGCCCTGATATGGGATCAGGAAAAATTCATGATCTGCCAACGTCCCGTACACAAGGCACGAGGCCTGCTTTGGGAGTTTGTTGGTGGCAAGGTCGAGCCAGGAGAGAGCAAGCAGCAGGCACTGATCCGCGAATGTCGTGAAGAGCTTGCGGTGACTTTGGCGGTGGGGGACGTGTTTATGGACGTGATGCACGAATACCCTGACCTGACTGTACATCTGACCTTGTTCAATGCCACCATTGCCGATGGTGTTCCGCAGAAGCTGGAGCACAACGACATCAGATGGATCACACCTTGCGAGATCCCCGACTACGATTTTTGCCCGGCAGACAAGGAGATCCTTACTAAGATCATGGAAAGGCAGGAAAAACCTGTATGAACAAGCTAAAACGTAATCGTGCAGCAAGCTTTGCTGTTGTTACCCTGGTGTACGTGCTCGCCACAGCCATTGGCATTCTGGTCTATCGCACGTTTGCGCTTGATTGGTGGCTCTCTTTGTTGCTTGCAGATATAGCGGCAACCACAGCGACCTTTGTATTCAGCCTGATCTTTCAAAACGCTTCGGTCTATGATCCTTACTGGAGTGTACAGCCGCCCGTGATCCTGGTGGCATTTGCCGTAGGACGTGAGCTGACTCTGCTTGGTGTGCTGTTGCTTTTTGTCGTGTCCTTCTGGGCAATCCGACTGACCGCAAATTGGGCATATACCTTTGAAAATCTGACGCACCAGGATTGGCGCTACACCATGCTTAGCGAAAAGACGGGCGTGTTCTATCCCGTTATCAATTTTGTGGGCATCCATATGGTACCGACGCTGGTGGTGTACGGCTGCGTGTTGCCGGGTGTTTATGCCATCCGCGAAGGGCTCACTGCAAATATTGCAAGCGTTCTGTTGCTCTGCCTGTCGCTTGGTGCTGCTACTGTACAGGGAATTGCCGACGTGCAGATGCATAAATTCCGTAAGAATCGCACTACCCCTTTTATTCGCATTGGTCTTTGGAAGTATTCCCGACATCCCAATTATCTTGGTGAAATATTGATGTGGTGGGGCGTAGGCGTTGCAGTCGTGTGCGCTGCACCGCACGCATGGTATCTGTTGGCAGGTGCACTTGCCAATACGGTGCTGTTTTTGGTGGTCAGTATTCCCATGGCTGACAAAAGACAGTCGCGCAAACAAGGCTTTGACGAGTATAAAAAGCAAACAAGAATGCTGCTTCCGATTCGGAAATCATGAATACAAATAAGAAAACGGAGCACCCCCTGAGGGACGATCCGTTTGAATAGCCGCACGGGAGCCAACTTGGCTCGACTTCCGTGCGGCTAATAGATGATGGTATGTATCGGTTTTTAGTTCACGGTATTTGGAGCTTTGTGCCAGGTGATCTTGCCCAGATAAGCAGAGAAGGACTCGTGCTCCTGCTTGGTTTCGGTGATGATGGTGCCGTTGGAGCGATCCCAGAGGTATTGATAACAGAAGACGGTCACACCTACGCATTTGTCCAGTTCTTCGGTATACTGCAGGGAGCGGAGCATGATGTCTTTGTGGCGAGTCCATTCATCCTTTCCGGTAGCACCGGCATAGTTGTCTACGCCCGAAAGAGCCTTACCAAAGGACATACCGACGATAAGACTGACGTAATCGGACTTGATGATGTCCTGCCAGATATTGCAAGTCTTATCAAATGCCCAGTTGGCATGTTCAAATCCAAAATAGACCTGTGGACAGATGTAGTCAAGATAACCGGGGTTGGCACACCAGGTTTTAACGTCGGCATAGTGGCTGTCCATGACGGTGTTGATATTACCGGCAGGAGAGATGCCGAACAGGGTGCGAAGGTCATGGGTCTTTACGGTGGCGTAAAGCTCGGCAACCAGGGTGCTCAGACAGTCTTTGCGCCACTCGGCTAAGGAAAGCTTGCCGCCGTTCGTTTTATATGCGGTATATGCCTTTTGATCAAATGAAGCGTCGGTGCTGGGATAGAAGTAGTCATCCATGTGAATGCCGTCCATCTCGTACTTTTCGAGGATCTCTGCAGCACCGTCACAGATGAGCTTCCTCACCTCAGGGTGAGCAATATTGAGATACCAGTTCTTGTTGACGAATACAATGTAGTCACTCTTCTTGGTGGAGTCGTTGTACCACTGTTTGATCAGATACTTATCGTCAAGCTGCTTGATCTCGTCCTCGGTCATACCGCGCATGGGATTGATCCAGCCATGAACCGACAGACCTCTCTTATTGCACAGCTCCATGATGATCGATACCGGGTCATATGTAAATTGACCTGTGTAGGTTCCTACAGAATACTTGCTGGGAGGATAAATCTCAGAGGGGTATATGCTGTCGGCGTAGGGACGGAGCTGAAGAACCACGGTGTTAAAACCGTCGCTGACAATGTTATCAAGCACCTGTGCCATGCGGTTGCGGAAATCAGCCTCGGCGCGCTGCTTGTTCCCGTCGGTATAGATAGGCTGCATATCGAATTGGGACAGCCAGATGGCCTTCCAATCCGAGTCAATAGTCTCGGGATGATCGGGAACGAAGGGAATGGTGCCGTCAGGTGTTCGCTCGGGAGGCTCTGTCACGGTCTCCTCAGTAGAAAATTCTTCGGTAGTGGCTTCTTCGGTCATGGACTCTGTCTCCTCTTGGGTGATAATGGACTCGTCTTGGGGTAGAGTGTCATCGGGCGTTACATTGTTGGAATTGTTACAGGCAACCCAAAGTAGTGTCGAAAGCAGGAGCAGAGAGCTGATCAGTGCCATGATATGACTGCGTTGGTTCATGGTTTGTCTCCTTCCAAAGTAAACTTTTCCATATTATACCATACTATTCATCAAAAAGCAATAGATTGTTCGCCGGTTACGGTGAGATCATATTATTTACCACATGATGGCAAGAATTGCCGGAAAGGACTCAAAGCCGCTTTTATGGAGTGGATATTGTGATTTTTGAATTTGTCAAAACTGCGAACGAGCATGGAAATCTCGTTCTGAATTACAAGAGGAAAATAAAATGAACTTTTTATCCGATAAACGCAAACGAAATATCATCATCACTATGTCCGTTGTTCTCGCGCTTGCCCTTATCGTAGGAGCTTGCGCCATCTATCTTGGCGATTATTACCGCGCAGATCATGACGCAATCGGCGCGTTTTTGTCGCAGGGTACGACGTGGAAGGAAGAACCCGATGGTACGATGGTTTTTGAACCCGAAGGAGCAACGAAGGGATTGATATTCTATCCTGGTGGGAAAGTGGAGCATACAGCCTATGTTCCGCTGATGCAAGCGTGCGCCGAGTATGGCATTCTGTGTGTCCTGGTTGAGATGCCGTTCAATCTCGCTGTGTTTGATATCAATGCCGCAGACGGCATACAGAAAGAATACCCCGAAATAGAGGATTGGTACATAGGTGGACACTCGCTGGGTGGCTCGATGGCGGCATCTTATCTTGTCGATCACGCAGAGGAGTACAAAGGTCTCATTTTGCTTGGCTCATACTCTACGGCAGACCTGTCTGCTACCGACCTTGCCGTGCTTTCGATATTTGGGAGCGAGGATACGGTCATGAACCGTGAAAAATACGCAGAGAACAAGTCCAATCTTCCAAGCAATTTTTCAGAATATGTGATTGATGGCGGATGTCATGCATATTTCGGTATGTACGGAGCGCAGGACGGTGACGGTATGCCCACGATTACAAACGAGGAGCAGATCCGCTTAACCGTTAAACATATTGTCAAGATGATGGGGTGAACTAACGGGAGAAATATTCTTCTTCTGCCGTAGTCATTTGACAATTGATAGTGATGTGCTGTGCCAAGGTTGTACTGAATTACTCACAGAGCGCGGGTTTGGATGTGGCAGATCTGTTTTTGCGTATTGTATTTTCTTTTGCCATTGGAAATTCGGATATGCATTTGAAAAACTTCTTCCTGATCGAAACGGCAGAGGGAAGTGGTGTGTATCAGCTGTCGGACGCATACGATATGTTGCCCGTCAACGTCATCATGCCGCAGGATAAGGAAGAATTGGCGCTCACGCTGAATGGAAAAAAGCAGAATATACGGCGAAAGGATTTCCTTATTTTTGCAGAAGCCTGCGGTCTTAACCGCAAATCGGCAGAAAAGATGATTGAAAAGATCGTCGCGCTCAAGGATATGTATCTTACCATGTGCCGAGAATCCTATCTGCCAGACGATATGAAAGAGTGCTTTGAATCTCTTATCTGCGAGAGAATTGCTGTCTTGGGGTAAAATAAAGCATTATACCACATCGTTCGACATTCCGCAACGGGTAATTTTTCGATGGAGGCGGCGGTAATACGATTCAGCTTTATCCGATCGTCCCAAAAGGGTCAAGGAAGGCATAAGGCAGAAAAAAACGTCTCCGCGTCCAAAAAACGCAGCTCCGAGAAAAAAAGGGGTTGCGTTTTTTGCTTTTTTGTGGTATGATGTAAGTGAACAAAAAAGGAGGCGGACGATATGAAACGCATGCTTTTGGCAACCCTGATCTCCCTCGCGTTTCTCCTCTCGCTCTCGGGCTGTATCGTCATCCCCATTTACAAGAACTTCGACCTCGATCCCGAAACGGTCTCGTCGGTCCAGATCTACGATCTGCGCCTCGGAGACTCGTATTACGATGATTTTTTGGAGCAGGAGTTCCTCCTCGTTCAGACAACGAGGAATGGAAGGACCTGATCATGCGCTACCTGCCCATAGCAGAATCCTGACAATGCCAGCCCCTCCGCACAACGCTATCCCGAGCAAAAAAGACTTGAAAGGAAGTGACGCGCCCGATGATAATCGAATACGGAATCACACTGACGCTTGCCGTGGGACTGCTGATCGCCTACTTCGCGGTCGTTCAAAAGCGTGAATTCTGGCTCTCGTTGCTCTACGTTTCGGTGGCGGTGGTCAACCTCGGATACCTGCTCCTCTCGGCAGCGAGGAGCTTGGAGTTTGCCATCCTTGCCAACGACGTGGTGTATCTCGGCAGCGTCTATCTTTCGCTTTGTATGCTCTTCACCGTCGTCAAGCTCTGCGGATTTGCGGTCAAGCGCACCCACGTGATCCTTGGCGTCTCGCTCAGTACCCTGATGTTTCTGATCACCGCCACGGCCGGGTTCCTGCCGTGGTATTACGAGACCGTGTCGCTTGAGATCGTTCGCGGTGCGGCAAGATTGGTCAAAACCTACGGACCCCTCCATCCCGTTTACCTTGTTTACCTGCTCGGCTGCTTTGCCGCAATGATCACCGTGATCGTGTGCTCGGTCCGCAAAAGGGTGGTGGCGTCGCAAAAATTCGCGGGGCTCATCGCGGGACTTGTTTGCGGAAACCTGCTCGTTTGGCTGTTTGAAAAATTCATCAGCTGGGAATTTGAGTTTTTGTCTGTCACCTATATCATCTCCGAGCTGCTTTTGCTGTTGGTCTATTGGATGCTGCAGGACTACGTGCACGTCAAAGATCTCCCCAAATACACACCCGCCGAGGAGCGCCGACTCGGCGTGGATATCGCAACGATGCCGATGAACGTCAAGATCGGCAAGGTGCTGCTCTGCGTGAAGGAGGGGGAAACGCTCGCCTCGCGTGAGCGCGAAATTCTGGAGCGGATACTCGAAAATAAAAAACGACGCCAGATTGCCGAGGAGCTGTTTCTCTCGGAAAACACCGTGAAGACCTACACGCGAACGCTCTATGCCAAGCTCGGTGTCACCTGCCGCGAGGAGCTTTACGCGCTGCTCCTGCGCGACTGATCAAATCTATCAAAAACGACCGTTTTGAATGTACGCATTTACATTCAAGGCGGTCTTTTTTGCGTTCCCCATGATTTCCACCCCTTTTTCACCCCTGTTTTGAACGATTTCACCCCGAAGGGGTGTAGCAAATCGGGATGAAGTTCTGTTATTATATAGGTAGGATAAGATTCGATGCGACGCCGAAAAAAGCGAACGGAGGTGAAAAGGCATGACCGACAAGCGAATTTTATTCGGTAATTTCGAAATTCCGAGGATGAGCGGGCTGGAATACCTGATGGACGAGCGCGGACCGATGACCGACTATCTGTTCGTCAACGAGCCGCACGACGGCTTTTCGATGTATTTCGAAACCGACTTTCCCGCGTTCACGCTCCCCGAGGGAGGCGATCGCCCCTACGCTCTTTTGGAGATGCGGCGACCCGACCGCACCATCAAGATCTTCTGCCCCGAAAAGCACAAGAACCTGAGCGCGGTGGTTTGGTATTTCTACGTGGAGCTGTTTGACAAGCAGGGCGCGGCGCACAGACTCCCCGGGCAGGTCCGCGTTCGCCTGACCGAGCCGTTTCTGCGGATCGGTCACGCAACGCCAAAATTCATTGAAGTATTAGAGCAGGTCTCGCTCAGGCAAGATCCTGTTATCGCTTAAAGCGATACGACAATCATGAAAGGAGAGAACAACATGAAAGCATCTCATCAAACCCGTATTTTCACAATTCTGCTCACCCTGCTGATGCTCTGCGGTCTGTCTGCTGCAGCAGTGATCGGCGCGGAGGGTGCGGATGCCACCGAGATCTACCTTGGCACGGTTGCCTTGGGAAACGGTGACTATCTGGCAAACGGAGAAACGCAGGTCAGTGGAGAGCTTCCGCAGGACTGCACGGGCTACGCCCACTATGAGGACGGCATCCTGACGCTCGAGAACTACGTGCTTGAGAGCGCGGGAAAAACTCACGACACCACCGAGCGCGCGGTGCTTTACGCCGAGGGTGACGTTGAGCTCGTTCTCACGGGCGCAAGCTCACTCACCAACACCGCGGACAACATGATCTGGTCACAGAACGGAATCGTGGTAAAGGGCAATCTTACCGTTGCTGGGTCGGGGTCCCTGACGGTGGACGCGGTCTATCCCGTAAACCTGAGAAGCAACGGTGACCTCACCGTCAACGGCGGTACGCTCAATCTCTCAGATCACCTCTTTGCGATCATCGTGGAGGGTGAGGGAAGCGTCACCTTTAACGGCGGCACCGTCAATGCCTCGGCAACCAATCAAACGATTTGGGTTGAAGACGGCTTCATCGCCTTCAACGGCGGAACGGTAACGGCAAGCTCCACGGGAACCGCAACCTTTTCCAAATCGATCGTTGCGGAGAATTTCTCCTATTGGGATATCACGGCCAGCATCCATTCGGACGGCTCCTCACCCGTCGAATATGATGCCGACGCGATCGCAAGCTACAAGTATTTTCATCTGAAAAAATACGAATACATGGTCGTCTACGCTCCCGCCGGAGAGGGTGTGAGCGGATCGAGCGAGATCGATTATGCCTATGCGGGTGACGAGCTGGTGCTGGGCGCGTGCCCGTTCATCCCTGCCGAGGGTACGCGATTCAAGGCGTGGGAGATCGGCAACAGCTCGGGCATCTTCAAGCAACCCGGCGAGACGGTGACGATCACCGCAGAAACCTATATCTACCCCATCTGGGAGGAGATCCCGACCTATATGGTCGTTTACGTCGTTGCAGGCGAGGGAGTGAGCGGCTCGAATGAGATCGACTACGCCCTCGACGGCGAGGAGCTGACGCTGTTGGATTGTCCCTTCATCCCTGCCGAGGGTATGCGATTCAAGGCGTGGGAGATCGGCAACGGGTCGGGCATCTATAAGCAACCCGGCGAGACGGTGACGATCACCGCAGAAACCTATATCTACCCCTTCTGGGAGGAAATCCCCGAATACGCCTATTCCTACAACCCCACCGACGGCACCGGCTCCTCGACGGGTGACGTGGTCCTCGACGGCACCGAGATCACGCTTGAGACTCCCGACGAGCTTTCCTTCTCTCCGCCCCTCGGCATGGTATTCGACAAATGGGAGATCGGCCACGACACGGGCGTATTCAAGCTACCCGGTGAGACGATCACGATCACGGGGGAGACCTATATTTACGCGATCTGGAAGCCCGATCCCACCTGCGGCGTTTGGATCGGCGGAACCGAGATCACCACGTCCAACAAGTCCGACGTGTTTGGCGACGGCAAGGTAGCCTACGACCCCGAAACGCAAACGCTGACGCTGAGCGGCTATTCCTACAGCGGCGCGGGCTATGCCTTTGCCGCGGGCAGAGAAGCCTGCGTTTACGCCAACCACGCACTGAAGCTGTCGCTCACGGGCACAAACGCGCTCACCTATACGGGTGAAGCAAACGGATTTGGCATTTACGTCTCCGAGGGTGCGCTCACCGTATCGGGTACGGGCAGCCTCTCGGTGAACGCAAATGTCGCAGGCATCTACACGCAGGACGAAACCGACGGGCTCACCGTCAGCGGCGGCAGCTTGATCCTGACCGTAACCGACGGCGAGACGGGCATGGGCATTTGCACCAACGCATTCTTGCAAACCGACGGCAGCATCTCGATCGACAGTGCAATGCTGGGAATCTATCTCCCGCTCGACGGCGCGACCGCCATTCTCTCGGGCGGCGAGCTTACGGTTGCCTGCGAGACGAGCGGCATATTCGTCGCCTTCAACGGTGAGACGTTTGTTCCCGTCACCCCCAATCTTGGCTCCTACCCCTCCTATCGCGCAACGGCAAGCGTCAACGCCGACGGCAGTGACGCCTCTCCCTATCGCGCGGAGGATCTCGCAACCTACAAATATTTCAAGCTGATCGAAGCCCACACGGTCAGCTTTGACGCCAACGGCGGCGAGGGCAGCATCGCTCCCGTCACGGGCGTTCTGGGCGAGTACACCTTTCCTTCCTGCACGCTCACGCCTCCCTCCGACAAGCGCTTCAAGGCATGGAGCGTTTCGGGTGTGGAATACGATGCTGGCGAAACGGTCAGCGTTTCGGCGGACGTTGTTGTGATCGCCGTTTGGGAAACCATTCCGAGCTACACGGTGGAGGTCACCAACGGCAGCGCGGATTGCGTCGATTCGGCAAAGGTTGGCGCAACCGTGACACTCACAGCCGCCCCCGCTCCTGCGGATTCCTATTTTTCGGGATGGACGGTCCTCTCGGGTGATGCGGTGCTCGCGGATGCGAGCGCCACCACAACCACCTTCGTGATGCCCGAGGGCGCGGTCAGCGTGAAGGCAAACTACACCAAAAAGCAGGTGATCGACGAGCTTTACTTCACCATTCCCACTCCCGTGGTTGGCGAAAAGACGAACACCTCCCCCGTTTGTCTGAGTCCCGAGAAATGTACGATCACGGAGGTTGAGTGGTACGGATACAAGAACGGCAGCACCCAGACGCTTACGGCAGAGGACGTCTTCGTGCTCGGCAAGGGCTTTTCGGTATACTTTGAGGTTGCCGAAAACGATACTTACATGATCACCGAGGACACCAAATTCTACCTCAACGGAGAGCTGACCTACCAGCACAACCATGAAAGAAGAAGAGTTCACACCTTCTATATCCCCGTCAGCGTTTCGGTGGTCGGCGGCAAGGCCTACACCGATGATACCTACACCGCAGAGCGCACCGAGGCGTACCGCTACGATACGCTCTACCTCAAGGCTGATGAGGCGCCCGCGGGCAAGGTCTTCCTGATGTGGAAGGTCACGGGCTATGATTACGTCAGTTGGAATATCCACAACGAGGAAATGTCCATCTACCTCAACAGCGAGCTGAACGAGAACATCACGATCGAGGCAATCTTTGCAACGCCGATCGAGACGATCAACGTCACACTTCCCAAGCCGGTTGTGGGCGGAACGCCGAACTACACCGCAACCGACGATTCCGAGCTTTGCGCGGTGGAGATCCGCGATTGGATGATCAACTACGATGCTCTGCTTCCCACCGACGTCTTCGCACTTGACACCACCTACGTTGCCGACCTGCTCTTTATCCCCGTCGACGGCTACTGCGTCACCTCTGAAACGGTGATCAAGGTCAACGGAAAGAGAATCTACGGCGTTAGCAATATTTTGGGAAGCGCAAATGCCTCCGCGCAAGCCTACATCGAGGATCTGCAGCGCTCCACGCTCACCGTGGAAGGAGCCAAGCTGATGGTGGATGGCGTGATCACCGACGAGACCAAGTTCCTCATCGGCACGCAGATCACCCTGATCCCCGACGAGAGCTGCTATCCCGCGGGAAAGGAATTTGCGTATTGGAACTTCTACACCAACTCGGCCGCAATCAGCTATGAGACCCTCAAGGATTACGCGTGCGTGATCACGATCGTGGACAGCGGACGCAACATCGAGGGCGGTGCCTACTACATCACGCCCACTTATCTGAGCTGGGTCGGTGCCAACGTCCCCGCACCGCGCCCCGGTCAGACCCCCTCCTTCGACACCGACATGGATTCCTACAACTTCACCGCAGAGGTGTTGGGATGGTTTGAGGGCGAGGAGACGATCGAGAACGATCACGTCTTTGAGATTGGAAAGACCTACACCGTACGCATCCGCTTTGAAACCCTCCCCGGCTACTACGTCAACGAGGAGATGACGAGCTCCGTCTGGAACGCATTTTTGCAGGGCTATTCGGGCTCCAAGGGCTCGATCGTGGAATTTGACGTGAACGAACGCTACGTGATCGCGGATTTCTCCTATCAGTCGTGCTACGCATTCACGAATATTGAAGCAAATCTGACGAATCTGAAGAGCGGTCTGCTCGCCACAACGCTCGGTGTCACCGCGCCCAACGACGCACATTACACCGTAGAGATATACGAAATGGAGATCATGGCAAGTGCCGATCCTCTTTACTTTCATCCTCTGCCGATCTACGCACTCTGGCAGGCAGGCGGGACCTACCGCATCTCCGTTGCCTTCACGGCGGAGGAGGGCTATGAGTTCCTCAGCGGCAGTGAAATGACCATATCGATCAACGGCGACACACAGGTCTCCTATCGGGGTGCCGGCGCCAATATGGTTCTGTATTCGGTCACCCTTACGGTTGATCCGAGCGGAGAATCCTATCGGATCGACGCGGAAAACGGCACCGCGTCGGTTGGCGGGGAAAGCGTCACCGAGGCTGGCGGCGGCGTTACCGTAACGCTCACCGCTGCCCCCGCTCCCGAATGGATGGAATTTTACAGATGGGAGATCTTGAGCGGCGAGAACGTCGCCCTTACCCCAACCGAGCCCAATACCACCTTCGTGATGCCTGCGGGCAACGTCAACATCAAGGCAACCTATCGCTACACGCATCAAACGGTTACCGTCACCAACGGCGAGGCGAACGTTGAGCGCGCGAGCAGCGGCGAAACGGTCACCGTTACCGCCAACGAGATCCCCGAGGGCAAGATCTTCGCAGGATGGATCTGCACGGCGGGCAACGTCACCTTTGCCGACGAGGACGCCCTCACCACCACCTTCGTCATGACCGAGGAGGCAGTCGCGGTCAAAGCACTCTTCCTCGAGGTCATCAAAACCGTCAATATCACCGTCACCGCGCCGAGCATCGGCAGCACCCCCGACTTCACGCCCGTTTCCGCGGAGCCGAGCAAGTACACGGTTGAGCTTGACCAGTGGTACCTCCTCGGCGACGGCTACCCCTCGCTCACACCCTCCGACGTCTTTGCCGCAGGGAAGGACTATTCGATCCGCTTCACCGTTATCCCGACCGAGGACTACACCTTTGACGGTGAGACCGTGTTCCTGCTCAACGGCAAGACCACTGTCTGCTACGGCTCGAGGGAAGACAGGGAGCTCTCCTTCTATATGCCCTACGTGATTACGGTCACCGACGGCAAGGCGCAGGTTGACGGCGTGGATTGCAGTGCGGCAGCGCTCAACAGCACGGTCACGCTCATCGCCAATACCGCCCCAGACGGATACGTTTTTGACAAATGGATCGCGGTCAGCGGAAACGTCAGCTTCACCCGCGCCGACGATCAAAGCACCACCTTCGTCATGCCCGCCGAGGCAGTGGAGATCCGCGCAACCTACAAAAAGCTCCACACGCACACCTACGACGAATATTCCTCCAACGCAACGCACCACTGGCAGGAATGCACCGACGGCGTCAACTGCCCTGATCTCGCAGGCAGCAGACGAAACGAGGGCACGCACACGGGCGGTACGGCAACCTGCACCGCAAAGGCGGTCTGCTCCACTTGTAACACCGCATACGGCAGTCTTGCCGATCACGATTACGGCGACCTGATCGAGCAAGTCGATCCCACCCACACCTCCACCGTTCTGGCGGCAGGTATGAAGGCGCATTACTTCTGCGACGGCTGCGACACCTACTTCACCGAGGGCAAGGTCGCAACCACCGAAAACGCGCTCAAGATCGACGCTCCCACGCATAGCTTCACGGTCGAACTCGGCTACAAGGGTGTCGACGGACACGCAAACGCCTGCGCTTGCGGCGCGCACGTCACCCCCGTCACCGCGCACACGCCCGACAGAGGCGCGGCTACCGAAAACGATCCCGTCAAGTGTACGGTTTGTGAGTACATTATCACGCCTGCAACGGGACACACCTCGCACACGCCCGATAGCGAATGGTCAAGCGACGAAACGCACCATTGGCACGAATGCAGCGGTTGCGACGGTCAGCAGCTCAACAAGGATATCCACGATTGGGAAAACGATTGCGACAGCGTATGCGACACCTGCGGAAAGACGAGGGAGATCACACACGATTACGGTGATCTGATCGAGCAGAAGGACGCAACCTGCGTCGAGGCAGGTATGGCGGCACACTACGAATGCTCGGTCTGCCACAAGCTCTTTGACGCCGAGAAGGTTGAAAAGACCGCTCAGCAGCTTGCGATCGAGATCAACGATTCGCACGACTTTGGCGCATGGGCTTCGAACGGCGACGGCACACACAGCCGCGTCTGCTCGAGAAACAACGCGCATAAGGAAACCCACGATTGCACGGGCGGTACGGCAACCTGCACCGCGAAGGCGGTCTGCTCCACTTGTAACACCGCATACGGCAATCTTGCCGATCACGATTACGCCGACCTGATCGAGCAGAAGGATGCAACCTGCGTTGAGGCAGGTATGGCTGCTCACTACGAATGCTCAGTCTGCCACAAGCTCTTTGACGCCGAGAAGGTTGAAAAGACCGCTCAGCAGCTCGCGATCGAGATCAACGATTCGCACGACTTTGGCGCATGGGCTTCGAACGGAGACGGCACACACAGCCGCGTCTGCTCGAGAAACAACGCGCATAAGGAAACCCACGATTGCGCGGGCGGCACTGCAACCTGCACCGCGAAGGCGGTTTGCTCCACTTGTAACACCGCGTACGGCGATCCTGCCGCACATCTGGACACCGACTCCAACGGCAAGTGCGACGGTTGCGATCGGCCGATGGAGGCGGAAAGCGAGACCGACGTGACCGAAGGCGAGCAAAAGGGACTCTCCGACGGCGCGATCGCGGGCATTGTGGTAGGCTCGGTTGCGGTTGCAGGCATCGGAGGCTTCAGCCTTTGGTGGTTTGTGATCAGCAAGAAATCGCTCGTTCAGCTCGGCGAGGGCTGCAAGGCAGTGGCGCAGAGCATCAAATCGCTCTTCGTAAAGAAGTAAGTTCCCCCCAAAAAAAAACGCATCCCTAACGCGGTACAACCCAAAAAGAGGCTGAGTCAATCGCCTTCTGAAAAGCTTTTGACTCAGCCTCGATCACCGACCTTTATCGTTCTGCATCCCAAGGTAACGCGGCTGCTCAGCGCAAGCTGGCTGAGCAGCACCTGGCCACCAAGGATTATCAAGCCGCTGCCGAGTGGCTTGCTCGTGCTGCCGAACAAGGGGATACCCAAGTGATTGTATACCTTGTTGATCTTTACGATCTTGGCAGAGGCGTGCCGCAAGACCAGCGAAGGTCGTTCCTGCTCTACCGCGACGCAGCGGCAAAGGGCGATGTCATCGGCGCTCTCTACTTAGGATATTGCTAATTGCCGAAAAAGCCTTGCGTAACAAAGCAAAAATAAAGCCGTTGGAACTGTTGCCCCAACGGCTTTATTTGGTCTGAGTGACAAGACTTGAACTTGCGGCCTCTACCACCCCAACTGCATAAATTGCATAAATATACAATAAACGGGGATGAATCACCCGAATATCGGTTATAAATGATATAATATCAATAAAATATGCGCATAAGATGCATAATTTCTGCGGAATTATCAAGAAGTTGAGAAAAATATTAAAAGAAAGAGGTATAAATAGTGACGACCGATTCGATGAAATTAATTCATAAGGGGGATGTAATTCTAGTTGACTTCAAGAAAAATGAAGGATCGGAGCAAAATGGAGTTCGTCCCGCTGTTGTGATCCAAAATGATACAGGAAACATGTACTCGTCTACAACCATTGTATGTCCTTTAACCTCACAAGAGAAGGGGATGAACGCTACGCACGTTGTGCTTCTGCCGGAGGAGTGCGGCGTGGTTAAGCCCTCCATCGTATTATGTGAACAGATCCGTGCCATCGACAAATCGCGAATTCGAAGGCGCGTCGGTCGAGTGGCCTCTGCGGAAAAGATCAAGGCGATTGAGAGAAAAATCATACTGGCATTGGGAATGACGGCATGAATGACTCTCTCAAAAGGGAGCCAAATGCGTAAGAGTACCGACAGCAATTTATTCGGTTATGCTAACGGTTTTTAACTTGATCATGCCTGTTTTTTGCAGAGAGCAGGCATTTTTCTAACGCACTTCCCAATGGCACAGTGAAAAAATATTTCAAATAATCCCGGCCAATAGGAAGGTTTTGCATACCCTTCAAAAGATTTCTCTAAATTCCGTAGAGGGAAGATAGCGCAGACTTCTTCACCAAAAAATTAGAAAGGAGGGATTCCTATGCGAAATCCCCAAAAGCGGCCTCTCACCGCAAAATTGAGAACCAAAAATGGAAGGTACTATGCCACATTCTATTGCACTGGAAAAGATGGAAAACCCAAAGAAATCTGGAGAACCTTAGAGCTCGAGGATAAACCCGGCAACAAAAGAAAGGCGCAGTATAAGATGGAAGAGATGAAATGTCAATTGCGAGGAGTAGTGGATGTTCCCGGATATGAGATTCCATTTGTTGAGTATATGCAGCGTTGGCTTGAAAAGAAAAAAGGAGAAGTGGAGGATACTACCTTTCAAGGTCTACGCTTGAACGTTGATAGGAAAATATGCAAGTACTTCGAACCTGATAAGTTGAGTTTAAGCGAAGTAAATCCTAAGCACATTCGCCACTTTTATGAGCACCTGTACAAAAACGGACGTGCAGACAATAAGGGCGGTCTAAGCATTTCGACAATCAAATCAATCAAAAGCACTTTGAACGATGCGTTTAAGAGTGCAGTTGTTGATGGACTTGTCTTAATCAACCCGGTCTCATCTGTAAAATTGCCCGCGAAGGATAACCCGAGAAAGCCGCACACGGTCTTGGATCAAGAGTCTGCCAACCGATTGTTAGGTTTTGTGATGGAAGACGAACTCATGTATCCGCTGCTCCTGATAGCACTTCGATATGGATTGAGACATGGAGAAGTACTCGGGTTGAAGTGGGGGGCAATCGACTTCCAAAACAATCACTTGCGCATAGAAACCACCATAAGAAGTGGAAAGAATCCGGAGAAGAATGGCACCAAAACCGAATCAAGTAAAGGCACGTTCCCGTTGCTGCCGGATATTAAAGAAGCTCTCATGACCCGAGCGGAATCTCAAAGAAGGCAGCGAGAACGATTAGGTGCCGCTTATGTCGAAACAGATTATGTTTTCACGTTTCCCAATGGCCGATTTTTGACGCAGGAATGGGTCAACAGAAGATTCAAGAAAATATTATCCGAATGTGGATTACCGCCGATGCGATTCCACGATTTGAGACATAGCACAGCCTGTATTATGTTCAGCAATGGAATGGGGATCAAAGAATTGAAGGGATGGATGCGTCATAGCAAAATTGAAGTAACCGCAGACGTGTACCTACACATTTCGAAAGAAAGAGAAAGAAAATTAGCGGATGGATTACAAAACATGCTGTCAGATGACTCCGAAGCAAAAGATGGAGAAAAAACAAGGAATCTTTATTTGGCGTGACCAAGAAATATGTTACCATAGCAGATCGAGATTTGCTATGGCTTTTTATTTGGAAGGAGAAATTTTTTATGAATAGGACAAAGGTATCATTGACCACGAAAAATAATCATTATTATGCCGTGGTTACTTATTATGAAGATGGTAAGCGAAAGGTCAAGTGGATTTCACTACACCTAAAAACGACCGCAAGCAAGAAAGAGGTTAAGGCGAGATTGCAAGAAATAGAGGCTTGCTATGAAGAACAGAGCTCGCCTTATGGGGATATGCTCTTTACGAAATATCTCGCGGGGTGGGTAGAGCGACGCAGGGGTCTTGTAGAAAATTCAACATGGGAAGGGATTCAAACTTACGCACACAAGCATATAATTCCATATTTTGAGCCGATGGCTCTAAAATTGAAGGACATATTACCATCCCACATTCAGGAGTACTATAACTTCAAATATAACGATGGTCGATGCGATGGCAAAGAGGGAGGACTTTCCATAGAGTCAATCATCAAGCACAAGTCTGTGTTGATGACCGCATTGGATGACGCGGTTGTTGATGGCTTGATTGCGCAGAATCCTGCGCAATATATTAAGCTACCGGCGAAACGCACTTCCCAAAGAAAGGAGAATTTTCTCACAGCAAAGCAAGCGATAGAGATGCTTAAGCTGTTCGAAGAAACACCATTATATGCAATTGTGTACACGACATTGTTTTATGGCTTGAGAAAATCAGAAGCGTTGGGATTAAAATGGAGTGCCATCGACTTCGCTAATGATACATTGACTCTCGAGAATGTTGTCGTAAAGAACAAAACCATAGAAGAGAAAACCACTATGAAGACAGCTGCCAGCTATCACACATACAAGTTGATTTCGGATGTCAAGAGAGTATTGCTCAAACAAAGGCAATGGCAACATGTGAATCGACAAAAATATGGAGAGGATTATGTCGAAAGCGATTTCGTATTTACTTGGGAAGATGGGAGATGCTTCCGACCGGATAGTCTTTATCGAAGTTTTCAGCGAGTATTGAAACGTAATGACTTTACACCGATGCTGAGATTTCATGACCTAAGACATAGCACCGCGAGCATGCTTTATAATCGAGGCTGGGATTTGAAAGATATACAAATGTGGCTGCGTCACGCAGATATCAAGGTTACTGCGGATATCTACACCCACATTGAGCAAAACTTTACTGAGGAGATACCGAACTATCTGCAAAATGTATTTACGCCTACTCCAAAACCGAGGGGAAAGGTGATTGAATTTTATATGGACAAAGAATAAAAAATAACGACCGGCGGTGAGGATCATCCTCGCCGCCATATTTTTTATGTTTGGAGTACGACGCGATCATTTCCATATGAACCGATGAATCAGTTCCTATGTCATTGAAAGAACAGAGAATAAACAAACAAATAAAAAATTCAATGATCTTGTAATTTGTTTACAGAATTCTCTTGATTATTGTCGAGAAAAGTGATAAAATTATCATATAAAACTATTTTATGAGGTGGAACATGGCTGCAAGCTATAAGAAACTTTTTAAACTGCTCATCGACCGCGAGATGAAGAGCAAGGATCTTGCTGCAAAGGCTGGAATCAGCACTGCTACACTCGCGAAGATGAAGAAAGATGGAGCTACAGTGTCGAGTGATGTGCTGGTGAAAATATGTACTGCATTAGAGTGTACTATGGATGATATAGTAGAGATTGTGCCAACCAATGCAGAAAACTAAAGAACAGATAACCTACAATATGCAACAAGTAAAGAACAAAGATTCAAAGATCGAAGTCTTGTTGCGTAAAGAATTATGGGCGCGCGGTCTTCGCTACAGAAAGAACGTGAACCGCATATACGGAAAACCCGATATTGTATTTATCGGAAAGAAAGTTGCTGTCTTTTGCGATAGCGAATTTTGGCACGGATACAATTGGGAAGAACGAAAGAAAGATTTCAAGTCACATCAAGAATTTTGGATACCCAAGATTGAGAGAAACATGGAGCGCGACGCCGAAGTAACGGCAAAGCTTGAATTCGAAGGATGGACGGTTATCCGTTTTTGGGGCAATGAAATCAAAAAGAACACGTCGCAATGCGCAGATATAATTGAAAAGGCGGTACAATCAAAATGAATCGGTTAAAATCTATAGATTTATTCGCAGGAATCGGTGGTATCAGGCTCGGATTTGACAGAGCTTTCGGTGGTGACATTGATACGGTATTTGTATGCGAATGGGACGAAAACGCACAAAAAACATATAAGGCAAACTTTAATGATGATTTTGCAATCGCAGGTGATATAACTCAAATTGACGACAAGGATGTTCCCGAGTTTGACATCTGTCTTGCGGGATTTCCGTGCCAGGCGTTTAGCCTTGCAGGGCAGCGCATGGGTTTTGATGACAACTATAAAGGCATGTGCAGAGGAACGCTCTTCATGGATGTTGCTCGCATTTGTGAATATCATAAGCCTAAGGTTATCTTTTGCGAGAACGTAAAAGGTCTCGTTATTCACGACAGAGGAAGAACGTTCAAAATCATATGCAAAACATTCGAAGATCTCGGATATAAAGTGTTCCATAAAGTCTTAAACAGCAAAAACTTCGGAGTTCCTCAAAACAGAGAAAGAATCTATGTGGTGGCATTCAGAAAAGATATCGCTCCCGAGAACTTCGAGTTTCCGGAGATGACCGACGATACCAAACGTTTATGGGATATTCGAGAAGAAAATCCCGTGCCTGCCAAATATTATTTGAGTGATGTATATCTTGAAACATTAAGACAGCATAAAGCACGTCATGAATCGAAAGGCAACGGATTCGGCTATGAAATTCGCGATTGGAGCGATGTTGCAGGAGCGATTGTGTGCGGAGGTATGGGTCGAGAGAGAAATCTTGTCATCGATAAACGCCAAAAAAAACTTACACCAACAACACATATCAAAGGCAAGATTAACAAAGAAGGTGTACGTAAAATGACTCCGCGAGAGTGGGCTCGACTCCAAGGATTCCCGGATACATTTGAATTACCGCTGGCTGATACACATTTGTATAAACAATTTGGAAACAGCGTAACTGTTAATGTAATTGAAGCAATAGCAAAAGAAATTAAGAAGGTGCTCAAGAATGACGAAAAAAGAAATAAAAATGTCGGGTAACAAAGGTGAATGGTCTGAATTATATGCATTTATGAAATTATTAAGTCAAGGAAGAGTCTATGCTGCAAATGAGAAAGTGGAAAAGATTGATGAAGTGTATTACCCGATACTAAAAATTTTTA
>JAZNBB010000108.1:0-14846 GCA_045586845.1 Eubacteriales bacterium
TACAAATCTTGCAAGCGAAAGCGCGCCGAAAAATGCGAAAATGCATCGTCGTCGGGCAATTCGGTTCGATTCCCGTTCGGCTAGCCGCACGTCAAAGTCGGAGGCCAAGCGGTCTTAGGAAGACAACATATTAGGACAACTCCTTGGCTCACAGAACGACATGGCTACGATCCGACTTCAGCAAAATACAAATCTTGCAAGCGAAAGCGCGCCGAAAAATGCGAAAATGCATCGTCGTCGGGCAATTCGGTTCGATTCCCGTTCGGCTAGCCGCACGTCATACTATTGACATTCTACCGAAAATATGCTAAAATAAGATCTCCGTCATAACAAGCGGATTTTCACAGCTTAAAACGCTAATTGGGGAGGACTTCCATGTCTCATAAGATCAACATCGGAGTATTGGGCGCAGGAACATGGGCGGTTGCACTTGCAAGAACCTTAAGCAACGCAGGGCACAACGTCATGATCTGGTCAGCTATCGAAAAAGAAATCGATATCCTTTCAAGCACGGGGCAACATCCCAAGTTTCCCGACATAACGCTCCCCGAGCAGATTATGTATACCAAGGACATTCAAATCGTTTGCTCCGGTAAGGATATGCTGGTATTTGCTGTTCCCTCCCCTTACGTGCGCATGACTGCCGGGGCTGTAGCACCTTACATATCCTCCGACCAGATTATTGTGGACGCAGCCAAAGGTATTGAGGAAAACACATTTTTCACCATGTCTGAAATTATCGCGGATGAA
This sequence comes from Eubacteriales bacterium, assembly GCA_045586845.1. GTDB lineage: Bacteria > Bacillota > Clostridia > Oscillospirales > CAG-272 > SVQP01. Next base: position 751 of record JAZNBB010000108.1, read on the forward strand.
TTGCAAAATCCCGACTGCAGAATCGTAGCATTATCCGGGCCTACACATGCCGAGGAGGTCATCCGAGATCTTCCCACTGCTATTGTTGCGGCATGCAGTGATATAGAAGCTGCAAAGTATGTGCAGCGAGTATTTGATACCGATTATTTCCGCGTATATACAAATGAGGACATTCGCGGCGTTGAGCTGTGCGGCGCGCTCAAAAACGTCATTGCCGTTGCATGCGGCATTGTAAAAGGTCTTGGCGCGGGAGATAACGCCAAAGCGGCACTGATCACCCGCGGCATTGCAGAATTGTCACGCTTGGGCTTGGCAATGGGATGCAAGGAACAGACCTTTGGCGGACTGGCAGGCATCGGAGACCTGATCGTTACCGCAACCAGTATGCATAGTCGTAATTATCAATGTGGCATATTATTGGGTCAAGGTATACCCGCAAAGCAAGCAATTGAACAGGTGGGTATGGTCGTAGAAGGCATTAACACCTTGCCTGCGGCACTGCAGCTTGCCAAAATACACAACGTACAAATGCCGATCGTACAGGCAGTGCACGCCGTCGTATCCGGCGAAACAGACGCCCGCGAAGCACTTGGGCTGTTGATGCCCAAGACATCTAAGCCTGAGGTCGGTGTTGGTGTGATCAATAAGTATTAAAGATCCATTGTGTACTGTACTTTGGCATAAACGGGGCAATGGGAATCAGAACCCTTATTTGCACCAATGCGTATCCGATTTGGTTGGGCAACCGGCGCAAACCTGCACGATGGCGCAAATGCGCCATGTGCGGGGTTCTGATTCGGTGGGCTGGTTCGCAGGCAACGGGAATCAGAACCCTTATTTGCGCTAATGCGCATCCAAACCGCTCGGGTGCCCGGCGCAAATGTAACCATGTGACGCAGAGCGTCACACGGTGGGGTTCTGATTCGGTGAAGGGCTGCTCCAAACGAATAGGGGTAGATGCAGCGAGCTGCATCTACCCCTATTCGTTTGGAGCAGGCAACGGGAATCGAACCCGCAGCATCAGCTTGGGAAGCTGAGGTTTTACCACTAGACTATGCCTGCGTACCTGCCTATTATATACCAAACCGAGGAATTTGTCAATCCCATTCGGACAAATCCCTCGGCTTTTTTGTCAAAATATTCGATCTTATTCGCCAAATACACGATACAGATACGCCTCCAGCACTTTCGCCTCTGCCATGTAACCCGGTATACCCAGGTGCACTGCATCGATGATGCGCCCATCGGCGTTTCTTTGCCAATGCGTGGTGCTGTTGACTGCGGCATAGGAACTCACAAGATATACGCCCTCATCTTCTCTGTTTGCAAACATCTCTTGTTGCATCTCGAAGTACGCAAACTGCTGCGCACGCTTTCGAGCAATATCCGTTCCCTTTCCGCCAAGCTCATAGCCGCTCATGGGAGAAAGATATTCGGTCATCACAAACACCTTTGTTCTTCCATCGGTCGCATCCTTGATCGACCGGATCATAACGTCCACATGATTGACCGAATCCTGTGAAAAGGTATCGTTTGCGCCCAAGCATATCACGACGAAATCGGGGGTTGCATAGCCATTTTCTGCCAGATAATAGCCGAAATCAAAATAATGCGTGCCGCCCGTATATGGGTTGACCTGCGCATTGTCGGCGTTATAAAACGCATTTTGCACGTTGAAAGCAGTCTCGCTCGTCAGATAATTGGCGGTGCTCCACGCCCCGCGCCCCTCGTGCGGGGTCCCCGCGCTGCTCTGTCTTGTGCCAAGCAGCGTCAATGCATCGCCAAAGGTATCTTTCAAGGTATTGACGATGGTACCGTCACCGATGCGGCTGTCGCCGATCACAACGCCCGAAAGCGTCAATTCCCGCTTATCCACCGCCTCGATCTGTGCGGTCTTTTGGAAAGCCACGCTGTATGTGCCATCTACCGTTTGCCCGACCGTCACGGTCAGCGTATACGTGCCCGCCACATTGGGTGTCACGCCAAAGCCATCATCGGTCATAACGCAGGAGCAGCTGCCCTCCAAGCGATAGGATACCTGCATATCCGCATCAAGTCCATTGACCAATTGATTGCTATAGAACCAAGTCTGCTCACCAACCGTCAGCGTATAGCTGTCCGCCACATTTGCTTTGACACTCTGCGTCAGCTCTTGCAGCGCAAGATATTTGGACGAAGCATAGCGCACCTCTCCGTCCACCATCACCTTGCTCCAGCCTGTCTCCGGATTGATTCCCACACGCAAAACACTATCACCGGGGTGAAGAATGGCTTTGATATTATTTGCTACCTCGGGCGAACTGCGCACGTTTAGATTGCCCGTTGCGCAAACATATTCGTCCACGATCAGATACCCGTCCTCGTCCTTGCCCAACACCTGCGAACCCTCGGGAGTCACTACCGTGCCTACGTAGCCCGCATCCAGATCCGATCCGTCGGCACGCACCAAAATCAAATGATAATTCTCATCTATGTATGCACTGACAATGCCATCCTTGCCCACCGCGCCCGAGAACTGTGCCAGCCACTCCTCTTCCGAGCCCTCGTAGCCATGTTCAATCGCAATCTCGTAAGCGGATTTTCCCGGCTTTCCGGCAATACCGTCCTTGCCGTTGATACCGTCCTTACCGGAGGTGCCGTCAGTACCATTTTGACCTTTGAGACTATCCAACCATGCTTGCTCATCACCCTCAAAACCATGCTCCACGGCAATCTCATAGGCGCTTTTGCCGTTCTGCCCATCTATACCGGACGTGCCCGGAGAGCTGTCCTTATCTTGATTGCAAGATACCAAACAAGAACTCACAAGGAGCACAAGCACCACAGCACACAAAATTCTTGTCATAAACGTACTTCTCATTGCGCATTTACCGTATCCACAAAGCGTGCAAAGGCCTCTCTGCCCTCAGGCGTGCACTTGTAAACGCCTGCATCCTCCAATACTGTCTCAAACACGCGACCGATCTCTCGGCGTAAAATATCTGCGGTGTTTTCTTCGGTAAAGGTATATTGCGCTTTGAGCTTCTCTGCCCATACGGCATGCTTTTCGATCTCGGGCACGGTTGTAGGGTCAATGCCCTTAAGCAGCGCATCACGCAGAGTTTCCATTTCACTTGAAAGTCTTGCGGGCAATACCGCCAGACCCATGACCTCAATCAATCCAATGTTCTCTTTCTTGATATGGTGCTTATCCGCATGAGGATGATAAAGCCCCAGCGGGCACTCCTCGGTGGTCAGATTGTTGCGTAATACCAGATCCAGCTCGTAACGCTTACCGTCCTGCGCCATACGCGCAATGGGAGTGATGGTATTGTGCGGCTTTCCCTCGGTCTCGGCAAAAATCATGGCGGGAGCATCGGTATAGCTGCGCCATGCGGTCAAAATCTTGTCGGCAAGATCGACCAGGCGCGCCTTACCCGTACTGCGCAGACGAATGGTGGTCAGCGGCCAACGTACAAGCTCTGCCTGCACGTCCTCAAAGCCGCGGAAGCAGAGATCGCTCTCCTTGCCCATGCGCGCCATGGCAAAGGTATAATGTCCGCCCTGCATATGGTCATGGGAGAGGATCGAACCACCCACGATAGGCAGGTCGGCATTCGAACCGATAAAATAGTGCGGAAAGATCTCCACAAAATCCAAGAGCTTTGCAAACATGGCGCGGTCGATTTTCATGGGCGTATGCTCTGCAGAAAGCGCAATGCAATGCTCGTTGTAATATACGTAAGGCGAATATTGTAAGTACCAAGGCTGTCCCGCCATGGTCAGCGGGATCTGACGCAGCGTCTGACGCGCGGCACGATTGAGCGTACCGGCATAACCCTCGTTTTCGTGGCAAAGTGCGCACTTAGGGTAACCCGCAGGCGGCAAAAGACGCGCCGCGGCGATCGCCTTAGGGTCCTTTTCGGGTTTGGAGAGGTTGACCGTAATATCCAAGGTACCGTACTTGCCGTCATACTGCCAGCAAAGATTTTTTGCAATGCGATCCATACGGATATAGTTGCAGTCTTGGCTGAGCTTGTAGAAATAATCGGTCGCAACCTCCGGATCGTTCTTATACAGCGTGCGGAAGGTGCGGATGACCTCGCCCGGTCTTGGTGTGACAGCATTCATCAGTGCAGTGTCATACAGGTCGCGGTATACCACCGTATTGGACTCGATCAGACCCTGTGCATAAGCGTAGTCGCACATCTGCCCCAAGATCTCAGCGAGCGGCAGCTCGGGCACAGACTCGGTCGGCTGCTCGTACTCAGAAAGCCCGAGCGTCGAAAGCAGCGAATTGATCATATAAGAGCGATCTTCCTCCGGCGCGAGCTCCACTCTGATGGCGTAGTCAACAAGTGCGGTGATCAGCATATGAATGTTCATGATTATTCTCCGTTCAAATGCAATTTTTTATAATTATATCACAGCAATAAAGGAAAGTCAAACAATATTATGTAATTTTTCACAAAATCAATCAGGAAGCACCTGCGCATATGTCGTACCATTTTTATGTATCCTACAAAAAACGGTTGCTGCGCAGAGAATATCTGCGCCCAATTTGTTCATTGTGCCCAAATACAAAATGTCGTACTTGACACAGTTTGTCCTATTATTATATAATATCACTACGACTTTGCGCTTTTTTGACAAAATCGGTCAAAAGCCGACAACGAAACCGCAAAAATACACGATCAACAATTCAGTTGTCTGACAATGGAGTATATGCAGAGCCAAACCAAAAGCAGACCCTATTTGCAGTACGCACACATGCTGAATATGCAGATGTGCCAATTAAGGAGGCATTATGGAACTCAAATCAAAGCTGTTTTCCAATAACAGAACAGACAGACGCGTAAGCGGCAGCACCAGGCTGACCACGCTGATTTTGGCAATCACCATCGTATTGACGTTTTTGCCGAACTTTGTCATGCCCGTCTTTTCTGTTGAGGAGCCGCCGGTCTCGGAACCGGGCAATAACTCCGTGCAAGATCCTGCGCAGGACGAGGGAGATGAGCCGTGGGACGATCCCGAGCAAAACCGGGATCCGGAAGCCAAACCCGACACCACCCTGCCGGAGGGCTACGACCTTACTCTGGATGAGAGTGACGGCTTTTACATCATCTCTTCTGCAGAGGAATTGGCGGAGTTTACTTTGGCTGTCAAGAATGGCTACGTCAATATCAACGCCAAACTGACACAGGATATTGATTACAACCCCGAGTACACCTTTACCTTTGACCAAGAAGAAGGAACGGTCGACATCGCTTACACCGGCGACGGTGCCGCTACCGGTGCAAGAATTTGGACACCGATAGGGAATGAGAGCTGCCCGTACAGCGGCATCTTCGACGGTCAAGGATATACTATCAGTGGCTTATACAGCGAATTTACGAAGCAATGCGGTCTGTTTGGAACCGCGAGAAACGCCACTATTCAAAACGTGACGGTTGACAAATCGTATTTCTCCTTGCAGCAGGCAGATCAGAATGCCAACGGTTATAACGCGGTGGGAGGCATTATCGGACACGGTTCTGCAAACAAGGTAGAGGCATGCGTCAGCAATGCAATTGTTGCTGCACCGCAGGGCTACTCCCCTTCGCCGTTTGTTGGCGGCATTGTCGGTATGAGTGAGGGTGACAATATCTCAAATTGCATCAACACGGGTATCATTTCGGCTAAAGATGGAACCGTGGGCGGCATTGTCGGTTTGGCGCATCTTCCGACTATTGGCAGCATCACCTCCTGCCTGAACCTGAACGGCACGCACGGCATCGGAGAATGTATTACTCCCGCATTCAACTGCTTCTATCTCTCGGAAAACGGCACCATGGGCTCCCACGGAACCGCCATAACCCCCGAGCAGCTGGAATCCGGTGAGATCGCATTTCTGTTAGGTCCGGATTTTGGTCTGGATCTTAGCGACGAGACCCCCTCGATCATTGTTGGTCAAGGTAGTCGCGTCTACCGTAACGGAACTTGTAAGGAACCCACTTACTCCAATTACGATGAGGGTTATTCTCACTTTTATGAGGAAGGCTCTACCACCTGCTACTGCGGTGCATATTCACAGGAGCAAGCTACCCTGATTACGCAGGAAAACTATACGGATGCAAAATTCAGCAGCTTATCCAACCCCGAGGATTATATTGGTTATTATGCGATCAGCACAGCCGGTGAGCTTTTCTGGTATGCTCAATTTGTTAACAGCGATGAACTGGTAACTATTAACGGCGAGGAAATATATTCCTCTTACACCGACGCAGTCTTGCTCAATGACATCACCGTCAATCAAAACGTGTTGGACAGAAACGGTAACCTCAACCCCGATCATTCAACAGTTTGCAATTTCGCCGAGTGGTATCCGATCGGCGCATACGATACTAACAACAACATCTATACTTCTTATTACGGTGTCTTTGACGGAAACAAGAAAACCATCAGCGGCTTGTACCTTAATAACGAATACATGGACTACATTGGTTTATTCGGTCGAAGTTTTTACGGCACCATCAAGGACGTGGTCATCGCGGACTCGTATTTCTATGGTGATGAACACGTTGGCAGCATCATAGGCTACGCTGAGAGGGCAACGATCTCCGGCTGCGCCGGTTATGCATTTGTCTCCGGTCGGGATAAAGTTGGCGGCATTGCGGGCGAATCCTGGTATGCGAATATCACCTTTTGTGCAAATAACGGAAAAGTCAGTCTGCACAGCAGCGACTACTATGTGGACAGCGGCAACGGCTATGTTGGCAGTATTGTCGGCATAGATAACACCATCCCCTTTGTACAGAATTGTTTGGATACTGTCGGTTCTCTGCCCATGATCGGCTATGTAAACAACGGTCAAGACGGAAAGATCAAACGCAACTATTATTTGGGCAATCAAGAAATTGATACTCTCCTCGGTACAAGTGCCGTCTCCTCTTCGGTTATGGCATCCGGCGAGATTGCATTTGCTCTTGGTGAGATGTTCGGTCAAAGAATCCGTATTTATGATGGTAGCGAGGAATCCATGGATGTTGATGCATTCCCCATCTTGTTTGATTCCAATATAGTTTACCGTCACGGTGACTGCAGCCTGCTCAACTACACCTATTCCAACGACCAAGGCTATACCGTCCATAACTTTAACGACGACGGCATTTGCGTTTGCGGTCAATTGGATGACACACCGCCCACCATTGTAACCGAGGATAACAGACACGACTTGGGTCTTTCCGCGGATTATATTGGTTATTACGCGATCGAAACTGCAGCACAGCTTTACTGGTATGCGCAATTCGTTAATTCCGGTGCGCTTATCACTGACAACGGCACGATTTTTGAAGAAGACGATATTTATACCTATTCCACCAATGCCGTTTTGATCAGGGATATCACAATGAATGAAAACGTGCTTGTAAACGGAGGTCTGAATCCCGATGACAGCACTGTATCAGAATTCATAGAATGGGAGCCCATTGGATCTTACAACAACGGCGTTGCTTATCAAGGTGTTTTTGACGGCAATCACAAAACTGTCAGCGGTCTGTATTACAGAGATCCCGGTCAAGATAGCATTGGTTTGTTTGGTTATATATACGGAGCAACGGTAAAAAATCTTTGTATCACCGATTCCTATTTTGAGGGCAGCTCCCGTGTTGCCGGTTTAGCGGGATATTCAAACGATTGGACAACATTGATCACAAACTGTGTCAATCAAGCAACTGTTGTCGGATCAGATTACGTTGGCGGTATCACCGGCGAATTGGGTTGGCAGACCTCGATAACCGGATGCGTCAACCAAGGCAAGATTGTCATGCGCGACGGATACAACGGCTGCATTGGCGGCATTACGGGACGTGCCAACTCCGGCATCATCACTTACTGTGTTAACCAAGGCACCATCGTACTTCACGATACTTATCAAGGCTTGGCAGGCAGTATTTACGGTGCTTGTGACCCCGTCGACCGTGTGATCGTACAATGCTGTTTGGATACAGCAGGGCAGCTTCCTATGCTTGGGTTTGTTCCACCATACGATGAGTTCAATCAGTATCGTATCAGCAACAACTTCTATCTTGCAGACAGCGAATTTGATAACTCTTTCGGCACAATAGCAGCTTCTGCTGATCGTATGGCTTCGGGTGAGATCGCCTATCTGTTGGGTGAGCCCTTTGGCCAGAATATTCCGAATGGTGACCTCTTCCCTGTTTTGAACGGTCCTGCCGTGTACAGAGTGGGCTCATGCAGCAATGGATACGGTTATGCCAATACGGAAGAAGCCGTAGTGCACGATTTCAACAGTAACGGTATTTGCGTATGCGGCACCATCAACATGATCGAGCCTACGATCGTCACGCAAGAAAACAGAACCGAATTCGGTCTTTCCGCTGACTATATCGGTTACTATGCTATTGAAAACGCCGGACAGCTTTACTGGTTTGCTCGTTTTGTAAATGAACAATCAATAGTGGTGGAAGGCACCGATTGGTGGAATCACGTTTATTCCACGAAAGCCAACGCTGTTTTGGTAAATGATATCACAGTCAATCAAAACGTTATCGTAGATGGAGCCTTGAATCCCGATCTTGATGCGGTCAACCGATTCATCCCTTGGGAACCGATCGGTACAGAGGACGGCCCTTTAGGCTCGGGTTCGTTCTGCGGATTCCAGGGAGTATTTGACGGTAACGGAAAAACCATCAGCGGCTTGTATTATTACAATCCGAACACTACCGATGGCGGTTATTACAGCTATTACGGTTTTATCGGTTACTGTTATCACGGCACGATCAAGAATCTCACCATAGCAGACTCTATGTTCTACCAATACGAAGGCAGAATCGGCTGCTTTGTTGGAAAGTTGAGTGGCAGCAGTACTGTTTCCGGATGCGTTAATGAATCAATCATCAGCGGAGCTTACTATGTTGGCGGTATTGTCGGCGTTACAGGCTATGAGTCAGGCATCAAGATCACTTCGTGCGTTAACGCAGGAGATCTGAAATATCCCGAAAATTATCTTCCCCAGGGCATCGCAGGCATCGTAGGATATTGTGAATACTCAAGTTTCATTATTGAGTCATGCGTGAATCTGGACGGCAAGTTCGCCATTGTCGACCATCGCAGCACTGCGATCCCGGAAATGAAAAACTGCTTCTATTTAGCAAACAATGACTGGGATAACTTTGATGGCACATCGGCAATCTCCGAAACGGCGTTGGCTTCCGGTATGATCGCCTTCTTCCTTGGCGAACCTTTCGGTCAGGATCTCAAGACCGATGAGAACGATACCGAATATGACGCTGCCCCCGTTTACGGCGGTCCTCGTGTTTACCGTATCGGTGATTGTATCAATCCCACATACTCCAACACCGAAGGTGCATTCACGCATTTCTTTGATGAGTATGGAACATGTACGGTGTGCGGCGAGGTTTCAGCTCCCGAAATTATCACAGAGGAAAATCGTGAACAGTACGGGCTGAGCGCAGATTATATCGGTTATTATGCCCTGCAGTACGCTTCGCATCTGTATTGGTTTGCTAAATACATCAATGGAAATAACGGATCAAACACATACGAGCAAGCAGGTACCAACGCTGTCCTGGTAGACGACATTGTTGTCAACCGTAACGTTTTGGTCAACGGGGACCTCAATCCCGATCAGAATGTTGTCGCAGGATTTAAAGTCTGGACCATGATCTCGGCTTATTGTCCCGGTCAGGCGGTCGGGTATACAACTCCCTCCAATCCATATCGTGGCACGTTCGACGGTAACGGACATACCATCAGCGGCTTGTATTTCAACGAACCGCAAACTTCCGGATACATCGGTTTGTTCTCCTCTTGTCAAAATGCTACTATCAAAAATCTCACGCTTGACGATTCGTATTTCTGCGGCAACGGTTACGTTGGCGGCTTTATGGGCGGCGGTACTGCAACCTTTATCAACTGTACCAACAAAGCAACCGCAAAGGGTAACTATGTGGGTGGCATCGCCGCTAATCCTTCTTACGCTACTCTGCAAGGCTGCTCCAACTACGGCACTCTGATCGGCAGCAATATCAATGCCTATATCGGCGGTCTGTTAGGTTACGCAAGCAGTTCGCAAATCTCAGATTGTTTCAGTGCAGGCGAGATCGTGCTCTATCCAAATGCTCCCACTTCATATTCGGGTGGCTTGGTAGGCATGGTGGTAGCTTTTTCCGGAAACATTAAAAATTGCCTGTCTCTTGTCCCCGGATTCGGTGCATTCGGTCAAATGTACGTAAGCATGGGTAAAATCGAAAATTGCTTCTATCTCTCCGACCATAACGATATCTATAATGGCAGCGTCATGGCAGTCACCGAAGATAAGCTCGCTTTGGGTGAGGCTGCATTCTACTTGGGCGAGGCTTTCGGTCAGGATCTGAAGCAAGACGAAAACGATCAGGATTACGACCGCTATCCTGTTTTTGGCGGTCCTGCCGTATATAAAATAGGTTCTTGTGATACAGTTATCATTTACTCTAATACACCGGGCAATTTCTCGCATGCGTATAATGAAAACGGCATGTGCGTTTGCGGTGAGATACTCCCTGCGCCGTTGATTACAAGTGAAAATTATTTGGATTTCGGTCTCTCGGAGGACTACATTGGATACTATGCAATAGAGAACACCGGGCATTTGTACTGGTTTGCACAATATGTCAACAGTAATGTGCAAATTTCGGGTGCAGACACCCCCTATGTTTGGGAAGATGATAAGTATTCCAATCAAGCCAACGCAATTCTGATCAACAACATCATTGTCAATCAAAACGTATTGGTTAACGGCGCATTGAATGAGCAGGCTGTCTCCTCGTTCCTGGCTTGGACTCCCATCGGCAAAAACAATTCGTACAACGGATTTTTCGAAGGCAATGGCAAATTCATCAGCGGTCTGTACTACAACGGCTCAGAAAACGCCGCACTGTTCCAGCAGACAAATAACGGCGCCACAGTGCAAAACCTGGGCTTGGTGGATTCTTATATTTACGTAAATGGCTCTTGGGTCCATGCAGCAGGCATTGCGGCATACAACTACGGTTTGATTCAAAACTGTTATAACGACAGTTTGATCGTTGGCAACACGTATACCGGTGGTATCGTTTCCAGCAACCAAAACAGTGGTACGATCCGTAATTGCTATAACTTAGGTTCGATTTTTATTCACTACAACCCCGAAGCTACGTATGGAATGAGCAATTATGCCGGCGGTATTGCTGCAGAAAACAACGGCAGAATCGATTGTTGTTACAATCTGGGTGACATTGCGCCCTACAATCTTGAAAATGATTATTTGCACACCGCGGGCGGTATCGTAGGCAGCAATTACGGTGTCATCAACAACTCCTACAATTTGGGTAACCTTTCGGCAAACTACCAGATCGGCGGTATTGTGGGAAGCGATAACGAGGGTACCATCTTCAACTGCTACAATAACGCAACCATGACCATTCTCGACGAGACCGATGAGCCCTATTGGGGCGGCATTATCGCCTACGGCTGGGCAACCTCGATGGAAAACTGCTACTATAACAGCGATCTGTTCAGTGGTAAGGCATACTACAGGGATGACGGGATTGCCTATATGGAAAACGTCAAGGGACTGCCGGGCTCTGCATTTACCTCGGGTGAGGTCGCATATCTGCTGCAAAGTATGTCGCTTAAGCAGATATGGGGTCAAAAGCTTGGTGGCGAAGATGCGGATGCACATCCCGTATTCAGTTCCGACAAAGTTTATTTGAGCTTTACCGACTGTGAGCAGACCGAAAAGGTTTACTCCAACGTACAAAGTGAAATTCTCGGTCACGTTTGGGTATACACCATTAACGACAGTCAGATCATTGCAACCTGCCAAAGAAGCAACTGCGAATATCACGAAGAGGTTGTGATATTCTCGTTGACTGCTACCGGCGGTATCTATAACGGCAACGCTTACGGCGCAGAGTATGATGCCGATATCGCAGAGCTGATGAAGCTCACCGTATTGGAAATCCGCTACATCAGCGAAAGCGGTACGGCTTATAATGCTCTTACCGCACCTGTCAGCGCAGGTAAGTATCGCGCAATGGCAACCGTACAGGCAGGTAATACAACTGCTGTACTCAACTGTGTCTACGAGATCCAAAGAATTACTGTAACACCTCCCACGCAGGAGGATCTGATCTACAACGGCTCTTCTCTCGTTCCCACAGTTCCCTCCTCTCCTCTGTACACGATCGTTTCCAATTCCGGCGGAACCAACGCCGGCACGCACGAAATCGTGCTTACGCTGGTTGATCCCATCAACTATAAGTGGTCTACTACTGATCAGGCAGAGATCCGTATTGCATATCAGATCAACAAACAGACTGTCACAGCGCCTGTGCTGCAAGATATGGTCTACAACGGCACTCTGCAAGCTCCCGCAGTTCCCGAATCGCCCTTCTATACGGTTGTTTCCAACCATGGCGGCAAGGATACGGGGACTTACGTTGTCGTGCTCAAGCTGACCGATGCCGAAAACTACTGTTGGTCAGGTACCGATGACGCCATGATCTCGGTTGAGTATCGTATTACCAAGACCACAATCAACGGCATTAACTACTCCGGCATTCGCAATTGGGTATACGGTCAAACAGCTCCCGTATTCACCGCTACTGCAAAGTACGGCACTGTGATGATTCAGTACCGCGCCAAGGGCGAGCAGGAATTCACCGATACACTGCCCACGCTGCCCGGTGATTATGAGATCCGCTTCTATGTGGAAGATACCGACAGCTATCCTGCTACCGAGGTCATCACCGAGTTCTCGATCACCAAAGCGCCCCTGTCTATTTCGATCTATAATCTGACCAAAACTTACGGCGACACCGATCCATCGTTGACTTGGTATATCTCGAGTGGTGCATTGGTCGGTCAGGACAGACTGCGCGTCACCGTATCCTGTGAACACAGTGAGGATGTCGGTGTATATCCCATTACCGCAATCATTGATAGTGATCTGTACGATGTCACTGTTGTCAACAATGCGACGCTGACCATCCTGCCTCGCCCGATCTCGATTGCATGGAGCGATACGTCCTTCACCTACAACGGACAAGTACAAACCCCCACCGCCACAGTATCTGACTTGTTAATTGGAGACACTTGTACGCTTACCGTTGTTTACGGTGGTGAATGCATCAACGCAGGCACTTACACCGCTACTGTTATCGGATTGAGCAATGGCAACTATACGATTGCCGAGAATGATGCACAGATCAGCTTTGAAATCCGGAAACAGCAGATCAATACTCCTGCTGTGATGGATATGCCTTACAACGGCTCATTGCAGATTCCCGAAGTGCTCACCTCACCCCTTTACAAAGTCATTGCAAACCATGGCGGAACGAACGTCGGCACCTATGTAATCGTAGTCAATCTGACCGATCCTGCCAACTACCGCTGGACCAATACGGGCGATGCAATGACCTCAGTGGAATATCGTATTACCAAGATGACCTCTAACGGTATCAGTTATAGCGGTGTGAGAGATTGGACTTACGGACAATCCGCGCAAATTCCCACCGCAACCGCAATCCACGGCACTGTGCTGCTTCAGTTCAGAGCCAAGGGAACGCATGAATTTACCGATACTCTCCCCTCTGTACCCGGCAAATATGAGATCAGATTCTATGTAGAAGAAACCGAGAACTATTCCGGTACACAAACAGTCACCGAATTTACCATCGAAAAGGCTCCCATCACGATCACCGTGAACAATGCAAGCAAGGTATACGGCAACGCCGATCCTACCCTGACCTGGACCATCACAAACGGCAAACTGGTCGGTAACGACACACTCGACGTTGTTCTGACCCGTCAGGCTGGCGAAACTGTTGGCGCTTACACCATCAGCGCAAGCGTTGAAAGTGACCTTTACGACGTCACTGTTGCAAATGACGGCGTACTGACCATCGAAAAGGCTCCCATCACGATTACCGTGAACAATGCAAGCAAGATCTACGGCAATGCCGATCCTTCCCTGACCTGGACCATCACAAGCGGCAAGCTGGTCGGTAACGACACACTCGACGTTGTTCTGACCCGTCAGGCTGGCGAGACTGTTGGCACTTACACCATCAGTG
>JAZNBB010000109.1:0-32336 GCA_045586845.1 Eubacteriales bacterium
TGTGTGGCGGTTCGAATCTGTCCACGGATTTGCTTCTGTGGGGAATCTATATCAAAAAATGCATTTCGCTGGTTCGAATCTGTCTACAGACCCGAAATGCCCGAAATGCATCTACAAAATTTCGAAAAACTTCAGAGTCGAAAAAAGCGGAGAAATCTCTCGAAATCTCCGCTTTTCTCGTTTTTTCGTGCCTGCATCTAAATCAGACACTCATCATGGCTGGGGTGGCCAGATTTGAACTGACGAATGCTAGAGTCAAAGTCTAGTGCCTTACCGCTTGGCGACACCCCAATAACTCGTATATTATATCACGGGTTTTATGCTCCGTCAAGTCCTTTTTGAGAAAATCACAAGAAATTTACTGTTTTTATGGCAAAAATATTCGTGCAACTCAAGAAATGTACGTTTCATTGTGCGCTTAGGCAAAATCTCGACAGCACTCGTATGTATAGCGAGCAAGGGTATGCTTTTTCTGCATTTAGCCGCATGGCTGATCATTTGAAAATTCCGTGGCTTTGACATACTCGATGAACACCTTTAAAGCTTTGGATATCCACTTGTTTTTGTGGTAGATCAGCTGCTTCCAAATATCAATGTTCATATCCGTGACGTCGAGATGGCAAAGTTTTCCCTCGTCGATCAGTGCCTGCGTGACAAAATCCGGCAGATATGAGATCATATCGCTTTTGGTCAGAATTGCCGTAATAATATCTGTGCGTCCAATTTCGAGCACAGGTGTGATGTCAAGAGACTTTTTGGCAAGCTCGCGGTCAAAGACGCGTCGATAGCCTTGACCGTATTCGGTCAGAATAAACGGTTCGCCTATGAGGTCTTTGACAGATAGGTTCTTAACCCGGGCAAATTTTGAATCTGCAGAAGCAACAAAGTGCATGGGCAGCCGTTCTTCCTTAGCAATCACGTAGTCTTTATTATATTGGCGGCGGTCCAGCGTGATGATCACGTCAGCCTCGTTGTGGTCCAGTAGATTTAACATGTCGTTGGTGTCGCCGGTGGAAAATCGGATCGAGATCAAGGGGTACTTGTTGTGGAAGTCAATATAATGCGAGGTGATCATTTCCTCACAAATCGAATCGGGGGTAACCACGTGAATGTTTCCAATGCAATTCTGTTCCTGCGTCAGATTTTCCTTGAATTCGTCGGTCAGTGCACGGATCCGGTGCGCGTAGGTGACAAGTTCGCGCCCGCGCTCGGTCAGCGTGACGGTGTGATTGATGCGCTCGAACAGCAAACAGCCGATCTCATCCTCCAGCTGTTTGATCTGGAACGAAACGGTGGATTGTGAATAATCAAGCTCGGCGGCAGCTTTGGTAAAGCTGCCAAGCTCCGCAACGTGGATAAAAGTGATCAAATTTCGAAGTTCCATAAAACGCTCCCGTATCGATAATTCCGATGGAAAATGCGAATTTCATTCGGTTGAATGATTGATATCTGTATTATATACCAAAGAAGAGCAAATAGCAAGCCCTGCCGGCAGATTTCTTCAAAAGTCCGAAGAAAAGTCAAAAAGGGAGTCACAGCGCTTTGCTGTGGCTCCCTTACGATTAGTGATTCAATTTTGCGATATCGTTTTTGCGGATCTCCACGCGTCTGACCTTGCCGCTGATGGTCTTGGGCAACTCATTTACAAATTCCACCAATCTGGGGTACTTGTAGGGTGCGGTGTGCGTCTTGACATATTCCTGGATCTCCTTTTTGAGTGCGTCGGTGCCCTCGGTGCCCTTAACAAGCACGATGGTTGCCTTGACGATCTGTCCGCGCACCTCGTCGGGTACGGGGGTAACGGCGCATTCCAGCACGTAGGGCAGCTCCATGATCACGCTCTCGATCTCAAACGGACCGATGCGGTAGCCGGAGGACTTGATGACGTCGTCAATACGTCCGACGTACCAAAGGTATCCATCCTCGTCCATGGTTGCCTGGTCGCCTGTATGGTAATAGCCGTCATGCCATGCGTCGTGCGTCTTTTCCGGGTCTTGGTAATATCCGATGAACAAGCCGCAGGGCACGTGATCCTTGGTGCGGATACAGATCTCGCCCGTATCACCCGTCTGACACTCGTTGCCGTCCGCATCAAGAAGCACCACGTCATAAAGCGGGCTGGGCTTGCCCATAGAGCCGATTTTGGGGGTAGAGCCCACAAAATTAGCAATGGACAGCGTGGTCTCGGTTTGACCAAAGCCTTCCATAATGGTCAGACCGGTTGCTTTCTTGAACTGGTTGAACACCTCAGGATTAAGTGCCTCGCCCGCCGTGGTTGCATACTGGATCGAGGAAAGATCATATTTGGAGAGGTCTTCCTTGATAAAGAAACGGTACATGGTGGGCGGTGCGCAGAAAGTGGTGATGCCATACTTCTTAAACATGGGCAGAATGTCCTCGGAGTGGAAGCGATCAAAGTCGTAGGTGAAGGTTGCCGCCTCACACAGCCACTGACCGTACAACTTGCCCCAGAGTGCCTTGCCCCAACCGGTATCCGAGATGGTGAAGTGCAAACCGCCCGGCTTGACATTATGCCAATGCTTTGCGGTGGGGTAGTGTCCAAGCGCATACTTGTAGGAGTGGGTTGCAATGCGGGGATACCCCGTCGTGCCCGAGGTAAAGAGCATGAGCATGGGATCGTTGCCGCAGGGGGTATTTTCAGTGCGGAAGTAATGAGTACTGAAACGCTCCATTTCCACGTTGTAGTCGTGCCAGCCGGCTTTTTTACCGCCTACCATGATCTTGAGCATATCGGGGAACTGCGTTGCAGCTTTTTCTGCCTCGAGGGCAACATCGCCGTCAGCTGTGCATACGATCGCCTTGACGTGTGCAGCCTGATAGCGATACGAAAAATCGTGCTCTACGAGCTGATTGGTTGCAGGAATAGCGATCGCGCCGATCTTGTGCAGTGCCAGCATACAGAACCAGAACTGATAATGACGCTTGAGCACCAGCATGACCGTGTCGCCCTTTTTGATGCCAAGGGATTCAAAGTAGTTGGCGGTCTTTGCAGAGTATTTTTTCATATCTGCAAAGGTAAAGCGGCGGTCACTCTTGTCGTTTGCCACCCACAGCATAGCCAGCTTGTCGGGTGTTTTGGCGGCAATTGCATCCACGCAGTCAAAGGCAAAGTTGAACTTGTCGTCGTCCTTGAAGGTGATGCCGTTGAATACGCCGTGCTCGTCGTAAGAGGATTCCACAAAGTTGTCTGCAACGGTCGCTGCGGAGCTAATCTCCATTTCGGGAGCCTTTGCTTCCACAAAGGGTGCTTCGGGGTACTCTTCGCTGACCAAGCCGTCTTGCGGATTGAGTACGACCGCATGAAATTCACAGCCGCCCTTACTGACCGCGATCATACCATGGGGGATCAAGCTGTTATAAAAAATGGAGTCGCCCTCGTGCAGCACGTCGACGTGATTGCCGATCTGCACTTTCAAAGAACCCTTGACGATAACGTCAAACTCCTGGCCGTTATGTGAGTTTAGCTTGATGGGCGCATTCTGTTCCTCCTCCAGATAGGGGAACTTGACCAAAAAGGGCTCTGCAAGCTTTTCCTTGAATTTGGGTGCTAAGTTGTGGTACACCACGCCGTGCTGCTTGACGATCTTTAAGCCCTCGCCGCGTCTGGTGATGGCAAAGGAGGTCAGGGTAGAGCTGCGGCCCTCCAGCAGGTCCACGACTTCAACGCCGCAAGCTTTGGCGCATTTGTATATAAAGGTAAAGCTGAAGTCTGTCTCGCCTTGCTCCAAAAGCAAATAATCTTCAACCGAAACGCCTGTGAGCTTTGCCAGCTCTTCGGGCGTAAAGCCCGTTGCCTCTCGCAGGTCCTTGATTCTCCCTGCAACTTCCTTCAAACTGTAATCCATAGAGCGTTCTCCTTTCCGTGTGAACAAACGTCAAAAATTCCAATCTGAATAAAACAAAAAACGCCTCAAAAGAAAAATCTCTTGAGACGAGTTGATCAACCCGCGGTACCACTCAAATTACGGAAATTATATTCCGTCACTTATTGGGCTCTGACAAGCCCTTTGCTTTTACGCAGCAATACGGAAGGAGTCTACTTGATGGCGCGTGTTCGCACGCGCAACGTTCGGTCCTCCGACTCAGAAGTGATGGGTCACTTGGAAGGTCATGCCATTGCCTCGCACCGCCCGGCAACTCTCTGTCGACATCACGATCCGACCGTCTTCCTCACAGTCGTTTTTGTGATATTCAAATTTGAACAGATTATAGCACGCAAATGCGGCTTTGTCAAGGGCTTTTGCAAAAAATGTCAAAATTTTCTGCTGTATTTTTGGTACTGCCTGCGATGATACAGCATCGAAAATATCGATGGATAACATCAAAACCATTCGCTTGACTAATGTATAAAAGTGTTGTATAATACAAGCACAACGGAAAAGCACGTGGCAAGGGACCGCGTGCACCAACAATCAATCGCAAGGAGATTCTATCATGAAAAAAACAACCTCTCTCTTATTGGCACTCATTCTTTGTATCGGCAGTTGTATCGCGCTTTCCTCCTGCACCGGCGGCGCGGATGACGGCAAGTATCATATCGGTATCGTGCAATTGGTAGAGCACCCCGCGCTCGACGCGGCAACCGAAGGCTTTAAGCAAGCTGTCATCGATGAGCTTGGGGCGGATGCAGTAGTGTTTGATTATCAGAATGCGCAGAATGACGCGAACACCTGCTCGACTATCGTCAATCAGTTTGTTTCCAATAAAGTGGATCTGATCATGGCAAATGCAACCCCTGCGTTGCAGGCAGCTGCTGCGGCAACAGCAGATATCCCGATTCTTGGCACGTCGGTTACCGAATACGGCGTTGCGCTTGAGCTCAAGAACTTCAATGGTACGGTAGGTGGCAACATTTCGGGAACATCCGACTTGGCACCGCTGGATAAGCAGGCAGCCATGATCACCGAATGGTTCCCCGAGGCAAAATCCGTGGGACTGATCTTCTGTTCCAAGGAAGCCAACAGTCAATACCAGGTTGATGTGGTCAAGGCAGAGCTGGAAAAGAAGGGCTTGACTGCTACCCTGTATCCTTTTACCGATTCTAACGATCTCGCACAGATCTGTACTGCCGCTGCCGATAACTGCGATGTGATCTATGTGCCCACCGATAATACCGTTGCGGAGAATACCGGCATCATCGATAACATCTGCGCTCCCAAGAAGATTCCCGTCATCGCGGGTGAGGAAGGCATTTGTGCAGGCTGTGGCGTGGCAACGCTCTCGATCAGCTACTACGATCTGGGCTATGCTACGGGTAAGATGGCAGCCAAGATCCTGAAGGGAGAAGCCGATATTTCGACTATGCCCATTGGTTACGCCGAAACACAGACCCCCAAGTACAACAAGCAGATCTGTGATGCCTTGGGCATTACGCCTCTTGAGGGATACGCCGCCATCGAGAGCAACTGATTGTGCGCAAAGGGCCGAAGCGAGGCTGTTCCTTCGGCTCTTTGCTTACTTTAATTAATACGGGAGATTACTATGCTAATATTCGAACAGTTATTCAACGCGCTGCCCGGATCGGTCTCACAGGGCTTGATTTGGGGCATTATGGCGATCGGCGTTTATATCACGTACCGCATACTTGACGTGGCGGATCTGACCGTGGACGGCTCGTTTGCAACGGGTGGAGCTGTGGCGGTAATGCTTATCCTGAACGGCTGCAATTTGTGGCTTGCCATGCTGGCAGCCTTTGCGTCGGGTCTGCTTGCAGGCGCGATCACGGGGCTTTTGCACACGCTGATGGGGATACCGCCCATCCTTGCGGGTATTCTGACCCAACTTTCTCTGTATTCGGTCAATCTCAAGATCATGGGCAAGGCAAACCAATCGATCAACGTCAATCAGACCGATCTGTTGGTCTCATTGCGTTGGGTCAAGGAATTTGCATTCCATAATCCCATTATCACGGTCGGTATCGTGATGGCGGTGCTGATCGCGCTGCTGTATTGGTTCTTCGGTACCGAAATGGGCTGCTCCATTCGCGCTACGGGCATCAACCAAAGCATGAGCCGTGCGCAGGGCATAAACACCAATTTCAACAAGGTGCTGGGTATTATGCTGTCAAACGGACTGGTTGCCTTCTCGGGGGCGTTTTTGGCGCAATACCAGGGCTTTGCAGACGTCAAGATGGGGCAAGGTGCCATCGTCATCGGCCTGGCAGCCGTCATTATCGGTGAAGCGCTGTTTAGTAAGATCTTCAAGAATTTCGCGCTGAGATTGCTTGCGGTCGTGTTTGGCTCGATTATTTACTATATTGTCATTCAGACCGTGATCACGTTGGGCTTTGACGCAAATCTCTTAAAGCTGCTTTCCGCAGCGATCGTGGCGATTTTTCTTGCCATTCCTCACCTGAGAAGGCAGTACGCGGAAAAGCACGTGAAAAAAGCCAAGGGGGAAAAGAAGAATGCTTGATATCGTTAACGTGGAAAAGACCTTCAACCCCGGAACGGTCAATGAAAAGAAAGCACTGGGAGGCATCAATCTGCATCTGGATGATGGCGACTTTGTCACCGTGATCGGCGGAAACGGCGCGGGTAAATCCACTATGCTGAATATGATTGCGGGTGTGTATCCCGTGGATTGCGGCAGCATTGTGATTGACGGTGTGGATGTGACCGCGTTACCCGAGCACAAGCGTGCCAAGTATCTGGGTCGCGTATTTCAGGATCCCATGACGGGAACGGCTGCAGATATGCAGATCGAGGAAAATCTTGCCTTGGCGGCACGCAGAGGAACGTGGAGAACGCTTCGCGCGGGAATTTCCAAAAAAGAGCGCGTGGAGTACAAGGAGCTGCTGAAAGTTCTGGATCTGGGACTTGAGAACAGACTGACAGCTAAGGTTGGCTTGCTCTCGGGCGGTCAGAGACAGGCGTTGACGCTATTGATGGCAACGCTCAAAAAGCCCAAACTTCTGCTGCTTGACGAGCACACGGCAGCGCTTGACCCCAAAACCGCCAAAAAGGTATTGGATATTACCGAGGAGATCGTTGCCAAGGACAACCTGATGACCATTATGATCACGCATAACATGGCGGATGCCATTCGTGTCGGAAACCGACTGATCATGATGCACGAGGGGCGTGTCGTGGTGGACGTCCGGGGCGAGGAAAAGAAAAAGCTGACCATCGAGCAGCTCTTGCAGATGTTTGAGGCGTCCAGCGGCGACCGGTTTACAAGCGATAAGGTTATGCTGTCCAAGTAATAAAGGTTTGATTTGTCAATCTCTGCCGTCTTAGGGCATATACTGTCGACAGGACAGGTCTGCCATAAGGCGGCTCTGTCTAAAGACAAATAAGGAGAACAGACAATGGCAACCTTTACCAATAGAGCAACACTTTCCTATAACGGGCGCACCGTGGATTCCAACACGGTCACGGGCACGTTTTTGCAGACGCTTTCGATCACAAAGACCGCACTTTCGGACACGTATACGGCGGGGGATAGCGTCACCTTTGCGGTCTCTCTTGTCAATACGGGTACAACGCCGCTGACCGGGCTGACTCTGACCGATGATCTCGGCGCATTTGACTTTGGCGGTACGACGCTGTATCCGCTCGGCGTTGTACCGGGTGCGATCCTTTACTATGCGGACGGCATACTGCAGCCTGAGCTGACGCCCGTACAGATACAGCCGCTTGTGCTGCAGGGTATTACCGTGCCCGCAGACGGCAACGTAGTTATCGTGTATCAGACCGAGTTGACCGAGGCAGCGCCGCTGGGTGTCAACGCAGGTATTACCAACACCGCCACAGTCAGTGGCGACGGTTTGCTTGAACCACTCAGTGACAGCGCGACCGTAACCACGTCTGACCAGCCTTTCCTGACCATTTCCAAGGCTCTTGCACCCGTTGCTGTACCCGAAAACGGTACGCTGACCTATACCTTTGTCATTCAGAATTTTGGCAACACGGCAGCGGTTGCCACCGACGATGTGGTTGTGACCGATATCTTTGATCCCATCTTGGATATTCTTTCGGTTACCTTGGACGGGGTGGTGCTTGCCGAGGGCAGCGGTTACACGTATAACGAGGCGAACGGTGCATTTTCCAGCGCGCCGAGTGTGATCACGGTGCCTGCCGCCACATTTGTACGCAATGAGGATGGTTCGATTCTGGTCACACCCGGTGAGACGGTGTTGATTGTCACAGGCACGATTTAATTTTTAGGGGCATCCGATACATTGGATGCCCCAATTTTTCTTGACTTTCCGCGCGTTTGGCGGTATAATGGATGATATATCAAACAAAGGAGTGCGCCATGGAACTGCCGAGCAGTATTTTTTCGGGCTATCACGGAGCATGCCACTGTCAGGGCATAGCAGTTGATACGGTCAAGGGCTATATTTACTATTCCTTTACCACCAAGCTGATCAAGTCGGATCTTGCAGGCAATATTATCGGCAGCGTGGACGGCTTGATCGGGCATCTTGGTTGCATCGACTTTTGCGAGCAGGATGGACGCGTGTACGGCTCATTGGAATACAAAAATGATGTCATCGGCAAAGGTATTTTACGTGCCTTGGATGCAGTGGATAAGCAGATCCAAAATGCATTTTACTGTGCTATCTTTGACGTGGATCGCATTGACCGTATGGGTATGGATGCCGAGCATGACGGTGTCATGCGTGCGGTGTATCTGCCCGAGGTCGCGGCGGATTTTGAAGCAAGCGTGATTGTGGGTGGCAGGGAATTGCCGCACAGATATGCCTGCAGCGGCATTGACGGCACGGCACGCGGGCCCGCGTGGGGGACGAGAGACGGCAAGCAATACCTCAATATCTGTTACGGTGTGTACGGTGATGTTACACGTGAGGATAACGATTATCAGGTCATATTGAGCTTTGATACCGATGATTGGTGGGAAACGGTCGCGCAGCCGCTTTGTCAAAAAAGTATGCATCAAAGTGGCGCAAGCAGTATACAAAAGTGCTTTTTATATACGGGGAACACCAACTGGGGCGTGCAGAATCTGGAATATGATGCACACAGCGGGAATTGGTTGGTGGCGGTCTATCCCGGCAAAAAGCCTTGGTTTGCGAACCACAGTATGTTTGTTATAGACGGCACCCAAGCCCCTGTGCAGGATGTGCATGAGGCGTACGGCGAGAAGATCGCGTGCTTAATGCTTGGCGGGCAGAGTGATTTTCCGTATGGCTCGACAGGCATATGTGCACTTGGTGACGGACGCTATTATTTTTCTGAGTCGGGTAAGGACGAGGTATATGGGCAATACACAAACGTGACGCTGTGGCGCGCGACCGGCGATCAGAAAGTCCCTTTTGAAAGGATTTGAGTCAATGAGTATTGAGATCTTATACAAGAAGAATGACAACTTTGCGCCGTTTTTTCGGGCGGTGGCAGGAAAGCGCGTGGCGATTCTATATGATGTCAACACCGCGCCCTATGCCCAGCCCATTCGTGAACAGCTGAAAGGTGCGGGCTGCCTGATCGCCAACGTGCCGTACAGAGATGCTCAGCTACTTCCCACCGAGGATAAATGCGCCAAGGCGCAAATGGCTGCAAATGCGGTGGATTACGTGTTAGCCGTTGGCAGCGGTACGCTCAATGATATGGCGAAATCTGTTGCCACAAATGCGGGCATTCCCTCGGGTGTGTTGCCCACGGCTGCCAGTATGGACGGTTATTGCTCGGCAGGTGCGGCACTCATGCGGCAGGGCTTTAAGGTGACGGATACGGTCAATCCGCCCGCGCACGTGTTGGTGGATGCCGACGTGATCCGGACTGCACCGCGCATGATGACGGCGGCAGGATTTGGCGACATTATAGGCAAATATACCTGTCTTGCCGATTGGCAGCTTTCTCATATTATCAACGGAGAACCCATTCACCAACAAGCGTTTACCATGATGGAACAGGCAAGAGAGGCTTGCTTGGCGGCATACGACGGGCTTGTGCGAAACGAATGTGAAGCGGTTGAAAAACTGACCGATGCGCTGCTGGGGGCAGGGCTTTCCATGGCGCTTTGCGGCAATTCCCGCCCCGCAAGCGGCAGTGAGCACCATCAGTCACATTATTTGGAAATGGATTTTGCTCGCCGAGGTGAGAAGATCCCCGCGCATGGCATCAAGGTGGGGCTTGGCACCATGATTTCTCTGGAGCTGTATCACTACCTTTCCATGGCAAAGGTGCCCTGTTGCGAATATGAAAAGGTCTGGGCACTGGCAGATACTTTGCCCTTAGCGGATCATATTAGGGAGCTGCTTGCGGGTATTGGCTGTCCTGTGCGTTTTCGTGATATTGGCGTCACACGCGCGCAAATGCGGCAGATGTTGCTCGAGGCGCACACCGTGCGCGATCGCTATACCGTTCTGTCGCTGTGTGCCGAGCGCGGGCTGACCAAGTGTCTGGCAGAGCCGCTGATCGACAAATACTATTGATGAGGTGATCTTGTTGAAAACCATGATAAAAAAAGCAGCCCCTTCGGCACTTTGGCTGCTGCTTGCCACATCGGGCGGGTGCATGGATGCTTATTCCTACCTGTTCCGCGAGCAGGTGTTTGCCAATGCGCAAACGGGCAATATTTTGCTTTTGGGCGTGAACTTGTCTACGGGCAATTTCTCGGTCTGCTTCCGTTATCTCTGTCCCATTGTCGCCTTTGTGGCGGGCATTGTGTTGGCGTATCTGATCTGCCGTTTGTCCTGCGAACACGTGCGCACTGCCAAGCTGCTGGTCGTGGGCGGTGAGATTGCGGTGCTGTTCTCGGTGGCTTTTATGCCGCAGGAGCTCAACGTGATTGCCAACGCCATGATTTCGCTTGCTTGCGGGATGCAGTTGGAGTGTTTTGGTGAATTTATGGGCAGACGTGCCGCTACCACTATGTGCATCGGCAATTTGCGCAGTGCGGTACATAACGCCATGGATTTTGTTTTCGAACATGAAAAGACCCACCGCAGCAATGCTGTGTTTTTCGCGGTGACTATTCTGTTTTTTGCGTTGGGTGCCGTGATCGGCAACCTGTTTGTGCAAGGTCTTGGTGCATATGCCATTTGGGGAAGCTGTGCCATGCTGCTTGTCTGCCTTGGGTTGATCTGTATCAAGACCGAATAAAAAGGAACGCTCTAAAGCGTGATGTTCTTATCGGAGAAATCGCCATAACGTAAAATTCCCACAGACCAATCAAACGGTTTGTGGGAACTTTTTTTACAGACGGAAGAGCGGATTACAATAAGCCTTCTCCCGCAGGAGAAGGCTTTTCATAACGCAAATCGGCAGAGGAAACAATCCCTCTGCCGATTTGTGCTGCCTTTCTCCGCTATGAACAACAGCGAAAGAGCGGTTTTTTATTATTTAATCAAGTGTCTCTTGATCTTTCTGGATGTGGTCTTTTCAAACTCGGTGGAACGGAATTCGATAATGCGGATCTGCTTGTAAGCGACCAGCTTCTTATTGAGCTCCTTGATCTGGTTCGAAATGGTGGACTGGATCTGCTCTGTGGAGGTGTTCTTGTCGAACTTGTCATAGTTGGGGTAGATCACGGCGGTCAGCTTGATGCCGTCATCGGTGTTTCTGCCAAGCACTACGACCTCTGCGATGGTGTCGATGTTCTCAAGATACTCTTCCATTTCCTCGGGGAATACGTTCTTGCCGTTCTCCAACACGATAACGGATTTCTTTCTGCCCGTGATAAAGATGTACTTGTCCTCGTCCATATAACCAAGGTCACCTGTACGGAACCAGCCGTCTCTGGTGAATGCCTTGGCAGTTTCTTCTTCATTCTTGTAATAGCCCAGCATGACGTTATCACCCTTGACCTGGATCTCACCGATGGTTCTGCCCAGATCGTCAATGTGATCGGGATCGATACGTACGCGGCAGCACTCTACAGCAGGTCCTACCGAGCCCAACTTGGGTGCGTAATAGGGGTTAACGGCAACCAAGGGAGAGCACTCGGTAATACCGTAGCCCTCGCAGATCTGAATACCAAAGGCGTCAAAGTCGGCAACAACGGAGGTGTTGAGCGGTGCACCGCCCGAAATGATCTTGCACAGTCTGCCGCCAAATGCGCCGGTAACGTCCTTGAACAGACCCGTACCGATGTTAATACCAACCTTTCTTGCAGCGCCCGAGACCTTGATCGCACTCTTGAGCATCTTGTCCTTGCCCTTCTTGCGTGCAGTTTCCCAAATACGCTTATCCATGGTGTTGACGAACAGAGGTACCAGGGGCAGACCCGTAGGCTTGAACTGTTCGAAGTTGCGCATAACGTGCTTGAGACTGTCGTTGATGCAGACCTCCATACCGTAGATCAGAGCGGCAATGTCAATGCACAGTTCGTAGGTGTGGTGAATGGGCAGAACCGAAACAATGGTATCCTCCTTGCAGAAGTCAACACAGGAGCAAGCGGCGTTTGCAGCGGAAACCACGTTCTGCTCGCACAGCATAACGCACTTGGAGGAGCCTGTCGTGCCCGAGGTGAACAGCATAACTGCCATGCGGCGCAGATCCTTGGGGGTCTTGAGCGAATAGTGATTGTCATGAATGTTTTGCTGACCCATTGCAACGATCTCATCAAATTCCTTGATCTTGGGATGGTGCAGATAGGAGAGCTTTTCGGTGCTGATGGGGATGAAATACTGAACTGTGGGATGCGTTTCAACCGTGTCCTTGAACTTTTCGTTCATGCAAGCGGTGTAGACAACAGCATCTGCCTCTGCAAAGGACATAAAGCCCTCCAGCTCGGATACGGCAACTTCTTTGTCCATCGGAATGGCAACACCGCCTGCTGCAATGGCTGCAAGGTAGGTGGCGATCCACTGCGGGCAGGATTCACCGATAATAGCAATTCTTTTTCCTGCAAGACCGATTGCGTCAAATCCTGCTGCGATCTCTACGATCAGGTCGGCAAATTCGCTATAGGACATGGAGAGCAGTTGCTTGCCTCTGTAATAGCGGAAAGCGATCTTTGCTCCGTGGGATTTGAATATGTGCGTCAGATCACGAACGTCCTTGGCAGGGGTGTAGATACGGGGTGTCTTTTTACGTACTAACATAATACATCCTTTCTGTGGCGAACAATTCGCCTGAATTTATATTGTGTGACATTTGAAACATTCCATATATAGACTATTATACAGAATTTTGGTGCGTTTGTCAAGAGAATTTTTCTTGACAGCGTGAACAATGCGTGATATAATCAAGAAAATATTTGGAAACAGAGGGATTTTTATGGCAAAGATCAAATGGCGCGGCGGCGCGTTGCTCGCTCCTGCACCTCCCGCGCTGGTGACCTGCGGAGATATGGAGCACTCCAATGCCTTGGCTGTGGCATGGACGGGAATCATCAATACCGTACCACCCAAGACGTATATTTCGGTGCGCCCGGGACGGTATTCTTACAACATGATCAAGCAGAGCGGGGAATTCGTGATCAACCTGACAAGTGTGGATATGATCAAGGCTCTGGACGGCTGCGGTATGCTGACGGGTGCCAAGGTGGATAAATTCAAGAAATTCGGACTTGAAAAGCAAGAGGCAAGCGAGGTGGCGTGTCCTTTGGTGGGGCAGAGTCCGCTGTGCCTTGAGTGCCGCGTGACCGACGTGATTGAGCTTGGCTCGCACCATATGTTCCTTGCCGACGTGGTTGCGGTGGACGTGGAGGAGAGCTTGATCGACGGGAACGGCAAGCTGCGCCTTGATAAAGCCAACCTTGCCGCCTTTGCGCACGGTGAGTATTTTGCCCTTGGCAAAAAGCTCGGGGATTTCGGTTTCTCGGTCAGAAAAAAGAAAAAGACCACACACAAAACGCCGCGGAAACAGATGTGAAAAAGAGCCCTGCATTAGGTTTATTCTCATAAGGATGTTTACAAAATCGTAGGGACCGGCGTCCTCGACGGTCCGCGACACATAATTTTCGGCAGAGATGTTGTTTTCTCTGCCGATTTGTGATATAATGGGATCAACAAAAAGCCTCCCTCCGAGAGGGAGGTGGCGCGCGTTAGCGTGACGGAAGGAGCCTGCGTGGCTTTCGGTTTGCGCTAACTTCATTGTAACGCGCTCTCCCTCAGTCACCTACGGCGCCAGCTCCCTCCCGGAGGGAGCCTTAGGATGCGCGCAACCTCAGGGGTATGGGCTTTGCCCGGTGCATTTGTAAAACAAATGCGAAACTTGCAATAAAAGAGGACGACAAATAAGATTTTGATTAACAGAGGAGCATCAGATATGAAAAAACAATTACGTTTTTCAGCAAGATGTTTTTTGGGATTAGAACTCGCACTCGTTTTAGTTATACCCTTTGTTATTTGGTGGTCTACTACTCCTACCAATGTTTTGAATTCTCATTTCCTATATAAGTTGTTGGAAATTGTGGGTATTGCGGGATGCGGCTTGTTACCTGCAGGAATACCTGTTGGCATTATTGGAATTATTATGTCAAAAAGAATGGAACAATTGCGAAAGTCTACTCTCATTTTATCCATCATCAATTTATCTGTAGGAAGCATCGAGATTCTTATGCTGTTAGCACTTTTTTGCGCTGTTGTGCTTGGAGGAGTATCAGTATAATACATCAGTTCAATGAATCCCGATTTATCGAACAAATAAAACAAACCCCGACAGACTGAAAAATCTGTCGGGGTTAACTATTTGTTTTCTGCATATCAAATCTTGTGCAAACGGACCGTCGGGGACGCCGGTCCCTACAAGGAGAATGGTAACTTCCTTATGAGAACCAGCCTTTCTCCGTGTGCCGATAAGACAGTAATTTGAAGGAATTACGAAATCAGCATCTGTTAAGCAGGATTGGACAACAAAAAAGACGACATTCAACTTCGGTTGGTGTCGTCTTTTTTTGTGCGTTTAAGGGTTGAAAATCGCCTATTTTCTGCTCTGTGATGCGTTGTACGAATATGAACAATCTGTAACTTTAGCAGCATACTCATTGACAGAATGCCTTTTTATGTGTATAATTAACCTAAAGGTTAAATGATTGGCGGTGATGTGGTGGGACTCCAAAATACAATGAAGTCCTTGGCTGACCCTACCCGAAGAACAATTCTTAACCTATTAAAAAAGGGACGGTTGTCAGCCGGAGAAATAGCAGAGCATTTCAATATTAGCTTACCAGCGATTTCAAAACATTTGTCTATTTTAAAAGAAGCTGACCTTATTCGTGACCAACGAGAAGGTAAGTACATTTTCTATGAGCTTAATGCCTCAGTTCTTGACGAAGCACTACTATGGCTCACAGATTTAAGAGGGAAATAATAATGAAAAAGTTATATGCGATTTGTTACGGAGTTATCTTGTTGTGCATCATCGGTACGGCGATACTCCTTATAATTACACCGGATACCATACCAGCCCACTACAATTTTGCCGGCGAGGTTGACCGTTTTGGAAGCAAGTACGAAAATCTAATTTTCCCTCTGTTTGCCATAATAATGGGCGCATTTTTCATTCTGCTTGCAAAACTACAGCGCAAAAAAGGGGTTGCTGTAAACGAGAAAATCCTTCTCTATACCGGGATATGTACCTTACTTTTCTTCACGGCGCTCAGTTTCTATTTCATGCTTAAAGCTATCAGATATGACCCCGACGCAACCGCTACATTTAGTATAGATGTAATGAAGTTTACCGGCATTGCAATTGGTATAATGCTCGTTATACTCGGAAATATCATGCCTAAAGCACGACGCAATGCGATGTTTGGCTTGCGGACAAAATGGAGTATGGCAAACGATAATGTATGGCAAAAAAGTCAGCGTTTCGGAGGGATCGCTTCGGTATTGTGTGGGCTTGCAATGATTATCGTTTCGGCTATCATACCAGGTGTTTGGAATCTAATGGTAACGACTGTTATAGTGATTGTTTGGATTACTTCGTGTGTAATAGCCTCGTATCAATACTATAAAACAGATAGCTCACAAAAATAATTGCTTATAAGTTTTTAAAGGTAATGTTATGGCGGCTATATTATGACAGAGATAGTATGTGCAATTATCTGCGGAATTCTTGCGTTAATAGCTTTGGTTACCAGTGTTCGGTCGTTCAAAGAAAAGGGCTTCCTTTTCAACATTGCATACACTTTTTCTGACGGATGCACAAGATAATTTGACAAGAATATTGTAAATTTTTTCTGCATCCGTATTCTTTATTTCCTCCGACTCAAATTTTGGATAGTGAAGCAAAAAGAAAATCCATCACAGACTTTTTGTCTATGATGGATTTTTTTCGTCAGGCACTCTCAATCAGCTTTTCATCAGATATTTCGTAACATCCTTATGGGAAGTCCGCTTTTGCATGGCTCTTTTTTCGTTCATGAATTAATCCTCCAATAATTTGGGGCAACTCTCTCCTGCCTTATAGGCGGCGATGTATTGTTTCATCCATTGATAATACTGGTCGCCATGACCGCCCTCCATGGGCTCGATGTCGCGGCTGTATTCTTGGTTGTAATTATCGACGAATTGCGTTTCTCCGTCCACGATAAAGCGTTGTGCAGCCCATTCGTTCCACCATGTCAGCGTGACCACCTTGGGATGCACGTGGAAGGCTTCCTTCCATTGATCGTAGAAGAATTTTCCGCCCTGTCTGCCATGCGCTGTAGGCATGGACATATAGGTCTCCTGCGTTGCCACCGCAACCGAGAGCTGTTCGGCTACGCCGTCCTGTTTATAAACGGTTTTTTTGTTGCTGACGTTGAGAAATCTCCAACAGTTTTCGCTTGTCAGACCCCACATATAGCGAACGGTGAACAGGTCAGTGCAGGGGAATGTGTCTGCGCTTTGGGTGTAGAGCATAAAGGGCTTGCCCTCCCAGTAAACAAAGCAGTCGGCGTAGGGGTTGTTTTCTGTGTAGTAGCGTTCATAAAGCGCTTTGATCATAAGTCCATCGGACGCACCGCACCAAGCCACAATGTAAGGGGTGCGGTATCCTTCGGCACGCAACTCCAAGGTCGCGCGGCACAGCGTTTCAAGCGGGTCGAACATCCATACCTTACCCATGGCAGTGTTGGTGATATAGCCGTCGTTTGCGTTGGTATAATCAAGAATGATAAAGTCTACATTTGCTTCTCCAAGCAAAATCAAGTTGTTCTTGGCAGCTTCTATGTCTGTGGAACGGTAATAGCCCTGCGCGGGTTTTGCCCAGTAGTGGAAGGCGTGCTGAGGACCCCAGTCCTTTTTACCCTCCAACACCTCGGTGATGTTATGAAAATCGGTTACGGGCTCGGTGCCTGTGCCTAAGATACCGTCAAACCAAACCGAGTAGCAAATGCTGACAAGGTCGGTCTTGTCGGTCATATCAAGTCCGGGGGTCACGCCCTCGTCCGGGATCGCGGTAATTACGGTTTCCACGCGCTTTTCCTCCTTCCTGCATGCGTAAACGTTCAGATTGTCGATCACGCTGCTGCCCATGTGGGTAAAGAATACGAAATAGTCGCCTGCGTAATGGCTCATGGTGTTGTCGGTCTCGGCTACCTGCTCACCCGCGGCATTATATACTGTGAGTTTGGAGCTGTCCATGGTGGTCTTAAGCAGCAGCTGACGCTCGCCGCCGTCAAATGCGCCGTAGATATAGGTGTCGTAATTCTCTGTGCACACGATGTCTACGTGCTGCATCTCGGAAAAACCTTGGGGGATCTTGACCGAGGCAAAGCCCGCAGGCCAACCTCCGCCGTCCCCGCCGATGACGGTGATGACATCGTTGCCCGAGAAAGAGAACCAAAGACCGTCGCCGGGCGCGTCCGGGATCTTACCCGAATAGTTGGATACGTAGCAGCCGATAAAGGTAGAGATCCAGGTATGCGTACCTGTGGATGCGGCATTGGGTGTAAAGCTCTTGATATCTAAGGAGAGCTGTACCTGATGGTTGTTCTTGACCGATGCGGGAGCAAGCGGCGTCCAGGTAGACCAACCGGAGCCGTACGTTTCGCCGTCGTGAATAAAGTGCATCTGTCCGTCAATCACAGTGGCATGATTGAGGTCACGGTACGCGATCTTGTCCCCCGCTGTTTTATCTCCGTCGTCAAAATCTATGTCCAGCAGTGTGGCAACGCCATAATCGTCAGCACGTACCACCTCACCCAGTCGGGAGACGTCAAAGCCCTCGACCGAGATCTGCTTTTCCTCTTTGACATAGGTCATGCCGGGATAGTAATCGATCTCGCCCTGTTCGGGTGACGTTTCGGTGTCGGATTCTGTGTTAATGTCGAGTGCGGTGTCTCGCTCATCCTCGCTCTGCACCGGTGTATCGGTGGTTTGTGCCGCATCATCGGTCGGTCCGCCATCCGGCTGCACGGTGCACGCTGCCATGGGCAGCAGTAGGCAAAGTGCCAAAATCAAAAAAAGGGGAGAGAGTCTGATACGTTTCATAGAGCTTGCTTCCTTTCCATATATTCTGATTTCATTATACCCGATGCACCGCAGTTTGTCAATGTGCAGAAAGTGTAAAAACGAGTTGCGGCTCTTGACAAACCTGCACAAATATTGTATAATAAAGGCAGATAGTTCGAAAAGAAACTAAAGGAGGCGCCATGCACTATTCCGAGTGGTTGGGTAAAGTATATACCATAGATCAGTATTTGCAGGAATGTATTGCTCCGGTGTGTAAGGAATACCATTTGACAAGCACGGAGGTAACCGTGCTGCTGTTTCTGTATAACAATCCCGACCGGAATACTGCGACCGATATCATCAAGTACAGCCGCATGGCAAAAGCCAATATTTCCAAGGCGGTTGAGCACCTGATCCGCAGGGATCTGCTTTTTCGCACGCGTGACGGACAGGACAGGCGAGTGGTGCACCTTTGCCTGACCGAGACTTCGGAGTGCATGATGCCCGATCTGCTCGGCGCCGCCGAGCAATACCTGCGCGGAATCTTTGATGGCTTTTCTCCGGAGGATATGCATATTTTTTCCGAGTTTAACAGTCGCATAGCTGCCAACGCCGAGAGCAGATTGAAAAAGAGCAGAAAATAATCCAAGCCCCGCCATTGACAGTTGGCGGGGCATCTGTTATAATGAAATCAACAGAACTCAACTAAAAAGGAGAACGTATATGAAACAACTGCATCTGATCTGTAATGCACACCTTGACCCCGTCTGGCAATGGGATTGGAATGAAGGTGCTGCCGCTGCGCTTGCAACCTTTTATTCGGCTGCAGAGCTTGCGGAAGAGTATGATTATATCTTCTGCCACAACGAGGCACTGCTCTACGAATGGATCGAGCGGTACGATCCCGCGCTGTTTGACCGCATCAAGCAGCTTGTTGCAGCAGGCAAGTGGCATATTATGGGCGGTTGGTACGTGCAGCCCGACTGCAATCTGCCAAGCGGTGAGGGCTTTGTACGTCAAATCGAAACGGGTTTGACCTATTTTAAGGATAAGTTTGGTGTGCGTCCTACCACGGCGGTCAATTTTGACTCGTTCGGTCACACGCAGGGCTTGGTGCAGATCCTGAACAAGACCGGTTACGACAGCTACATTTTCTGCCGTCCGCTCGTTCCCATGATGGACCTGCCGCATATGTTCTTTGAGTGGAAGGGCTTGGATGGCTCAAGCGTCAAGGCTGCAAGATTTGAGGACGATACCATCTATTGCTCCGAGATGGGCAATGCGGTAAACGCCATCAAGAGAAAAATGCGTCCCTGGCAGGACCAAGACGTGGCGTTCGCTTTGTGGGGCATCGGTAACCACGGCGGCGGTCCCTCCCGTAAGGATCTGCGCAAAATCGGTGAGTTTATGAAAGAGGAGCTTGGCAACGGCGTGCAGATCATGCACTCCACCCCCGAGCAGTTCTTTGCCGCAGCAACACCTACGGCAAGCGTGGACGGTGCGCTGCAGCCCTGCTTTGTCAAGTGTTATTCTTCGGTCAGTACACTCAAGCGCAGATATGCGGAGCTGGAGGATAAGCTGCTCTTGACAGAAAAGATATGTGCGCGCGCGGCTCTTGAAACGGATTTTATATATGATAAGGCTGCTATGGATGAGGCACAGCGTATTCTTGCCATGGTGCAGTTCCATGACGTGCTTGCGGGCACGAGTATTTTAGAGGGCAACGTATCCTCCCTGCGCAAGGCGGACTATGCGCTGGAAATTTTAGACGAGCAGTTCTCCCGCGCGTTCTTTAAGCTGTACGAGGGCTGGGAGCGCGGCAAGGGCGGGGAATATCCCTTTGCGGTATTTAATCCTCAGCCTTACGAGATCGACGGCGTATTTGACCTTGAAATGCTGATCATGGACGCGATTGATTCCACAGGACCTACCATGTATCATCTCGAGGTGCGTGACGAGCACGGTGTTTGCGTTTCGCAGTTGACTAAGGAAAGCTCGACCATCAATATGGACAGACGCAAGAGAGTGACCGTGCGCGCAAAGCTGGCGCCCATGTCGCTTTCGCGCTTTGATGTCAAGCTCAGCGTGGTGGATCGCGTGCCCGTAGACAGAACGCCGCAGACCTCGTTTGACATAGGCGGCGTGCACGCAGACTTCTGCGAAAAGTGCGGTGCGATGTCGGGGCTGTCCTTGAACGGCAAGCAATATCTTGGCGGTGGCGCGTTTGTTCCCGTATCCTATAGCGACAATGAAGATCCTTGGGGCTGGTGGCTCAAGACCTTGAGCAATGATCTTGCAAAGCTTGACTGCACGACATCTCTGCGCGTTATTGAGCGCGGTGACGTGTTGACAAGAATGGAGAGCGAATATACCACGGGAAAGTCGGACGTGCGTGTGGCGTATACGCTGTACAACGATCTGCCTTACGTGGACGTCAAGGTCAACGTGACTTGGAATGACAAGGGTAAGGGGCTTAAGTTAGAGATTCCGCTTGCCGAGGTGGGCAAGTTTATCGGTCAGACTGCGTTCGGCACGCAGGAATATAGCACAGAGCTGGAGCAGTGCTCGCAGAGATTTGTGGCAATCGAGTGCGGTGATAAGATGCTGGGCGTATTCAAGAGCGGCTCGTACGGCTGCTCGCTCGAGAACGGCAATCTGTATCTGACGTTGCTCAACGGTTCTGTATATTGCGCACATCCTTCGGGACTGTTGCCCATTCTGCCCGATGAGAGATATTACGATTACATCGATCTCGGCGTGCACGAGTTTTCATTCCGCGTAGCAATTTGTGAGAGAGGCGAGCTTGAGCGCATGGCGACCGAGTTCAGTCAGAAGCTTTATACCGTCAACGTGTATCCCCACGGTAACGGTACGTATCTCAAGAGTTCTCCCGTCGTGCTTTCCGACAACGATATCGCGCTCTCCTGCTTCCGCAAATTGGATGGCGACGTTTACATGGTACGCCTGTTCAACAATCTGGATACCGCACGCAAGTGCGATTGCACGGTCATGGGCACAACAATTTCGTTGGAGTTCGGCAAATACGAGGTCAAAACGCTGTTGTATGAGCATGGCACGTTGACCGAGCATGATTCCATGCTGATGATTTGATAAGTAAAAAAGCAAACAGGCAACACCTTTTCAGGTGTTGCCTGTTATGATAACTCGGGGTTTCGCATGGGCGATAACAACTTATTTCAACCTCTTGATTTTCAATGACGAGGCGTACCGCCCTATCAGGATCGAGAGGTTTTTTGCCGTTTCTTTGATGCGAAAACGCTTGGTGTGGTGTTTTGCATACTCCGAGGGCATATCCGAAAGCGTCAACGGTGCGTAATAATGCCCCTCATAGACCTTGTAGCGTGCAAG
Source organism: Eubacteriales bacterium (assembly GCA_045586845.1). Classification (GTDB taxonomy): domain Bacteria; phylum Bacillota; class Clostridia; order Oscillospirales; family CAG-272; genus SVQP01. Next base: position 21,683 of record JAZNBB010000109.1, read on the forward strand.
ATTGCGCGCAAGTCCGCGAATCGAATAAAAGCGAGCCGGATTGATGCCCGCACCGGTCATGGAGATCAACTCAGTGGCAAAATCCACGCAGGTGTGGCATTTTTCCAAGGCAACACGGCGGCGGAACAGAAAAGTCAAGGCACCCACGTAGTTATAAACGTAATCCTGCGCCTCTGCCGTGTAAGCCGACAGGCGGTCACGGATGATGGCATATTGCGCGTCTGTTACGGGGATAGCGCAGATCTGTACCGAAGCTGCCACGTTGCGACGGATATAGCGTTCGGGCGTTTCGACCACAAAGCCGCCGCAAAAGGGCGTATCCTCGTAGCGACGGGCAAAGGAATACATGGTTTGCAGGTTGCCGTCCAGTGAGATCGACACGTGGTTGTAGCGGTGGTGGGTAAAGGCGCGGATGAATTTGGCTATCATGTATTGCGTGGATGAAAACATCACGTAAACGTATTTCGGGGAATCGGTCAAAATTGTACCTCCTTTACGAATAAAACATCATAATGCCGATCAGGTTGGTTGCGAGATTGGATGCCATGTGCACCAGATACGAGGGCAGCAGGCTTTCTGTCTTGTGATTGAGAAAGGCGAAAATGCCGCCGCCGATCGCCATGCCGACAAGAGACAGCGCGAAAATGACGGGCGAGAGCCAGCCGTCCATAAAAGCAACGTGATAGGCGGAAAAAAGCAGAGCACTTGTCGCATAGGCAAAGGGAAGCCCGAGCGGGCGCAGCCCAAAGAAGCAAAATCCGCGGAAGAAGAATTCCTCCAAAAACGAGTTGATCAGCGCGATATAGAGGGCTACGAAAATGAAATTTTCGCGCGTCACACCCGCGTCTGCGGTCACGGAATCGGTGATGGATGAAAAATCAATAAAACTACGCAGGGCGAAAAAGGCGACCATGATCACGGCAAAAATGCCGATGGCGAGCGGCGCAATCAGCTTTACGTGCAGCTTTTTGAGCGAGAGTAGCTTGCGCGGCTCAAAGGATTTGGTGGCGAAAAGGTACAGGACGGGAATCGCGCCGAACAAGACAAGCTTGATGGCACTCTTGACCGCATACGGCGGCGAGAGCACGGCATCCACAAGACCCATGCAAACGCAAAGGGAAAGCGAGAGCAGCAGCACGAGCACTGCGCTTTTCTTTGTCTTTTCCATAGTATCCTCCTTTGCCAACGCCTTATTATAGCATATTCTCCCACTCGCGTCAATCATTCTGCGCGCATTTAAGAAATTTTTATGATTGTACGGAGTGCGGAACGCGGAGTGAGCAAGAAAGTGCCCCGAGTGTTATCCTTGTATGGTATCACACAAAAAGAACCGAAATCCTTGGATTTCGGTTCTTTTCCTTATGCGGTGACGATGCCGTCGGCTTTTTGCAAGCCCAGCTTTTTGACTGCGTCCTCGCGCATTTTGTATTTGAGGATCTTACCTGCCACGTTCATGGGGAAGGAGTCCACAAAATCAATATACTTGGGCACATATGGCGCGCCATATGATCAAGGATATAGCCCTTCATTTCCTTTTCGGTCATGCTCTCACCCTCTTTGAGAATGATGCAAGCCATGATCTCCTCGCCGTACTGCTCGTCGGGTACGCCGATGACCTGTACGTCCTTGACCTTGGGATGGGTGTAGATAAACTCCTCGATCTCCTTGGGATAGATGTTCTCACCGCCGCGGATGATCATGTCCTTGAGTCTGCCCGTGATACGGAAATTTCCGTCCTCGGTCATGGCGGCAAGGTCACCCGTATGCAGCCAACCGTCCTTATCAATGGCGGAAGCGGTTGCGCGGGGCATCTTGTAATAACCCTTCATGATGTTGTAGCCGCGGGCAACAAACTCACCGTTCTGTCCAACAGGCATTTCCTCACCGGTTTCGGGGTCTACCACCTTGCACTCGATCTCGGGCAGGGCGCGGCCTACCGTGCCGACGCGCACCTCAAGCGGATCATCGGTCGAGGACATGGTGCAGCCGGGTGATGCCTCGGTCTGACCGTATACGATGGTGATCTCGCTCATGTGCATCTTTTCAACCACGTCACGCATGACGGATATGGGGCAAGGGCTGCCCGCCATGATACCGGTGCGCACGTGTGAGAAATCGGTCTTGGCGAAGTCGGGGTGTTCCAGGAGTGCTATAAACATGGTGGGAACGCCGTGGAATGCCGTGATGCGCTCCTGATGGATACAAGCCAGCGCGGGGCGCGGCGAAAAATAGGGCAGGGGGTAGAGGGAAACGCCGTGCGTCATGGACGCGGTCATTGCCAGCACCATGCCAAAGCAATGGAACATGGGCACCTGGATCATCATGCGGTCGGCGGTGGAAAGATCCATGCGGTCGCCGATGCACTTCCCGTTATTGACGATATTGTAATGTGTCAGCATAACGCCCTTGGGGAAGCCGGTCGTGCCCGAGGTATATTGCATATTACACACGTCGTGCGGAGAAACGCCCGCAGCTATACGGGCAAGCTCCTCGCGGGGGGTATGTTTCGAATAGGTCATTGCCTGCTCCCAGGTCAGCGCACCCGCTTCCTCAAAGCCGCAGGTGATCACGCGGCGCAAAAAGGGCAGTCTCTTACAATGCAGTGCCTCGCCTGTGGGCGTGCTTTGCATTTCGGGGCAAAGCTCCCGAATGATCTGTCTGTAATTGGAGTCACGATATCCATCCACCATGATCAAGGTATGCGTATCTGACTGACGAAGCAGGTATTCTGCTTCGTGGATCTTGTAGGCGGTGTTCATGCTGACCAGCACCGCGCCGATTTTGGTCACCGCCCAAAAGGCTATATACCACTCGGGCACGTTGGTTGCCCAGACCGCCACATGGCTGCCCGGACGTACACCAAGCGAGAGCAGAGCACGTGCGCACTTATCCACGTCACGGCGGAATTGCGCGTAGGTGCGGGTGTAATTCAGTGTGGTGTACTTGAAGGCGTACTGATCGGGGAACAGCTCTACCATGCGGTCAAGCACCTGTGAGAAAGTCATGTCGATCAGCGTGTCCTTTTTCCAGACGTACTTGCCTGTGTGCGCGTTGTTGTCGTACAGGTGATCCTGTGCGCGCGCGGTATTGGCAAAGCGTTCCATGTAGGTTGTAAACTGGGTGAGAATGATCTCGGGATCCGAGAGGTCCTCGATCCATGCGGGATCCCATTCCAGCGAGATAAAGCCATCGTAGTTGACCGATGCCAGTGCACCGATCAGCTCGGTCATAGGCAGGTCGCCCTCTCCCATAAAGCAGTATTCGCCATCCTTGGAGTCACGCACGTGGACGTGCTTGACGTATGCACCCAGGTTGGTGATGGTGGTCTCGGGAGATTCTCCTGCTTCAATGCAGGTGTTGAACATATCCCAAAGTGCGCCGAGACTGTCGCTTGCAAAGCGGTTGAGGATCTCGCGCAGGCTGTCGGTATGCGCAAAGCAACCCGCAGTCTCAAGCAACAGGGTTACGCCGTGCTGCTGCGCAAAGGGCAGCAGGGGAGCGATGTTGTTGCAAACGGTATCAAAGCAATCCTTGCCGTCGGTACGCGTATGCACGCGCACGTATGGAACGCGGAATACAGATGCCAGCGCGATATAGGAGCGCAGTGTTTGCACACAAGCGGCACTGTCCGGGTCGGACAGATCTGCCGAGGTATCAAAGCAAACAACGCTGACGTGATTGTCGATCAGCGTGTGCAGCGTGCCTCTGGCACACGATGCGTCAAAGGGCTGACCGGGTGCACCCAGGGTATCTGCAACGTCGTAAAGCTCCAGCCCCTGCATCCCCGTAGTATCGCATAGAGAAAGCAGATCGCTATAAGAGCAGGACGTCCATTTTCGGTTGGAAAAGCAAAGCTTCACGCGCGGTCCTCCTCATAAACGATCTTGTTGAGTGCGTCAAGGTAGGCGCGGATGGACGCACCGATGATATCGGTGGAAATGCCCTGACCTGCGTGCAGGGCGCCCTCGGAGCGCAGCTTGACAAGCGCAGAGCCAACTGCCTCACGGCCTTCAGTCACGGCGTGGATCTGGAAATCGTCCAGCTCGTAGTGATGTCCAACGATCTGCTCAAGTGCCTTGAATGCCGCGTCGATGGGACCGTCTCCAAGTGAGATGGCTTGCAGTGCCTTGCCACTCTTCTCGACCGTTACGTGTGCGGAGGAGGAGAAGGTGTTGCCGCTGTTGATGACATAGGTGATCAGTTTATAGGTGGAGGGCACCTGCATGGCAACGGCTGCCACAATGGTGTCCAGCTCGCGTGTACCGATCGTCTTGCTTGCGGCAATTCTCTTACATTCCTCGTATACGCGGTTTGCATCCTCGGATGAAAGGGTATAGCCCAGCTTTGCTACCTCTGCAAGCACGGTATACTTATCTGCGGTTGCATCGAGTACAAGACTCTCACCCTCATTCTGCAGTACGGCGGTCGTTTTGCTTCCTGCTTTTTTGTCAAACAAAGCGGAGGCGGCAGCGGCGCAGGTTTTTGCTTCTGTGTAAAGTACGTCGGTATCGACGCCCAGTTTTTCGGATCTTTGCGCCAAAATAGCAAGTGTGGCTGCGGTGTTCGGTGCTTCGTTGCCGGCACAGCACAGATCGATCTGTGCCACACCTGCAGACAAGGATTCCAGCGCGGTGGCAAGAGCGAGACTGCAAGCGTCCGAGCAATGCAAACCAAGCGTGACATTTTGCAACTCAGGCACGTCGGATTTGAGCTTTTGAATAAAGGCGATCATGTCTGCGGGCAGTGCATAGCCCTCGGGGTCGCAAATGGTGACCGTGTCTGCGCCTGCTTCAATGGCTGCCTTGATACAGCCGGTCAGAATTGAATAATCACCGCGCACGGCATCTTCAGCTACAAATTCTACATTCTCACAGAGTGCGTGTGCGGCATGAATACCTTTTTGTACCGTTTCAATCGCGCCTGCGGGCTTGAGGTGGTAAAAAAACTCTAACTGTGCTTGTGACGCGGGCAGTGCAAGTGCCAGCTTCTTGTGTTTGGCGGTGCTGATAGAAGCGTATACCTCCTCCACGTCCGAGCTGTCGGGCTTGACGTGTGCGCAAAGCACCGTGTCGGTAATGACCGACGCGACAGTACGAGCCAGCAGCGCGTCTGCTTTGTGGTTCTTCATCACGGGCAGCGTGATCTGCGAGACGTGCATTTTGCCGAGCAGTCTGGCAGCCTGTACCTTTTCACGGAAGGACAACTGTTCCGCTGCGAGCTTTGTGCAAAGTGTAATATCGTTAATTGTGAGATTGCGCATAAAGGTGTTCTCCGTTTATCAGATTTCGAGGGTCCAACCCTTGGTGTCCTCGATCTTTCCCCATTGAATACCGGTCAAGGTATCATACAGGGATTGGGTGACAGCGCCGATCTTGCCGCCGCTGACGGGGTAACGGACGCCTGCATAGCAGAGTTCGCCGATAGGGGAGACAACGGCAGCTGTGCCTGTGCCCCAAGCCTCCTCCAACGTGCCGTTTTGGGCGGCCTCGATCAGCTCATCTACGCTGATACGGCGCTCGCTGACGGGGTAACCCGCGTCACGCAGCACCTCCAGGCAGGATTTTCTGGTAATACCGGGCAGAATGGAGCCGGTCAGCGCGGGGGTGACGATCTCACCATTGATCTTGAACATAACGTTCATCGCGCCCACTTCTTCGATGTACTTGCGCTCCACGCCGTCCAGCCAAAGCACCTGGGAATACCCCTGCTTTTCAGCCTTGTCGCCGGCTCGGGTGCTGGCAGCGTAGTTGCCGCCGCACTTGATGTGGCCCGTGCCTCCCTTGACTGCACGGACATCCTCGCCCTCGATCATGATCTTGACCGGGTTGATGCCTTCCTTGTAGTAAGAGCCGCTGGGAGAGGCAATGATCATAAACACAGCCTCGTTGACGCCGTGTACACCGAGGAAGGGGTCGTTACCGAACATGAAGGGGCGGATATAGAGCGAGGTACCCTCGGTGTGGGGAACCCAAGCTTGCTCGTGGCGCACAAACTCAGTGTAGCACTGCAGCGCATCCTCTTCGGGAATGGTAGGCAGGCAAAGTCTTTCTGCGGACACGTTCATGCGGCGAATGTTCTCCAAGGGGCGGAACATTTGCACCTTGCCGTCGGACAGACGGCGGTAAGCCTTCAGCCCTTCGAAGATCTCGGCACCGTAATGCAGTACGGTGGAGGCGGGATGCAGGGCAATGCTGCCAAAGGGCACGATGCGTGCGTTATGCCAGCCCTCCTGCTTATTGTAGTCCATCATGAACATATGGTTGGTAAAGTAACGGCCAAATCCTAACTTGCTTTCCTCGGGAAGAGTCCAAGTTTGCTCATTTTCAATGATCTTGATATCCAACATGATGCTATCTCCTTATGCTTTGTATTCGTAGCCCAGCTTGATGGCGTTCAGGTTCTGCTCGATCAGGTTGGCTCTCTTGGCACTGACTACCTTCGCCATAGCAGCATCCAGATAGTCCATACCGATCTCGGGGTACTCAGCGAGCACCTTGCCCAGGATGATCATATTTGCCAGTGTGGGAATGCCCATTTCATTGGCGATTTGGGTTGCGGGGATGTAGTAAGCATCCACGTCCTCTCGCATGATCTTGCGAGTGATCAGTGTGCTGTCCACAAAGATCTTACCGCCCGGTACGACTGCGTCCTCGTACTTATCCAGTGAGGGCAAGTTCATGGCAACCAGACAATCGGGCTTTGCCACGATGGGAGAGCCGACGGGGGTGTCGCTGATGATAATCGAGCAATTTGCCGTACCGCCGCGCATTTCGGGGCCGTAGGAAGGAAGCCAGCTGACCTGCTTATCTGCGATCAGCCCTTGATAGGCTACGATCTTGCCAAGGAACAGCACGCCCTGTCCGCCAAAGCCTGCAATCAACATCTCTAAGGTTTTCATGCCTGAACGTCCTCCTTGCTCTCGGCGTCTCTGTCGCGGTACACGCCAAGCGGATAGTAGGGCAGCATATTATCGTTTGCCCATTGCATTGCCTTTTCGGGTGTCATACCCCAGTTGGTAGGACAGGTGGAAATGACTTCAACCAAAGAGAAGCCCTTGCCTTCGACCTGGTTTTGGAATGCTTTGAGGATCGCCTTCTTTGCCTTGCGGATGCCTGCCACGCTTGTTACGGCTACGCGCTCGATGTACTGCGGACCCTCAAGCTGCGAAAGCATTTCGGAAACCTTGACGGGGTAGCCGCAATGTGCGGTGTCTCTGCCGTAGGGAGAGGTCTGGGTGATCTGACCGGGCAGAGAGGTGGGCGCCATCTGACCGCCCGTCATGCCATAGATCGCATTGTTGATAAAAATGACGGTAATGTTTTCATTGCGGGCAGCGGCGTGCACCGTCTCTGCCATACCGATGGATGCAAGATCGCCGTCGCCCTGATAGGTAAATACCACCGAGTCGGGGTTAGCTCTCTTGAGTCCGGTTGCAACGGCGGGAGCGCGACCGTGTGCCGCCTCCACCATGTCGCAATTGAAATAGTTATATGCCATGACCGAGCAGCCGACGGGTGCAACGCCTACCGTGCGCCCCTCAATGCCCAGCTCATCCATGGCTTCAGCCACCAGTCTGTGCACAATACCGTGTGTACAGCCGGGACAATAGTGCATGGTCATGTCCGCAAGAGCATGCGGTCTTTTGAAAACTACCATGGTCAGTTACCTCCTGCAATGTTCTGAATGCTTTCCAGCACCTGCTCGGGAGAGGGAATCATACCGCCTGCTCTGTTGCACAGGTAAACAGGGCGGATGCACTCCTCGGCAAGCCTGATGTCGTCGATCATCTGACCCATGGACAGCTCGACCGACAAGAATGCCTTGACTTGGTCAGCAGCCTTGCGGAAAGCCTTTTTGGGGAAGGGCCAAAGCGTGATGGGACGGATCATGCCCACCTTAATACCCTTTTCACGGGCAGCAATGACGGCGTTCTTGGAGACGCGAGCTGCAATACCGAAGGCTGCGATGCAGATCTCTGCATCCTCCATCATGAACTCCTCGTACATGACTTCGTTTTCTTCGACCAAGCGGTAACGCGCAAAGCGGTCGAAGTTCTGCTGTTCCAGCTCCTCGGGAACGAGGGAGAGTGAGTTGACGATGTTGTGTTTTCTTTCAAGCTTGGTACCGGTGACAGCCCAAGGCTTTTCAACCTCGATCGGCTTGATATCGGAGAGGGATACGGGCTCCATCATCTGACCCATAGTGCCGTCTGCGAGGATCATGGAGGTCATGCGGTATTTGTCTGCAAGGTCAAAACCCTTGACGGTCAGCTCTGCCATTTCCTGTACCGAGCTGGGAGCCAGCACGATCAGATGGAAGTCGCCGTGACCGCAGGAGCGAGTTGCCTGGAAGTAGTCAGACTGAGAGGGCTGGATACCGCCAAGACCGGGGCCTCCACGCTGTACGTTGACGATAAGCGCGGGCAGGTCGGCACCTGCCAGGTAGGAAATTCCTTCGCTCTTAAGCGAAATTCCGGGGGAAGAGGAAGAGGTCATGACTCTCTTGCCTGTGGCGGATACGCCGTAGACCATGTTGATCGCTGCGATCTCGCTCTCGGCTTGCAGGAAGCAGCCGCCGATTTTGGGCATCTTTTTTGCCATGTAAGCCGCGATCTCGGTCTGAGGGGTGATGGGATAGCCGAAATAATGACGGCAGCCAGCCATAATGGCAGCCTCGGCAATGGCTTCATTGCCTTTCATAAGTACCTTTTCGGACATGATGTGCTCCTCCTTATCTTTCTACCGTGATAACGCAATCGGGGCAGATCAGCGCGCAGTTGGCGCAGCCCACGCAAGCGGCTTGGTCGGTGATCTCTGCAGGGCAATGGCCCTTGGAGTTGATTTTTTCTTTGGCAATGCGCAAAAGCTTTTTGGGACAGGTTGCAACGCAAAGTCCGCAGCCCTTGCAGCGTTCGGCGTCAATGGTTAATTTAGCCATAATGGGGTCCTCCGTTATGTAGAATCAATAGTATTTTTTCTGTAGAGTGATGGGGAATGGGTGCGGCACACGACCCAAAAGGTCGGGTGCAAGATTTTCGGTAAACGCGGTCATGACCAGCGGCAGTCCCGCAAGCTCGCAAAGCTTTTGAATATAGGCTTCGGAGTCAAGCACGGTCTGTGCGTCGGTAAATTCACCCAGATGCGAATTGTTGGCGATCGCGCTTACGGGTAGCTTGCAAGCCTGCTCGATCTCGCGCAGCACTTCGAATGCGTCCTCCGGAGTGGGGGTCAGTGCGCGGTACGCGTTTGCCACAAAGATCATCTCAAAGTCGTTTTCCTCACGGATCATGGGCACGTATCTGCCAAGCGCCACCGCGCCGCGGTCGTCACCGCCCACGTCCAGGACTGCGTAGCGGTCGCGGTGCTCAAATATGCCGTAAAACGAGGCGGGCATGGCGGGTGCGTCCAGATTGGTGTTTGCGTAAGGCGAGGAAAGCGTTTGAATGCCTATGGCTTCAAGCTCGGCTTCGCTGTCCTTGGAGCGGAAATAGGGGTTGACGATATCCATATCTGCCAGCACTACACGCTTACCCTGCCTGTGCAAGTGTGTGGCAAAGTTGACGGCGAGATTGGTTTTTCCGCTGCCGTAGTGACCTACGAAAAGTGTAATGCGTTTTGCTTGCATCACAGCTTGTTGCGAATGATCTTTCCGCTACTTGTTTTGGGCAGGCTTTCGCAGAAGACCACGATTCTTGGGTATTTATAGGGTGCGGTACGTGATTTGACGTACTGTTGAATCTCTTTTTTCAGCTCCTCTGAGGGCTGCTTGCCGCCCGTGAGCACGATGCTTGCCTTGACTACTTGACCGCGGATCTCATCGGGTGAAGCGCTGACACCGCATTCCAGCACGTAGGGCAGCTCCATGATCACGCTCTCGATCTCGAAGGGTCCTATGCGGTAGCCGGACGACTTGATGACGTCGTCAACTCTGCCGACGTACCAGAAGTAGCCGTCCTCGTCGCGCCACGCCACGTCGCCCGTGTGGTAGTATCCGTCATGCCATACCTCGGCAGTTTTGTCGGGGGCGTTGTAATAGCCTTGGAACAAGCCGTTCGGGTGTTCCTTATCCGTGCGGATGACGATCTCGCCACTCTCACCAACGCCCACCGGATGACCGTCAGCGTCCACGATGCTGACATCGTAAAGCGGTACGGGTTTACCCATCGAGCCAATCTTGGGTGTCATGCCTACCAGGTTGCCGATGACCAAGGTGGTCTCGGACTGGCCAAAGCCCTCCATGAGCTCCAGTCCCGTGAGCTGCTTGAAGCGGTGATATACCTCGGGATTGAGTGCCTCACCCGCAATGGCAGCATGCTTGACCGACGAGAGATCGTATTTGTTGAGATCCTGCTTGATCATCATGCGATACATGGTGGGGGGAGCACAGAAGGTGGTAATACGGTATTTTGCAAACATGGGCAGAATGACGGAGGCGTCAAAGCGGTCAAAATCGTAAACAAAGGTGGCAGCCTCACACAGCCATTGACCGTACATCTTGCCCCACATGGCTTTTGCCCAGCCGGTATCCGAAATGGTCAGATGCAGACCCTCGGGATCAACGCAATGCCAGTATTTTGCGGTATGGAAGTGACCCAGCGCGTACTTGTAGCTGTGCGCTGCGATCTTGGGATATCCCGTGGTGCCCGATGTAAAGA